>NZ_JAIFJY010000011.1:0-224379 GCF_051835185.1 Klebsiella sp. K5-306
GCCTGCCGCCAGCGTTCAATCTGAGCCATGATCAAACTCTTCAATTTAAGTTTGATGCTCGTAGAATTAAACTTCGTAATGAATTACGTGTTCACTCTTTGAGACTTGGTATTCATTTTTCGTCCGAGGACGTTAAGAATCCATGTCACTTTGAGTGCCCACACAGATTGTCTGATAAATTGTTAAAGAGCAGTGCAACGTGGCTTTCGCTCATCGTTGCGAGGTGGCGTATATTACGCTTTCCTCTTTCAGAGTCAACCCTGTTTTCAGGATTTTTTCTCTTCAACCAACCGGCTGTTTGTGTGAAGTGATTCACATCTGCCGTGTCAGTGGGAGCGCATTATAGGGAGTTATTTTGCGGTGACAAGCGGTAAAATGCATTTTTATTTCAACCGCTCATCTTTTATACATAACGCCTATTTCTGCCGCTTTTTAATCGCATCCGGCAGGTCTGCCAGGCTGTTTAGCACCCAATCGGCAGCACTTTCCGCTTCTGGAGTGACGGGTTTACCGGTGCGTACCAATACTTTCGTGCCAACTTCCGCCGCTAAGGCCGCCTGCATATCTTCAATTTTATCGCCCACCATATATGAGGCCGCCATATCAATGTGCAGGTAGTCGCGCGCCGAGATGAGCATCCCCGGATGCGGTTTACGGCAGTCGCAGGTCTGGCGAAACTCTTCAACGGTTCCCTGAGGATGGTGAGGACAATAATAGATGCCATCCAGGTCAACGCCGCGATCGGCCAGCGACCAGTCCATCCACTCCGTCAGCGTTTCAAACTGCTCTTCAGTAAACTTGCCGCGGGCGATACCGGACTGGTTGGTCACCAGCACCAGCGCATAGCCCATCTCCTTTAATTGACGCATCGCGTCAATGACGCCATCGATAAATTCAAAATTGTCGATTTCATGGACGTATCCGTGATCGACATTAATCGTGCCATCACGGTCAAGAAAAATTGCGGGTACTGACATTGCCACCGGTTTGCTCCTGATAAAGGCTAATTCGCCTAGTATCGCATGTTTCCGGACGCAAGAAAGTGCTCATTATACAGAGTCAGATTGATTTAGACGTCTGGATGCCTTAACATCCATTTCATTGACAGGCATCGCCTGGACACGGCAGAAGAAAATGCCACGGCAAACGGCTAAATGATAATAAATAACTGATGATTAAACTTTCGAATATCACCAAAGTGTTCCAGCAGGGGAACCGCAGCATACAGGCGCTGAACGATGTCAGCCTGCATGTTCCTGCCGGACAAATTTATGGCGTCATCGGCGCTTCCGGCGCGGGTAAAAGTACGTTAATCCGCTGCGTTAACCTGCTTGAACGTCCAACGCTGGGCAGCGTCCAGGTCGACGGCCAGGAGCTGACGGCGCTTTCAGAAAAAGAGCTGACTCGCGCTCGCCGCCAGATTGGCATGATTTTCCAGCACTTTAACCTGCTTGCCTCACGTACCGTGTTCGGTAACGTGGCGTTGCCTCTGGAGCTCGACAATACCTCTAAAGATGAAATCAAGCGTCGGGTGACCGAGCTGCTGGATCTCGTCGGTCTGGGAGATAAACACGATAGCTATCCGGCGAATCTCTCCGGCGGGCAAAAGCAGCGCGTGGCCATCGCCCGTGCGCTGGCGAGCAATCCAAAAGTCCTGCTCTGCGACGAAGCCACCAGCGCGCTGGACCCGGCCACTACGCGTTCGATTCTGGAACTGCTGAAGGATATCAACCGTCGCCTGGGCCTGACGATTTTGCTGATTACCCACGAAATGGATGTCGTTAAACGCATCTGTGATTGCGTTGCCGTTATCAGCAACGGCCAGCTTATTGAGCAGGATACGGTGAGCGAGGTGTTCTCTCATCCCAAAACGCCTCTGGCGCAGCAGTTTATCCAGTCAACGCTGCACCTTGATATCCCGGATGATTATCAGGCCCGCCTTAAACCTGAGGCTCTTGCCGATAGCGTGCCTATGCTGCGCATGGAGTTTACCGGTCATTCCGTAGATGCCCCGCTGCTTTCGGAGACTGCCCGTCGTTTTAATGTGAATAACAACATTATTAGCGCGCAGATGGATTACGCGGGCGGCGTCAAGTTCGGCATCATGCTGACCGAGATGCACGGCTCGCAGGAAGATACCCAGGCCGCGATCGCCTGGTTGCAGGAACATCATGTAAAAGTAGAGGTACTGGGATATGTCTGAACCAATGATCTGGCTGCTGGTTCGCGGCGTATGGGAAACGCTGGCCATGACGTTTGTCTCCGGCTTCTTCGGTTTTGTTCTTGGCCTGCCGGTCGGCGTGCTGCTGTACGTCACCCGTCCCGGGCAAATTGTCGCTAATGCGAAGCTCTACCGCACGCTTTCGGCGGTGGTGAACATTTTCCGTTCGATTCCTTTTATTATCCTGCTGGTGTGGATGATCCCATTCACTCGCGTGATTGTTGGCACGTCGATTGGCCTGCAGGCTGCCATTGTCCCGCTGACGGTTGGCGCCGCGCCGTTTATCGCCCGCATGGTGGAAAACGCCCTGCTGGAGATCCCAACCGGCCTTATCGAAGCATCCCGCGCGATGGGCGCAACGCCGATGCAGATCGTGCGTAAGGTTCTTCTGCCGGAAGCGCTTCCGGGTCTGGTGAATGCGGCAACGATTACCCTTATCACGCTGGTTGGCTATTCCGCCATGGGCGGTGCCGTCGGTGCCGGCGGCCTGGGACAGATTGGCTATCAGTACGGTTATATCGGCTACAATGCAACGGTAATGAATACCGTGCTGGTGTTGCTGGTTATTCTGGTTTATTTAATTCAATTCTCTGGCGATCGTATCGTCCGGGCTGTGACTCACAAATAACATCACACACAATACAGAATCTTACAGGAAGGAAATAACATGGCCTTTAATTTCAAAACCTTTGCGGCAGTCGGCGCGTTAATCGGTTCTTTGGCGCTGGTGGGTTGCGGTCAGGACGAAAAGGATCCAAACCACATCAAAGTCGGCGTGATCGTCGGCGCGGAACAGCAGGTTGCTGAGGTTGCGCAGAAAGTAGCAAAAGATAAATACGGCCTCGATGTTGAACTGGTTACCTTCAACGATTACGTGCTGCCTAACGAAGCGCTGAGCAAAGGCGATATTGACGTTAATGCCTTCCAGCATAAACCGTATCTGGACCAGCAGATTAAAGACCGCGGCTACAAGCTGGTTTCCGTCGGCAACTCGTTTGTCTATCCCATTGCCGGTTACTCGAAAAAAATCAAATCGCTGGATGAGCTGCAGCCGGGCTCGCAGGTCGCCATTCCTAACGATCCAACCAACCTTGGCCGATCTCTGCTGCTGCTGCAGCAGGTTGGTCTGATCAAACTGAAAGAAGGCGTTGGTCTGCTGCCAACCTCACTGGATATTATTGAAAACCCGAAAAACCTGAAAATTGTTGAGCTGGAAGCCCCGCAGCTGCCGCGCTCTCTGGATGATGCGCAGATCGCACTGGCGGTTATTAATACCACCTACGCCAGCCAGATTGGCCTGACCCCGGCAAAAGACGGTATTTTTGTCGAAGGTAAAGAGTCTCCGTACGTGAACCTGATTGTCGCTCGCGAAGACAACAAAGATGCGGAAAATGTTAAGAAATTTGTTCAGGCTTACCAGAGTGACGAAGTTTACGAAGCAGCCAACAAAATCTTTAACGGCGGCGCGGTGAAAGGCTGGTAATCTATTCTCAGCGTAATATCATTCAGGACGGGCTTATGCCCGTCTTGTCATTTATGCAAGCACCTGATTCAATAGCGCCCTGTTTTATTATTTATTGAGGAAATACTATGCGTGCTTTACCGGTCTGTTTGTTAGCACTCATGTTAAGCGGTTGTTCCATGCTAAGCAGATCGCCAGTCGAACCTGTGCAAAGTACGGTCACTCAGCCAGCCAAATCGGAACCGGCCAAACCGAAAGCGACGCGCCCGGCCCCGGTAAGAATCTATACCGATGCAACAGAGTTGGTGGGTAAACCTTTCCGCGAACTGGGTGAAGTCACCGGTGAATCATGTCAGGCCTCTAATCAAGACTCTCCGCCCAATATCCCGACGGCTCGCAAACGTATGCAGATTAATGCGGCAAAAATGAAAGCCAACGCTGTGCTGCTGCACCGCTGCGAAGTGACCAGCGGAACCCCTGGCTGCTACCGCCAGGCCGTTTGCCTGGGATCAGCGCTTAACGTTACGGCGCAATGAGTGCTTTTCAGTTTGCGCAGATAGGCGTTATTCGCTCGCCCTATAAAGAAAAATTTGCCGTTCCCCGCCAGCCCGGGCTGGTTAAAAACGGCGGCGGCGAATTACACCTTTTGCCTCCCTATAATCAGGCCGATGCCGTACGCGGCCTGGAAAATTTCAGCCATCTGTGGGTCCTGTTTGTGTTTCATCAGACCATGGAAGGTGGCTGGCGTCCTACCGTCCGCCCTCCCCGCCTCGGCGGTAACGCGCGAATGGGCGTATTCGCTACCCGTTCGACCTTTCGTCCTAATCCAATCGGTATGTCTCTGGTCGAGCTAAAAGGTATTCGCTGCCAGAAAGAACACGTCGTGCTTGAGTTAGGCAGCCTGGACCTGGTAGATGGAACGCCGGTCGTGGATATCAAACCTTACCTGCCCTTTGCCGAAGCACTGCCGGATGCCAGCGCAAGCTATGCTCAGGAGGCTCCAGGGGCGGAAGTAGCGGTGAGTTTCACGCCGGATACAGAAGCGCAAATTTTAACGCTGGAGCGACGCTATCCTCGTCTTAAGTCGTTTATTAGCGAAGTTCTGGCGCAGGATCCGCGACCGGCATACCGCAAAGAAGAGGAGCCGGGTAAAACCTACGCCGTCTGGCTGCTGGATTTTAACGTGCGCTGGCGGGTGATTTCGTCCGGTTTTGAAGTCTTTTCTCTCGAAGCACGCTAATTTTATTCTCCTCTCTTTTGGCATCTTTGCCACACTGGTAAACTAAACCACTTTTTTGTGTCAGGCTGGCTTCCAGCCTGTATCGATCGTCCAAATGGAACCGTAACAACATGCGTACTAGCCAATACCTGCTCTCCACTCTGAAGGAGACACCTGCCGACGCCGAGGTTATCAGCCATCAGCTGATGCTGCGCGCCGGGATGATCCGCAAGCTGGCCTCTGGGTTATATACCTGGCTGCCGACCGGCGTGCGCGTCCTGAAAAAAGTCGAAAACATCGTGCGTGAAGAGATGAACAACGCTGGTGCAATCGAGGTGTTAATGCCGGTAGTTCAGCCCTCTGAGCTGTGGCAAGAGAGTGGTCGTTGGGAACAGTACGGCCCGGAACTGCTGCGTATTGCTGACCGTGGCGAACGTCCGTTCGTACTCGGCCCGACTCATGAAGAAGTCATCACCGACCTGATTCGTAATGAGCTGAGCTCTTACAAACAGCTGCCGCTGAACTTCTATCAGATCCAGACCAAATTCCGTGACGAAGTTCGCCCGCGTTTCGGCGTAATGCGTTCCCGTGAATTCCTGATGAAAGATGCTTACTCTTTCCATACCTCTCAGGAATCGCTGCAGGAGACCTACGACGCGATGTACGCCGCGTACAGCAAAATCTTCAGCCGTATGGGGCTGGATTTCCGCGCGGTACAGGCTGACACCGGTTCTATCGGCGGCAGCGCATCTCACGAATTCCAGGTACTGGCGCAGAGCGGTGAAGATGACGTCATTTTCTCTGACTCTTCTGACTACGCGGCCAATATTGAGTTCGCCGAAGCCGTTGCGCCGAAAGAGCCGCGCGCGGCCGCCACGCAGGAAATGTCCCTGGTCGATACGCCTGACGCTAAAACCATCGCCGAGCTGGTCGAGCAGTTCAATTTGCCGATTGAAAAAACCGTGAAAACCCTGCTTGTAAAAGCAGTAGAAGACAGTGAGTATTCGCTGATAGCCCTGCTGGTTCGCGGCGATCATGAACTGAACGAAGTCAAAGCGGAAAAACTGCCGCAGGTCGCCAGCCCGCTGACCTTCGCAACCGAAGAAGAGATTCGCGCGCTGGTGAAAGCGGGTCCCGGTTCTCTTGGCCCGGTTAATATGCCTGTTCCGGTGATTATTGACCGTACCGTTGCCGCCATGAGCGATTTCGCCGCGGGCGCGAACATTGACGGTAAACACTACTTCGGCATCAACTGGGATCGCGACGTCGCCACTCCTGAAGTGGCAGATATCCGTAACGTAGTGGCCGGTGACCCGAGCCCGGACGGTAAAGGCACGCTGTTGATTAAACGCGGTATCGAAGTGGGCCACATCTTCCAGCTGGGTACCAAGTACTCTGAAGCGATGAAAGCCTCCGTACAGGGCGAGGATGGCCGTAATCAGATCCTGACTATGGGCTGCTACGGTATCGGGGTGACTCGCGTGGTGGCGGCAGCCATTGAGCAGAACTTTGACGAGCGCGGGATCTTGTGGCCGGAAGCTATCGCCCCGTTCCAGGTTGCGATTCTGCCGATGAACATGCACAAATCCTATCGCGTGCAGGAGCTGGCTGAGAAGCTGTATGCTGAGCTAACCGCGCTGGGCATTGAAGTGCTGATGGATGACCGTAAAGAGCGTCCGGGCGTGATGTTCGCCGATATGGAGCTTATCGGAATTCCGCATACCATCGTGCTGGGCGACCGTAACCTCGACAACGACGATATTGAATATAAATATCGCCGCAGCGGCGAGAAACAGCTGATTAAAACCGGCGATATCGTGAATTACCTGGTACAACAAATTAAAGGTTAACGCCAAAAGAGGCTCTGGTTTCAGAGCCTCTTTTTTACAAGGATTGTAATCATGGCTAAACGACGGGCTAATCATGTCCTGCTTTTTCCCGTATCGTTCTTACTTTCTGCCTGCACGGTAGACGTCAGCCGGTCAGAGCCTTCCGCTTCCACTATTAAGCAACCATCGCAGCAATGGGCGATTAAACTTCAGCGCCAGAGCTCGGTGGCTAATAACACGCTGACTGAAATTAACGCACAAGACCTGCTCCCCGGCGATCTCCTTTTCTCTTCCAGCATTGACGTGACGTCCCTGGGGATTCGTGCTCTTAGCACATCCTCCGTTAGCCATGTCGCTATCTATATCGGTGATAACCAGGTTGCAGAGGCAACCGGCGCTGGGGTGCAGGTTGTGCCTCTCCAGCAAGCGATGCAGCACAGCGATAAGCTGTTTGCCCTAAGAGCGCCTGACCTCACGCCGCAACAGGCCGCTGGCATTAAAAATTTCGCCTATAAAAACAGAAACAGCGCCTATAACTATCGCGGCATTATTGAATTTGTGCCCTTTATGGTCACCAAACAGCTATGCACCCTGAATCCCTTCTCAAAAGATTTCCGCCAGCAGTGCGTGAACGGTCTGGCCAAAGCCCAACTGAGCGATGCAGCATCCGGGGACAAAAAAATGTGGTTTTGTTCGGAGTTTGTCAGCGATGCCTTCGCGAAGGCCGGACACCCGCTGACCCTGGCTCAACCGGGCTGGATTAGCCCATCAGACTTGCTTCATATGCGTGAGGGGGATGTGGCAAACTTTAAGCCCGAAACACAATTGCAGTATATCGGGCATCTTAAATTGGGAATTTATATCAAGACAAGCCGCCTCGTAGGACTCAATTAATTAACGAGAATTGCAGTCTTCTTTTTGATAAAACTTGCCGGGTGAATCCACCGCCAGAACTTTAACCGGCGCTCCCGAATCCGGATTCGCTTCCAGCGTAAAGTGCCCCTCAACCACCAGCAGCACCGGTCGAGTATCCGTACCGCGCGCAGCGGCATAATCACGCTCGAGCTGAGCATTATTGGCGACAGCCACTCGCTTGCCGGTCGCGCAATCGGTAAAGGTCGCCGCATCCGCCATATAGAAGTACATTCCGCGCATCGCCATTGGCGTGATGGGCAGACTGGCTTTGACTGATTCAAGCGTATAGTTCAGCGTCGACTCGATGGGGTTACCGTCGCGATCGAGCATTTCCAGCTTATCGCCCTTCGCCCGATAATAAGACTTCTCGCCTTTGCTGTCGGTCAGCACCAGCTTATCAGCCGTGCGCGCCCAGGTACCATATGAAGCAAAAGAGGAAGGTTCGCGGCTAACGCCCTGATATCGTTCATTCATCACCCAGGTGCCGTCTTTCTCAAGAAAGAGCGAGGTTTCAATCCCTTCGCAGTCGGCGCACGGCAGCACGCCGCGCCAGCTCTGCTGCATCGGTTTTAGCTCTTCCATCGGCGCCGGCTGTAACGTTTCCATTTCCGTACGATGGTTACAGCCGAACAGGGCAAAGAGCGAACAGGCCGCCACGACTGAAAATACGATTTTCTTCACTGTAAATTCCTTATCATCCATTCCACCGGTTCGCCATATTCTTACTGGCGAACCTTTCCACGCAGCGCTTTAACTGAGGATTTTTGCGCCTTTGAAGCCAGTCGGCGCTCTTTTGAGGCCCTGGTTGGTCGCGTCTCCCGGCGGCTCTTCTGCACGGCGGTTAATTCTTGTATTAGGGCAACCAGACGCGCAATTGCCGCTTCACGATTCATTTCCTGGCTGCGATATTCCTGAGCCTTAATGATAACCACACCCTCGGCAGAAATTAAGTGGTGGCTGGCGGTAAGCAGACGTTCCTTATAATAGTCAGGCAGGCTCGAGGCTTTAATATCAAAGCGCAAATGAATAGCCGTTGAGGACTTATTCACGTGCTGACCGCCCGCGCCCTGCGCGCGTATGCCGGAAAGTGAAATCTCGTCCTCCGCAATCGCGACGCTGCGGCTAATCGTAATCATGCGGGTGTTTGCCAGGCCGTTAAATGAATTTCCAGATTATTCTTAGCGTCAGATAACCAGATAGCGCCGTCCTGGATGGTCGCCTGCAGCGACATGGTCCGATCGGCAAAAGCGCTGAGCTGCGCCAGCTGAGTATCATCCAAATACCACACCGACAGCTTCGAAAACTGAGCCATTTTGTTCTGGTTTTGCTGCCACCAGATTTCTGCCGCCCGACTATTATAGGCGAACAGCGCCACCTGCTGGGCCCGCGAGCAGGCTTTTTTAATTCGCCGCTCGTCCGGTAGCCCCAGTTCAATCCAAAGATCCACGCCCAGATGATCGTTAAGCAGCCAGAGTTCCGCTTCATCGTCGGAAGATAAACCGCGGGTAAACTGCAGACGCTCGTCGGCGTATTTAATCCACGCCAGCAGGCGCAGCATCATGCGCTCCTGGGTTTCCGACGGATGCTGGGCAAGCGTCAAACTGGCATCCAGAAACTGGTTGCGGTCCAGGTCGGCTACGTTCACCGTCGCTTTATAAATCGTCGCTTTCAGCGCCATGACTCTACTCCTGATAAAAATGGCGTACATTGTAGCGAAACTGACGGCAAAAGGCTGTCAGCAATCGACGGATCGCCTCTCATCCTGCTGATATTGCTTAAATGACTATGGTATAGTCACCTTGCTAAACAGAGTTTATCTTCGTAGGCTTAAACTTACATCCCACGGTTAAGTCAGAACGCTGACAGGAGGGCATGTGGAAAAATATTGTGAGTTAATACGCAAGCGGTATGCGGAAATAGCCAGCGGGGACCTTGGGTATATCCCGGATGCGCTAGGTTGCGTGTTGAAAGTATTGAATGAGGTTGCGGCGGATCAGGCCCTTGCTGAGTCAGTCAGGGAAAAGGCCGCATATGCGGCGGCAAACTTACTGGTGAGCGATTATGTCAATGAATGATACTTATCAACCCATCAATTGCGATGATTATGACAACCTCGAACTTGCCTGTCAGCACCATCTGGTCCTGGCGCTGGAGCTCAAAGATGGCGAACAGCTGCAAGCGAAGGCCAACGATCTTATCTCGCGCAAAAATATCGAGTATCTGGTCGTAGAGCTCGCCGGGAACGTCCGCGAACTGCGCCTGGATAAAATCGCCAGCTTCAGCCATCCGCAAATCGGTACGGTAGTCGTTAGCGAGTCCTGAATCAAAACGGGTGGCCTAGCCGCCCGTTTTCCTCCATCTCATCTGTAAGCCTTCACTTTCCTGAACTTTCCCATCGACGGTAATAAACAGACCATCGGCGGCGGCAATAAGCGTTTCGCCATAGAACAGTAGCGGAGTCGTATCGCGCCGCCAGGGCGCAACGCCCAGCTCCTGCCAGATTTTTTTCAGCTTGCGACCACCGTTGCGACCCACGATATGCAGATTACCGCTGGCACGAAAGCGAACAGTAACGGCTTCTCCCTCGCGCGGCCCGCGTAACGGCCCGCCGGACAGTAAGCTCAGCTCGCCGAGACCGTCAGGTAACGGCAGCGGGCTGGCAGTATCGCGCCACTCCAGCATTGTCTCACTCTGGCCTGGAATATATCTCACCCAGTACAGACGCTGCTGGTAGCGGCGAACGGTAAACGGGCCAAGGCGCAAACAGGGAAACGCATCCTCGCGCGCCATCGCCACTTCACGCCAGATACGCTCCGGCACCTCGCGCGAAGGCATTGGCGCATTGAGCCCAGCCAGCCAGCGGCGCAGCAGCGCGGCCCGCCGAGGCGCGCTCATAGTCGTCAACGGAGCGATAGTTAACGAACTGTCCTCAGCAACCAGCGTTGCCAGCTCGGCGGCCAGCATTTCATCCAGCAGCTGTTCCTGTTCGCCGCACAGGCTGGCGCTGCGCGCCACGGCCTCGGCAAAGTGCGGCCAGCGAGCATGAAGCAGCGGGAGAATCCGCAGGCGGAGAAAGTTGCGATCGTAAGCGTCATCCTGGTTGCTTTCGTCTTCAATCCAGCTGAGCTGACGGGCCATCGCCCACTGATGGAGGGAGTCACGGCTTTCGTGAAGCAGCGGGCGCAGCAGTTTCGTCCCGGCAAAATCGGACTCGCCGGCCATCGCCGAGAGCCCGGTAGGGCCGCTTCCCCGCTTAAGGGCTAACAGGAAGGTTTCGCACTGGTCGTCAAGATGCTGCGCGGTCACCAGCGCTTCGCCGGGCGCCAGCGCCGAACGAAATGCCTGGTAGCGCGCCTGGCGCGCATGAGCCTCAATTCCCAACCCCTCATCGGCGAGCGCGACCCGCTCTACCAGAAGCGGCACCTGCCACTGCTGGCACATTTGCTGGCAGTGCGCCACCCAGTCGTCGGCATTGGCGCTGAGCCCGTGGTGAATATGTATCGCCCTCAGGCGAACGGTGGGATCCTGCTCGCGCCAGAGCACCAGGCGATATAAAAGCACGCTCGAATCCAGCCCGCCGCTAAAGGCCACTAAAAAATGGCGGTGCGGCTGAAGCGTGTGCGCAATGTCCGGGATCATCATCATGAGAGTACTAACTGAGGAAAGCGTGTTCGGCACGTTACCCGCCAGAACACGCGCTGACAAGAATTACTGCTGATAAATCTCCAGCGGCAGCCCGTCCGGATCGTTAAAAAAGGTGAAACGCTTACCGGTAAAAGGGTCGATACGAACCCCTTCACAAGGCACACCGTGCGCCTCAAGATGAGCCACAGCGGCATCGACATCATCGACGCTAAACGCCAGATGGCGTAACCCGCAGGCTTCGGGGCGACTCGGACGCGAGGGAGGAAACGGGAATGAAAACAGTTCAATGACATATTCACCATTCAGCGCCAGATCGCCTTTCCAGGAATCACGCTCTGCGCGATAAAACTCCCCCTGCAGGGTGAACCCCAGGATGTCGCAGTAAAACGCTTTACTCTTCGCATAATCCGTCGCAATGATAGCGATATGGTGAACCCGTTTTAAACCCAGCATGGTACCACTCCTCCTGTTGAAGCCAACAACGTTACTCGCTCAGTTCATTATTGCGCAAGCGCTTAGTCATTTTTTAAGACTCGAACCCAGTACACCCCATCTTCATCGCGTTTCGCGCCGTGGATATCGGTTTCGAAGCCCGGATAGTGGCGACCAATAGAGCACAGCATGAGCAGGAAATTGAGCACCGCGCGGCTCTCTTCGGCGATCATCTCACCGGGCATCAACAGCGGCACGCCGGGCGGGTACGGTAGGATCATATTCGCTGAAATACGCCCGACCAGATTTTCCAGTTCGATAGTTTCCACTTCACCTTTGATCTGCCGCTGCCAGGCCTGATGCGGCGTCATTTTCATCTCCGGCAGGACGTCAAAGGCGCTAAGCATCAGCTGCGAGAGCTGGTGCTGGCGAATCAGACGATGAATACCCTGCGCCAGATCCTGAATGCGCATATTGCGGTAAAAATCCGGATCTTCAGCGTACAGATCCGGCAGCATATTTTTCACTCGCAAATTGAGATCGTAAGAGCGTTTGAACTCAGTCAATCCGCGCAACAGTCCCATCGCTCGGGTTTTATCTATACCAATACTAAAAAGGAACAGCAGGTTGTACGGGCCCGTTTTCTCGACGACCACGCCGCGCTCATCAAGGAATTTCGCCACCAGCGCCGCCGGTATACCTTCATTATCCATATTACCCTGCTCATCCATGCCGGGCGTCAGAATCGTCACTTTCACCGGATCGAGGTACATATGGTCGCTATCGGCATCCTGAAAACCGTGCCACTGTTCACCGGGCGAAACCGGCCAGCACTGCGCTTCACCAATCTCTTCCGGCTGCCAGATATCAAAGAACCAACCGTCAGACTCCTCGCGTAATCGCTGCACCTCTTTACGAAAATCCAGCGCCCGCTCAATCGAACGCTGGATCAGTCGCCTGCCGGAATTACCCCGCAGCATGGCTGCCGCCGTTTCAATAGAGGCAACGATCGGGTAGCTCGGTGAGGTCGAGGTATGCATCATGAAGGCTTCATTGAAGGTATCTTCATCGTAGCTGCCTTTAATATGAATCAGCGAAGCCTGCGATAGCGCCGCCAGCATTTTGTGCGTCGACTGCGTTTCAAAGATCACTTTGCCCGGGATGCGATCGCCGCTCATCCCGCTTTTCCCCTGATAGATCGGATGGAAATGAGTGTAGGGTACCCAGGCGGAGTCAAAGTGGATTGACGGCACGTCGAGGGTCTCTTTGATCCAGGTCGTGTTATACAGCAGCCCGTCATAGGTGGAGTTAGTGATCACCGCATGAACCGGCCACCCGGCGCCGCCGGTGGCGTTGACTTTTTGTTGAATACTATCGCGGGTAAATTCACGCTTGGGTATGCCGCCGAGGATCCCTAGCGCGTTGCGCGTCGGTTTCAGCCATAGCGGCACCACATCGCTCATCATCAGTAAATGGGCCAACGATTTATGGCAGTTGCGATCGATAAGCAGGGTGCTGCCCGCCGGGGCAGAATACATACCAACAATTTTATTCGACGTCGAGGTT
This sequence comes from Klebsiella sp. K5-306, assembly GCF_051835185.1. Taxonomy (NCBI): domain Bacteria; kingdom Pseudomonadati; phylum Pseudomonadota; class Gammaproteobacteria; order Enterobacterales; family Enterobacteriaceae; genus Klebsiella; species Klebsiella sp. K5-306. The sequence goes on from NZ_JAIFJY010000011.1 coordinate 13,290, forward strand.
CCGTTGGTAACCATATAGCTCTGCTCGGCGCCGAAGGCGCGGGCAATATACTCCTCGGCCTCCAGATGCGGGCCGCTATGATCGAGCAGCGACCCCAGCTCCGTCACGGAAATAGAGACGTCTGCCTTTAAGGTATTACCGCCAAAGAAATCATAAAACAGACAACCCACCGGGCTTTTTTGATAGGCCGATCCGCCCATATGTCCAGGCGTACAGAAGGTATATTTTCCCTCCTGTACGTAGTTAAACAGCGCCCGGGTAAACGGCGGGGTGATGTTGTCGAGGTATTCGCGGGTGTATTGACCGATGCGGGTAGCGATCTCTTCCGAAAGCCCCAGCGCATATTCAAAGAACCATAGCGTCATACGCAGGTCCTGACTGCTGACGTCCATCGTCGAATGGGCGTTGATAAAGGCGTACAGCGGCAGATACTCATTTAAGCGATTGATATCGCTGCACAGATCCACGCTGTACTCATCCCAATCGAAAATGACTCCGCAGATCCGCGGATTATGCTCAATAAACTGCAAAAGGTCGGCGCTATTTTGCGGCCAGATGGTCTGGAAACCTTGCCGTTGCAGGGCAGCTTCCAGTTCTTTCATCGGTTCGTCTTTATAATAGACGCCGTGGGGACCCATGATCGCAATAATATTCACGCTTTCCTCCAGGAATTGACCTAAGGAAAGCATAATAGCACCCCGCCAGCGCTTAGCGCTGGCGGATTTATCTCTATTACAACGCCTTCCACGCATCGCCCCAGGCAATGCCGGCGCCAGGCTCATAGTAAGTCGGCGCCACGTTGCACCATGCTCCTTCCGGAAGCGGTTTACACTGATACAGCGCGCCGTGGTTATTGACGATATCGCCCTCTTTCCATGTCTGGGTACTGCTCCAGGAAGGATAGCTAATGGTATCGCTATCTTTGCCATCCGTCGTTTCGTCCGCAGCAGCGGCTTTGGCCTTGACGTTCAGAGTGTAAGTTGCCGTACTGGACAACGAACCGTCGCTTACCGTCAGGCTAACCACATACTGGGCATCGCGATCTTTTTCCGGTGCGGTGAAGGTAATTACGGCTTTATCCTGTCCGCTAAGGGTCTGGCCGTCCTGAGACATCCAGGTGTAGCTTAGCTTGTCGCCGTTCGCATCGGTAGAACCTTCCGCGCTCAGAGAAACCCTGGCACCAGCTTCAATTGCGCCAATCGGACCGGCGATGCGAGCCACCGGCGCCACGTTCGTCTCCTGCGCAGGTGTGGTATCGTCAGGCTTGACCGGCGTAATATCCTCGGACTGGCCGCTGTCATCAACGATATTGACGTTGAAGTGGCTCTGCACACACTTCGCATAGTCGCCCTCTTTAAAAGCGGTATACGGCGTCTGATAGCCCACCAACTGGCAGGCGTTAGTCTTGCCGTCAGCGGTGTCCGGACTCCATCCCCAATCCTCTTCCCAGTAAATCGGCAATGCGCCCGCGCCGCCTTCATCGAACTGCTTCATATTCTTACAGCCGAGAACTTCGTCGTCGGCAATCGGCACTTTGAGGTAGTTTGCGAACTCTTTGTAGTAAGCAATACGGTTAAGAGACTGCGCGTTCTCTTCCGCCCCGCCGCACTCAACGCCGCCGTTGATAATCTGAATGGTTACCCCAAAGCCTTCGACCAGGCCATTTGCTTTATCATGATCGTTTGGAACCCAGGTTCCGTCGATGACGTGCAGCATAGAGGGCTTCGGCGGCTGCGGATAAACGAAGAAAAAGACGGCGCTCGCCAGGTTCATCCAGGTATCCGCCACCAGCTCCGGTTTATCCAGCAGAGGACGAACGTCGCCATCGTACATTGCATCGGAGAACGGACCATAGTTGTAGTTATAGGACAGCTGTTTCGCTCCGCGGCCGAAGTAGCTCAGGTAGTCGCCGTCTTTATCTTTACCGCATGGCCAGGTCTGCCCCTGCCAGATAGAGGGATCGCATTCGCCGTTATAGCCGCCCTTCTGACCTTCAACCCAGCCAACCTCACGCAGATAAACCAGCGCCTGACGCCATTCGGGAATATCACGCCAGCTTTCATGGCCGCCGGTCTCCTGAGCAAAGTGGGCAAACATGGTTGCCAGCGATTTACGGCAGATGGCATCGCTGTCGCGTCCGTCGGTATAGGTTCCGCACACGGCAGGGAATTTACCAATAGCTTTCAGAAAATTAGAGTAGGTATATTCTGCGGCGCGCATCGGGAACAGATATTCCCAATCCTGTTCTGAAAGGATGCTTTCCACACGCTTAACGTTCGCCGGGTTGCTCGCCAGGCCCGGTGCGATTTTCTCCACTTCGCTGTTAGGCAGGGTTTGAATTGATGATTTAACCGACTCCATCAGCGGAAAGTCGGTTAAGGCTTTTTCTTTAGCGGCCAGGTCGCTCGCTTTCATGGTTGTCGCTTCCGTTGCGCCCAGCAGCGGTGCAGCCTGTGCGGCCCCCAGGCTTAACATGATCCCTGCGGCCACGGCGCTTATCGCGACGGTTTTGTGCAATGCCATAGAACTTCTCCTTTATCCTTGTTAACGGCCTGCCGGGTTGCAGTACCAGGCAGTCGCTACTGTTTTAAGGGAGTGCGGCATCATCGGCTAATCACATTAGCTCTTGTTCTTCTCACGTCATCTCAATAAACAACACATAAAAAAGGGCCGGAAAATCCGACCCTTAGCGTTGAAAAATGAGATCAATAATCAGGCGTAGCCGTAGCTCATCAGGCGTTGGTAGCGGCGGTTCAGCAGTTCTTCCTCGCCAAGCACGTCGAGGTCAGCCAGATCGGCCAACAGCTGTTCTTTCAGTGAGGCTGCCATCGCTTCCGGATTACGATGCGCGCCGCCCAGCGGTTCAGGAATGATGGAGTCAATGAGCTTCAGCTCTTTCAGACGCGGAGCAACAATTCCCATCGCTTCAGCGGCCAACGGCGCTTTGTCAGCGCTTTTCCATAGAATGGACGCACAGCCTTCCGGGGAGATAACGGAATAGGTGCTGTACTGCAGCATATTCACTTTATCACCGACGCCAATCGCCAGCGCGCCGCCGGAGCCGCCTTCACCGATAACGGTGCAGATAACCGGCACGCTCAGACGGGACATTTCACGCAGGTTGCGAGCAATCGCTTCAGACTGGCCGCGTTCTTCCGCCCCGACGCCTGGATAAGCACCAGGGGTGTCGATGAAGGTAATGATCGGCATTTTAAAGCGCTCGGCCATTTCCATCAGACGCAGCGCTTTACGATAGCCTTCCGGCGCCGGCATACCGAAGTTGCGGCGAATTTTCTCTTTGGTTTCACGCCCTTTCTGGTGGCCGATAATCATCACCGGACGCCCGTCCAGACGCGCAATCCCGCCAACGATAGCTTTATCATCGGCGTAGGCGCGATCGCCGGCCAGTTCGTCGAATTCGTCGAAAGCCAGGCGGACATAATCCAGGGTGTATGGGCGACGTGGATGGCGGGCCAGCTGGGCAACCTGCCATGCACCAAGATCGGCGAAGATCTTGCGCGTCAGCTCTACGCTCTTTTCACGCAGGCGATGCACTTCTTCATCGATATTAATATCCAGTTTCTCATCCTGACGGCTAACCGCAGTCAGAGAATCGATTTTCGCTTCCAGCTCTGCAATCGGCTGTTCAAAATCAAGGAAATTCAGACTCATAGTATTCCTGTATTAGTCAAACTCCAGTTCCACCTGCTCCGAGCCGATAAGGCCACGCAGATCGTTAAGTAAACGATCGCTCGGAGAGACGCGCCATGTTGCGCCAAAACGCAACCGCGCGCGTGCATCCGCCCTCTGATAATAGAGGTGTACTGGAATAGTTCCCGAACGGTGGGGTTCCAGAGACTGACGGAGTCGGTTTAAAAGCTGGTCATCAATTTGCCTGTCCGTCAGCGAGATAGCAAGCCCGCGAGCATATTTTTCCCGGGCTTCGTCAATGTCCATGACTTCACGAGCGGTCATTTTAAGCCCCCCGCTGAAGTCATCAAAGCTGACCTGTCCGCTGACGATAAGTATGCGGTCTTTTTCCAGCAGCTGCTGGTATTTATCCAGAGCGTCGGTGAATAGCATCACCTCCAGACGCCCGGAACGGTCATCCAGCGTACAGATGCCGATACGATTGCCGCGCTTGGTGACCATGACCCGCGCGGCAATAACGAGCCCCGCCGCCGTGGTCACTTTACCACGATCGGTCGGATGCATGTCTTTGAGTCGTACGCCGCCAACGTAGCGTTCGATCTCTTTCAAATACTGGTTAATCGGGTGCCCGGTCAGGTACAACCCCAGGGTCTCCCTTTCGCCATCCAGCACCACCTGTTCCGGCCACGGCTGGCAGCTGGCGTAGGACTGCTCGATTTGCTCCGGCTCTTCCGCCAGCACGCCGAACATGTCCGCCTGACCGATAGCTTCGGCTTTCGCGTGCTGATCGGCAGCCTTCAGCGCGTCGCCCAGCGAATTCATTAACGCCGCGCGATGCGGCCCGAGGCGGTCAAAGGCCCCGGACATGATCAGTTTTTCCAGCACCCGACGGTTGAGTTTTTTAATATCCGTACGCGCGCAAAGATCGAACAGTTCGCGGAAATAGCCGCCCTGATTACGGGCTTCAATGATCGCTTCAATCGGACCTTCGCCGACGCCTTTAATCGCGCCGATACCATAAACGATTTCGCCATCGTCGTTAACGTGGAAATGGTACAGGCCGGAGTTAATATCCGGCGGCAGAATCTTCAGCCCCATCCGCCAGCACTCATCCACGAGGCCGACGACTTTTTCGGTGTTATCCATATCCGCGGTCATCACCGCCGCCATAAATTCAGCCGGATAGTGCGCCTTCAGCCACAGCGTCTGATAGGACACTAAAGCATAAGCGGCAGAGTGCGATTTGTTAAAGCCATAACCGGCGAATTTCTCCACCAGGTCAAAGATCTTCATCGCCAGCTCGCCGTCAACGCCATTTTTCTTCGCGCCTTCTTCGAAGACAGAACGCTGCTTGGCCATCTCTTCCGGTTTTTTCTTACCCATCGCACGACGCAGCATATCCGCGCCGCCGAGGGTATAGCCGGAAAGCTCCTGGGCGATCTGCATGACCTGTTCTTGGTACAGGATAATGCCATAGGTTGGCTCCAGTACCGGTTTCAGACATTCATGCTGCCACTGTACGTCCGGATACGATATCTCTTCACGGCCGTGTTTACGGTCGATAAAGTTATCCACCATCCCCGACTGCAGCGGCCCCGGACGGAACAGGGCCACCAGGGCGATCATATCTTCGAAGCAGTCGGGCTGCAGACGCTTAATCAGATCCTTCATGCCGCGCGATTCAAGCTGGAAGACGGCGGTGGTTTCCGAGCGCTGCAGCATGTCGAAGCTTTTTTTATCGTCGAGCGGAATAGCGGCGATATCCAGCGGCCCCTCGCCGTTCTTCTCGCGGCGGGCGTTGATCATCTCCAGCGCCCAGTTAATGATGGTGAGCGTACGCAAACCGAGGAAGTCGAACTTTACCAGCCCGGCATATTCGACATCGTTTTTATCAAACTGGGTAACCGGATGCTGGCCCGCTTCATCGCAGTATAGCGGGGCAAAATCGGTAATTTTCGTCGGCGCGATCACCACCCCGCCTGCGTGTTTACCGGCGTTACGGGTGACCCCTTCGAGCTTACGCGCCATGTCGATCAGCGCTTTAACCTCTTCATCCGCCTCGTAAATTTCCGGCAGCTGCGGTTCGGCTTCAAACGCTTTCGCCAGCGTCATCCCCGGGTCTGGCGGCACCAGCTTGGAAATACGGTCAACGAAGCCGTACGGGTGACCAAGCACGCGGCCAACGTCGCGGATTACCGCCTTCGCCGCCATGGTACCAAAGGTAATAATCTGCGAAACCGCATCGCGACCGTACATGTCCGCAACGTGCTCAATCACCTGGTCGCGTTTCTCCATGCAGAAGTCAACGTCGAAGTCGGGCATGGAGACACGTTCCGGATTAAGGAAACGTTCGAACAGCAGGTCAAATTCCAGCGGGTCGAGGTCAGTAATTTTCAGCGCGTAAGCCACCAGCGACCCGGCACCGGAACCACGTCCTGGCCCCACCGGCACGCCGTTATCCTTCGACCACTGGATAAACTCCATCACGATCAGGAAGTAACCAGGGAACCCCATCTGGTTAATCACCTGCAGCTCAACATCCAGACGCTCATCATATTCAGGACGGCGTTTAATCCGCTCTTCCGGATCGGGGAACAGGAATTCCAGGCGCTCTTCCAGACCCTCTTTGGATTTCTTAACCAGATAATCTTCGGTGGTCATATCCCCGGTCGGGAACTGCGGCAGGAAGTATTCACCAAGGCGCACGGTCACGTTACAGCGTTTGGCGATCTCAACGCTGTTTTCCAGCGCTTCGGGTATATCGGAAAAGAGCTCGCACATCTCTTCTTCGCTGCGCATATACTGCTGCGGCGAGTAGTTGCGCGGACGCTTTGGATCGTCGAGGGTAAAGCCGTCGTGGATGGCCACGCGGATTTCATGAGCATCGAAGTCGCCCGGCTCAAGGAAGCGAACGTCGTTGGTTGCCACCACCGGTAAGCCGCGAGTTTCCGCCAGCTTCACCGCCGCATGCAGATAAGACTCTTCATCCTGGCGGCCGGTGCGAATGAGCTCAAGGAAATAGCAATCAGGGAAATGCTGCGCATAAAAATCAACGCACTGATCCACCAGTGCCATATTGCCGCGCAGCAGACTACGGCCCACGTCGCCCATACGCCCGCCGGAGAGCAGAATTAAGCCTTCTTTTAATTCGATCAACCAGTCGCGATCGATAATCGGGCCCGCTGCGCCGTAGCCGCGCTGATAGGCTTTGGAGATCAGCAGCGTCAGGTTTTGATAGCCAGTATTATTCGCAGCCAATACCGTAAGCTGGCTCAGTTCATCGCCGAGCAGATCGCTCTGGACGTGGAAATCGGCCCCGACTATGGGTTTAATTCCGGCGCCGTGTCCCGTTCCGTAGAACTTCACCAGCCCGCAGAGGTTGGTAAAATCAGTGATCGCCAGCGCAGGCATGCCGAGCGCGGCCGCCTTTTTTACTAACGGTCCGGTTTTCGCCAGACCATCGATCATGGAATAGTCGCTGTGCACCCGCAGGTGTACGAAACGTGGTTCAGCCATCTTCAGATTCCGCGTTACTTTAGTGCTTGCGTGTCAGTTCAGGACGCCAGGCCCAGCGCGCGTTTCACCGGGCCAAAACTGCGCCGGTATTGCTCGATAACGCCATGTTCCAGCAGCTTTTGCAGATGAAAAGCGGTGGGATAACCTTTATGTTGTGCAAAGCCGTACTGTGGAAATTGCCGATCCAGCGCGGCCATTTCCGCATCGCGCGTGACTTTCGCCAGAATCGACGCGGCGCTGATTTCCGCCACCCGGCTATCGCCTTTGACAACCGCCAGCGAAGGTACGGGCAGCGGCGGACAGCGGTTACCATCAATAAGAACAAATTCCGGGGAGACGCGCAAACCCGCGACGGCGCGCTGCATGGCCAGCATGGTCGCGTGTAAAATATTCAGTTCATCGATTTCATGCGGCTCCGCCCGACCCAGGCTCCAGCACAGCGCTTTTTCTTTGATCTCATCAAATAGCGCCAGGCGCCGTTTTTCGCTGAGCTTTTTCGAGTCATTAAGACCCACAATCGGTCTGGCCGGATCGAGTATCACCGCAGCCGTCACCACCGCGCCAACCAGCGGACCGCGTCCGACTTCATCGACTCCCGCAACCAGATGGGTATGCGGATACACGAATTCCATCATTTTGCTAACTCCAGAACTGCATCCGCCGCCTGCTCATCAGCGTTGCAGCGGATCTGCTGATGCAGCGCGCGGAAGGTTTCATGCATATCGTGGCTGGTTTTACCGTCGGCCAGCAGCGGCTTCAGCGCCTCCGCCAGCGCCTGCGGTCGGCATTCATCCTGCAGCAGCTCTTTAACCAGTTCACGCCCGGCCAGTAAGTTCGGTAACGACACGTAGTCGGTCTTCACCAGCCGTTTCGCCAGCCAGAAGGTAAAGGGCTTCATCCGATAACCAACTACCATCGGGCACTTAGCCAGCATACACTCCAGTGCAGCCGTGCCGGAGGCCAGCAGCGCAGCATCGCTGGCGATCATTGCATCGCGAGCCCGCCCATCCAGTAGATGAACGGCCAGCTCCGGCGCCGTTTCCGCCTTGATACGCTCAAACTGTTCCCGCCGCTTCGCGTTGACCAGCGGAACGACCACTTCCAGATCGGGATAATATTCTCGCAGGATTTGCGCCGTTTTCAGGAAGTCGGCGCTGAGCATCTCGACTTCTGCCCCACGGCTACCCGGCAGCAGCGCCAGGCAGTGTACGTCACGCGCGATCCCCAAACGGTCGCGCGCCGCGTCTTTGTCCGGGTCCAGCGGCATCGCATCCGCCATCGTGTGGCCGATAAACCGGCAGGGAACGTTAAATTTGTCATAAAACGCTTTTTCGAAAGGCAGGAATGCCAGAACCAGATCGGTGGATCTGCCAATTTTGAAAACGCGTTTTTGCCGCCATGCCCAAACCGATGGGCTGACGTAATGGATCGTTTTGATACCCTGCTTCTTCAGATTACCTTCGAGGGTGATATTGAAGTCAGGCGCATCAATACCGACGAACACGTCTGGTTTAAGCTCGGTAAAACGTCGGGTGAGATCGGCGCGAATGTGCAGCAGTCGACGCAGGCGTCCCAGCACTTCAACAATGCCCATCACCGCCAGCTCTTCCATCTCGTACCAGGCCTCGCAGCCTTCCGCCTGCATTAACGGCCCGGCAACGCCTACAAAACGAGCATCAGGCATACGGGCTTTGAGCGCGCGAATAAGACCGGCACCAAGAATATCGCCGGAGGTTTCTCCGGCGACCAGGGCAATCGTCAGGGGACGTGATTCAGCCATTAACGAATCAGGCCGCGCGTGGAGCGAGCAAAGAAGTCGGTAAATGTCTGCACTTCAGGATACTGTGTCGCCAGTTCGGCGATCTCGGCTTTCGCTTCATCCAGCGTTTTACCGCTGCGGTACAGTAGCTTATAGGCGTTACGAATCGCAGTGATCGCCTCACGGCTGAAGCCGCGACGCTTCAACCCTTCGATGTTAACGCCAAACGGCGTTGCGTGGTTGCCCTGAGCAATAACGAACGGCGGAACGTCTTGCGCTACGCCGGAGCAGCCGCCCACCATCACGTGCGCGCCAATAATGCAGAACTGATGCACGGCAGTCATGCCGCCGATGATAACAAAATCATCCAGCGAAACATGACCTGCGAGGGTGGCGTTATTAGCCAGAATACAGCGGTCGCCAAGCGTACAATCATGCGCCACGTGGGCGTTGATCATCAGCAGGTTATCGCTGCCCACCTTCGTTAATCCACCGCCCTGTACTGTGCCACGATGAATGGTGACGCTTTCGCGGATGCGGTTGCGATCGCCAATTTCCACGCGGGTCGGTTCGCCAGCATATTTCAGATCCTGGTTAACTTCACCGATGGAAGCGAACTGATAGATCTCGTTGTCGCGGCCAATTTTGGTATGACCGTTGATGACAACGTGAGATTTCAGTACGGTGCCTTCGCCGATTTCGACGTTAGCGCCAACAATACAAAACGGGCCAATGTGGACGTTAGCGCCAATAACGGCGCCTTCTTCTACAATGGCGGTAGGATGAATAAAGGCGGTTTTATCAATCACGTATCAGGCCTCCCGGCTACGGGCACACATCATCGTTGCTTCGCAAACCACTTTCCCGTCCACCGTCGCAACGCCTTTGAAACGAGTCAGGCCGCGACGGGTTTTCTCAAAAGTGACTTCCATAATCATCTGATCGCCAGGCACGACCGGACGTTTGAAACGCGCTTCGTCAATCCCGGCAAAATAATACAGCTCGCCCGGTTCCAGTTTTCCAACGCTTTTGAATGCCAGAATGCCGGTAGCCTGGGCCATCGCTTCCAGAATCAGTACGCCCGGTAAAATCGGCTTACCAGGGAAGTGCCCCTGGAAAAACGGCTCATTTACAGAAACATTTTTTACTGCGCGTAGAAAACGACCTTCTTCAAAATCCAGCACGCGATCGACCAGCAGGAACGGGTAACGGTGAGGCAGCAGTTCCAGAATCTCTTCAATGTGCAGAGTATGAGTGTCAGTAGTCAAAATACTCTTCCTGTCTAAATATACTAAAAGGCAATAATAACACGGCCTGCGGCAATCTCATGAATGCAACAGGCCGAAAATTTAAATGTGGCTGGAGAAGCACTAATCTTGTTGATTAACCTTGCGCTCAATGGCTTTGAGACGCTTGCTCATATCATCAATATTCAGTACCAGCGCAGCGGTCTTGCGCCAGACCTTATTCGGCTGCAGCGGGATACCTGAAGAGTAAACGCCTGGCTCGGTGATCGGTCGCATAACCATCCCCATACCCGTGACGGTGACTTTATCGCAGATTTCCATGTGGCCGTTGATCACGCTGGCTCCGCCGATCATGCAGTAGCGGCCAATCTTGAGGCTGCCCGCCATAATCACGCCACCAGCAACTGCGGTGTTGTCGCCAATTACCACGTTGTGCGCAATCTGACACTGGTTATCAATAATCACGCCGTTACCAATGACGGTGTCGTCCAGCGCACCGCGATCGATGGTCGTACAAGCGCCTATCTCCACGCGATCGCCGATAATGACGCGACCCAGCTGCGGGATCTTAACCCAGTTGCCGCGATCGTTCGCGTAGCCGAAGCCATCTGCGCCAATCACCGTGCTGGACTGAATCAGGCAATTCTCGCCGATCTCAATGTCGTGGTAAACGGTGACGTTGGCCCATAAACGCGAGCCGGCACCTATTTTCGTATTTTTCCCAACGAAGCAACCGGCGCCGATAACCACGTTATCACCGAGGATAACACCCGACTCGATAACGGCATTCGGGCCAATCGCTACGTGAGTACCCAGCTTCGCCGTGGCATCGATGACCGCGCTCGGCGCGATATCCTGCGCCGGCTGCGGCGTGGTATCAAGAATTTGAGCCATGCGCGCGTAGGTCAGGTAGGGATTACGCACTACCAGCGCGGCGCTGTGGGCAAAAGGCAAATCATCCTGCGTCATCACGACGGCAGATGCCTGGCAAGCGGCCAGGTGTTCACGGTACTTAGGATTTACCATGAAAGTAATATGGCCCGCTTTCGCGGACTGCATGGACGCAACGCCGGTGATGACGATATCGCCATCACCGTGTAATTCTGCATCCAACTGCTGGGCTAAATCAGCCAGTCGAATTGAAGGCATTACTTATTTAACCTGTTTCAGCACATCAGCGGTGATGTCTTTTACATCGCTGCTGTTGTATGCAACGGCATTAGAGTCAACAACCAGATCGATGCTCTGATCTTTAGCGACGCTCTGCACAGCGCTCTGGATACGAGTCACCAGCTTGCCGCGCTCTTCGTTAGAACGACGTGCACGATCCTGTTCAAAAGACTGCGCTTTCTGGGAGAAAGTCTGGCGCTGAGCCATCACGTCTTTTTCCAGTTTGGTACGGTCAGAGCCCGCTTTCATGGACTGCAGACGCTGCATTTTAGACTGCAGGTCGCCTTCCATACGCTGCAGCTCGCTCGCGCGGCCTTTAAACTCGTTTTCCAGCGTGTTAGAAACGCCTGTTTTCTGGGCAACCTGCTGGAACAGGCTGTTCATGTTAACCATTGCAATCTTATCTGCCGCCTGAGCGGAAGTTACCATTGCTAAACCCAGACCTGCAGCTAATAACCACTTTTTCACAATTAACTCCTTACCATCCCATGAGTACCCAGGGGTACCGTTATTTGCGTGGCCAGGCGATAACCTCAGTTATCGCCAATAGTCAGCGCTATACTGCAACTGCACTTACATTCCATTGTAGCCAACACAATTACCATGTTTTACCGATGTTAAACTGGAACTGTTCAGCTTTGTCTCCATCGTACTTTTTAAACGGCTGAGCGTAGGAGAATACCAACGGTCCTAACGGCGACATCCACTGCACTGCGATACCCGCAGACATACGAATGTTGTTCGGATCGCTATAGTCAGGAACACCAGCGGCTCTCGTATCCGCCGTATTCTGCCAGTTTGTATCCCACACGGTGCCCATATCCCAGAAGAAGGAAGTACGGACCGAATTCGCATATTTATCGCTGATAAACGGCGTTGGAGTAATCAGCTCAAGGCTGGCCACCGCCATGGCGTTACCGCCCACCGCATCATCAGACTTACATAGACCTGCGGAGTTAGAATCGCATTCGTTATCGTATCCATCATCACCATCATGGCGGCTGCTGGCTGGTTTATAAACAGCCTTCGGACCGATAGTGTTGGACTGGAAGCCACGCACGGTACTTGAACCACCGGCATAGAAGTTCTCATAGAACGGCATTTCTTTACTACCAATACCGTCACCATAACCCCATCTGGTTCGACCTAATACCACCCACTTATGATCGTCGTCGATCGGTACATAGGTCGCGGTATCCAGCGTCGCTTTGTAGTATTCGTTATCCGAACCCGGAATCGTCACTTTACCGTTCAGGTTGACGCGTGAACCTTCGGTCGGGAAGAAGCCCCGGTCGAGCTTGTTATACGTCCAGCCGTAGTTGAAGGTGAAGTCGTCAGCGCTGAACGAGTTTCGGTCGTTCGTATCATTCGGCGTTTGGCCCATTGAGTTCAGATAACGCCACATAGCAACCTGAGGCTGCATATTGGACAGCTTGTTATGCACATAGCCGAGACCCGCGCGCAGCGAATTGTACTCGTTGACCGGGAAGCCCAGCGTAATATCTGTACCATAGCTCTTGTTGGTATAGTCAGACAGATCCGCATCGTTAGCATCGAAGTCGTTATAGAAAACACGACCGCCGAGGCTGACGCCATCCACGGTAAAGTACGGGTTCGTCACCGACAGTTCAGTATAGGTCTGGTAATCGTTTTTGGTGCCGTTAATTCCCACAGAATAGCCGGTACCGAGCCAGTTATCCTGCTGAACGCCGGCCTGGAAGCTTACGCCGCTTTCCGTACCGTAACCCACGCCAAAGTTAAAGCTACCGGTATTGCGTTCTTTAACTTTATAGACCACGTCAACCTGATCCGGGCTGCCCGGCACGCGCTGCGTATCGGTATCAACCGTTTCAAAGTAGCCCAGACGATTCAGACGATCTTTCCCCTGGTCGACCAGGTCGCTGCCCAGCCAGGCACCTTCCATCTGACGCATTTCGCGACGCAGAACGGCATCTTTCGAGGTATCGTTGCCTTCGAAGCGAATTTTACGCACGTAGTAGCGGTTACCCGCATCGACGTTTACGTGCAGCTTCACGGTCTTATCACTATCGTTGATTTCCGGCTGGGACTGAACGCGCGGATAGGCGTAACCGTAGCGACCGAGGAGTTTCTTAATGTCATTCTCCATTTTGGTCACTTTGGTGCCGTTATACAGCTCACCCGGTTCAACTTTAGTCAGCGCTTCGATTTCTGCCGAATGCCCTGCCAGGTCTCCCGTCACCTGCACGCCAGAAAGCTTGTACTGATCGCCTTCGGTAATGTTGATGGTGATGTAGATCCCTTTTTTATCCGGCGTCAGGCTAACCTGCGTGGAGTCAATGTTGAAACGAGCATAGCCGCGATCCAGATAGTAGCTGCGCAGCGTTTCGAGATCTCCCGCCAGCTTCTGTTTCTGATATTTGCGATCGCCGACCACGTTCCACCACGGCACTTCATCGCGCAGCTGGAAGGTAGAAATCAGTTCATCGGTGCTGAATGCATGATTGCCGACGATATTGATCTGCTGGATTTTCGCTGAGACGCCTTCCTGGAATACCAGTTTCAGGTCGACACGGTTACGCGGCAGCGGCGTCACGACAGCTTTAACGCTGGCGCTATACTTACCGACGCTATAGTAGAAATCCTCCAGCCCCTTTTCGATATCAGCAAGCGTGGTGCGATCGAGAGATTCCCCTACGCGTACGCCGGATGCCTCAAGGTTTTGCTTGAGCATGTCATCTTTAACCGACTTGTTGCCGGAGAAAGTGATGCTGGCAATCGTTGGACGCTCTTTCACCTGCACCAGCAGGGTATCACCATCGCGCAGAACGCGAACGTCCTCAAAGTTGCCGGTGGCAAACAGGGCACGGATGGTATTACTGATATCATCATCGGTTACGGTATCGCCAGGACGCACTGGCATACTGAGGAGGGCCGCACCAACAGCGACACGCTGAAGGCCTTCGAAATGAATGTCCTTCACCACGAACCCGTCAGCACCGTATACGGTTGCGCTGCTAAACAGCAGCGACGCTATGAGCAACTTTTTCATCGCCATCGTTATTATGCGTTCTTCCTAACAAACTCTCTTACAACCGAGAGAAATCATTGAAAAGTGCAAGCCCCATTAACAGCACCAGCAATATTGAGCCAATGCGATAACTAAAGTCTTGAACTCGCTCGGATACCGGTCCGCCTTTCAGCTTTTCAATCGCCAAAAACAGCAGATGTCCCCCGTCAAGAACGGGAAGCGGGAACAGGTTGATTATTCCGAGGTTCACGCTGATGAGCGCAAGAAACATCAGATAATAAATCAGCCCAAACTCCGCTGACATCCCAGCCCCCTGGGCGATAGAAATCGGCCCGCTGAGGTTGTTCAGTTTGACATCACCGGTTATCAATTTGCCCAGCATCTTGACCGTTAACGACATCAGCTGCCAGGTTTTATCCGTGGCTTCAGCGATGGCGGCAAACGGCCCGTACTGACGCACTGTCTTATATTCATCAGGCAGCGGGATGACCTTAGGTACGACCCCTGCAAACCCCTCAGCTTTACCTTTGGTAGACTTCGTATCCGGCGTCAAGGTTACCGACAGGGGGCTACCCTGCCGCTCGATGTCCAGAACTAACGCCTTACCCGGATTATCACGCACCAGATTAACAAACGTCATCCACTGCGTTAACGGTTGACCATCGACTTTAACGATCCTGTCGCCCGCTTGCAAACCCGCCTTCTGCGCCGCCGAGTTAGATTGTACTTCAGCCAGAACGGTATCAATCTGCGCGCTGCGGGGCTGAATGCCTAACGAAGCAACCGGATCTTGTTTATCCGGCTCAAACGCCCAACGCTGCAGATCGAGGATTTTATCCTGGCGTTGATTGGTCCCGAAAGGGGCGACGGTAACTATTGTTTGCCGATCGCCAATCTTTGCCACCAGCGCCATACGTACTGCATCCCAATCAGGCGTTTCGATGCCATCTATCGCTTTAAGTTCCATTCCTTTTGCAATTTGTGCTTGCGCGGCAATAGAGTCAGGAGCGATATCGGCAACGACTGGTCGCACGCCGGGAACACCGATGATAAAGACCAGCCACCAGGCAAAAATGGCAAAAAGGAAGTTGGCAATCGGCCCTGCGGCAATTACCGCGGCACGCTGACCCACGGTTTTGTTGTTGAACGCGCAGTGGCGCATCTCGGGCGCCACCGGCTCAACGCGCTCATCGAGCATTTTGACATAACCGCCCAATGGGATAAGGGCGATAATAAATTCCGTTCCCTGCTTATCAAAACGGCGCCACAGCGCTTTGCCAAAGCCAATAGAAAAACGCTCAACGCGGATACCGCAGCGGCGAGCTACCCAGAAATGGCCAAATTCATGGACGGTGATCAGCACGCCCAACGCAATAATAAAAGCAGCCAAATTCCAGAGAACGCTCAGCATAAAACCTTCCGTCAAATCGTCCTGAAAACCAACAAGAGTAGACAAGCAAACACAGGTACCGCAGCCGTCAGGCTATCGATACGATCGAGGATACCGCCGTGTCCGGGAATCAGATTTCCGCTATCTTTGATGCCAGCTTCGCGTTTAAACATGCTTTCGGTCAGATCGCCCAGTACCGAGGCCAGGGCCGCCACAACCGAACACACCAGCAGGACCGTCGGCGTCACGTCCAGATGGGCCCACCAGCCGTAAGCCCAGGAGATAACCGCAGCCGTTAACAGCCCGCCGAAAAAACCCTGCCAGGTTTTACCCGGAGAAACCTTCGGCGCCAGCTTATGCTTACCGAACATTTTCCCGAACATATAGGCGCCGGAATCAGCGCCCCAGACCAGAATCATCACGTAAAGTAACCACAGCGCACCGCTGTAATGATCGTCGGCGTAATGCCACGCTCGCAGCGCCAGCATGCCCCAAAAAAACGGGACAATGGTCAGGATGCCGAATATCAGACGGAGCGTTTTTGAATTGCGCCAGAAGGCCGCAGAAGCGGGGTAAGTCAGAACCAGAAGCAGCGCGACTATCCACCAGCCGAATGATGCCCACAGCGCTCCCTCAACCAGCGGTTGATGAACGTCATAATGGTATTCCGGCATCAGGAATAGCATCAGCGCCAGCAGCAGACCGCAAAGCACCGACAGCCAGACTCGCTGCGTCGTTGAAGTGAAACCGCTAAATTGCCCCCACTCCCACGCGGCGAGCATACAGACTACCAGCGTGACGATGGCAAAGCCCGCAGGCGGCAATAGAAAAAGCGCCGCAATAACGACGGGGATTAAGACGAAAGCAGAAATCAGGCGATACTTCAGCAAAAGTGACCCCCATCAGGCATTGCTGCCACCCGGCTCAGTGCCGCCGAAACGACGCTCTCGATTAACAAAGGCATGGAGTGCACCTTCAAAGTCCTGTTCAGCGAAATCGGGCCAAAGAACATCCGTAAAGTAAAGTTCGGCATAGGCAATTTGCCAAATCAAAAAGTTACTAATGCGGTGCTCTCCCCCGGTCCTAATAACTAAATCTACGGGAGCCAGTTCATGCATGCACACCTGCTGGCTCAGCATCTCTTCCGTGATTTGTTCGGGCTGGAGTAACCCGTCTTGTACCTGTTTGGCCAGATGACGAACGCCCTGAACGATATCCCAGCGGCCGCCGTAATTGGCGGCAATGTTCAGAGTCAAACCGGTGTTGTTCTCAGTAAGCGCTTCCGCTTTGCGAATACGTTCCTGTAAACGCGCATTGAATCGCGTGGTCTCGCCGATGATACGCAGGCGCACATTGTGCCTGTGCAGACTTTTTACTTCGCTATCCAGTGCCCAGACAAACAGCTCCATCAGCGCGCTGACTTCCTGCGCCGGGCGATTCCAGTTTTCACTGCTGAACGCGTATAACGTCAACGCTTCAATACCATTATTAGCCGCGAATGAGACGGCGCGACGAACAGACTTCGCGCCGGCTTTATGGCCAAAGGCGCGGATTTTTCCTTGCCGTTTAGCCCAGCGACCGTTGCCGTCCATAATAATGGCGACATGACGACAGCCATGCGCAGGCAACATTTCGCTGACAGTTTGATTAGCAGACAACATAACGCGTTTTAAGTCCATAATAAGGATTAGCTAAGCTACTAAACACGGGCCACCGGTCAGCGCTGGATACGCATTTTTATCCGGTGCCGGAGCTACGGCCAATCGCAGAGAACAACCAAAAGCTTTACGCAAAAAAGCCGTGTCTTGCCACGGCCACCGTAATCTTTCACACCAAAATGCAACGATCGGATGGCGCAGACTATATCACCGAAGCCATGCGCCCACAAATATCACAACGAGTATCAGAATTTGCGCTGCGCCGCTAGCAGCCGACCTGCGCTTGCTCGGGCCATAGCGTCAATAGCCAGTACTTCATCAATACTTTGCGGTTCATTTAGCGTCTGTTGATCCAAGACCGACTGATTGATTGCCGCAATATCGGTAAAGCGAATATCACCGTTGAGGAATGCCGCGACCGAGACTTCGTTTGCCGCATTCAGCGCGGTTGTCGCCGCCTGCCCCACATCAAACGCGTCCATTGCCAGCTTCAGGCAGGGATAACGCGCATAGTCCGGCGCGGAGAAGCTCAGGTTGCTCAGTTGACAAAAATCCAACGGTTTTGCTCCTGAGTTGAGACGCTTTGGCCAGCCCATCGTATGGGCAATCGGCGTCCGCATATCCGGCTCGCCGAGCTGCGCCAGCACGCTCCCATCCTGATAGCGCACCATCGAATGAATCACCGATTGCGGATGAATCAGAACTTCCATCTGCTGCGCAGATGCATTAAACAACCAGCGGGCTTCGATATACTCCAGCCCCTTGTTCATCATGGTGGCGGAGTCGACAGAAATCTTGCGCCCCATGGACCAGTTTGGATGCTTACATGCCCGATCGGGGGTCATCACCGCCAGTTCCGAAATCGCCGTTTCGCGGAAAGGACCACCGGAGCCCGTTAGCAGAATCGACGACACGCCGTTTTGGGTTAAATCAGCGTACCCCAGATCCTGTTGAACTGTTTCCGGCATACTCTGAAAAATCGCATTGTGCTCGCTATCTACCGGTAACAAACGCGCTCCGTATCTCTGCACGGCCTCCATAAACAGACGGCCGCAGGTCACCAGCGACTCTTTGTTCGCCAGCAACACCGTTTTACTCGCGCGAATAGCTGAAAGCGTCGGTACCAGGCCCGCTGCGCCGACAATCGCCGCCATGACCTGGTCAACGTCGTCGAGCGCTGCCACTTCCGCGGCAGCCTGCTGGCCGCTCATGACCTCAGTCCGGCTACCCTGCTCGCGCAGTTTTGACCGCAGCAGTTCAGCGCTGCGCGCATCATCCATTACCGCGTAACGAGGGGAGAATTCCAGACATTGTTCAACCATACGGTCGACATTTTTCCCGGCGACCAGCGCAGTGACAGAAAAACTATCTGGATTATGGCGCACCACGTCCAGCGTGCTGCAGCCGATAGAACCGGTCGAACCGAGAACGGTTAATTGCTTCATGAGGCGTCCAGAAAAGGTAGACAGGATTAAAAGCAAAACGCCGCCAGCAAACCCTTGTGCATCAATGATCGGATGGCAGAGCGGAGGCGCAGCGCCTTTGACATGGTGCCAAAGGCTACAAGGCCAGCCGTCTGAACGCAATCCCGAAAATTGAGCGTACGGTCTCCTGTACGGCGTTTCAGATTTTACGCAGGTCGATAGTCAGACCCGCGTGTCGGCAGAGAATCAGAACTGCATCAGTTCCGCTTCTTTATCCGCCAGCGCCGCATCGACTTTTTTGATAGCAGCATCAGTCATTTTCTGCACATCTTCCTGAGAACGGCGATCGTCATCTTCGCTGATCTCTTTCTCTTTCAGCAGTGCTTTTACTTTGTCGTTGGCATCGCGACGAACGTTACGTACGGCAACGCGCGCCTGTTCAGCTTCACCACGCACGATTTTGGTCAGATCTTTACGACGTTCTTCGGTCAGCGGCGGCAGCGGAACGCGGATATCGCTTCCCGCGGAGCTTGGGTTCAGACCGAGGTCGGAAGCCATAATCGCTTTTTCAACGGCCGGGCTCATGGAGCGATCGAAAACGTTGATCTTCAGCGTGCGGGAGTCTTCTACCGTTACGCTAGCCAGCTGGCGCAGCGGGGTCGGCGTGCCGTAGTATTCCACGATAATGCCATCCAGCAGGCTGGGAGAAGCACGACCCGTGCGTATTTTGCTGATTTGGGTTTTGAACGCTTCGACGCATTTCTCCATGCGTACTTCAGCATCTTTTCTGATATCGCTAATCACGTTACGAATCCTTGAAAACTTGTCTCAGACAGACCAGACGGTCGCCCACTGCAAAAGTGAGCTAAGTATAGTCATGTTTATGCTCAGCGTCCTTCAGGCTGAGGAATCAGCCGCAGCATTCCGTCCACCGAGCATGTTGAAAACCATCGGGTCAAAAACCCGAAAAAGTAAGGCCGAATATTACCCGTATTTGGCGCCGACGGGAATTACTCCGTAATTAATGTGCCTTCTTTTTCGCCCATCACCACGCGACGCAGCGCGCCAGGCTTATTCATATTGAATACGCGAATCGGCAATTTGTGGTCGCGGGCCAGGGTAAAGGCAGCAAGATCCATCACTTTCAGCTCTTTATCCAGCACTTCGCTGTAGGTCAGCTGATCGTACATGGTTGCAGAAGGATCCTTGGCCGGATCGGCGGTAAAGACACCGTCGACTTTGGTCGCTTTCAGCACCACATCGGCTTCAATTTCAATACCGCGCAGGCAGGCAGCGGAATCGGTAGTAAAGAATGGGTTACCGGTACCCGCGGAAAGAATCACTACGCGGTTGTTACGCAGCAGGCTAATTGCTTCTGCCCAGCTGTAGTTATCACACACGCCGTTCAGCGGAATCGCTGACATCAGGCGGGCGTTCACATAGGCGCGATGAAGTGCATCACGCATTGCAAGGCCGTTCATGACCGTTGCCAGCATGCCCATGTGGTCGCCCACAACGCGGTTCATACCTGCTTTCGCCAGACCAGCACCACGGAAAAGGTTACCGCCACCAATCACTACGCCAACCTGAATACCCAGCTCAACCAGTTCTTTAATTTCCTGAGCCATGCGGTCAAGTATGCTCGCATCAATACCGAAGCCTTCTGAGCCTTGCAGAGCTTCGCCACTTAACTTAAGCAGAATACGTTTGTAGACGGGTTTTGCATTGGTAGCCATGTTTCTTTCCTGAGACTGTCAACGAATGAGATGAGTTAATTCCGGCGACATTGTACGTCGCTTTTCAGCGTGCCCACTATAGCGGTTGGCTGAATTTACACATTAGGCGCAAAAAGAAGCCGCCCTCAGGCGGCTCCTTTTGAAAATTAAGACTGCTTGGACATCGCAGCAACTTCTGCTGCAAAGTCAGTCTCAACTTTCTCAATGCCTTCGCCCACTTCAAAGCGGATGAAGCCAGTCACGTCAGCGTTATGCTCTTTCAGCAGTTGAGCAACAGATTTGCTCGGATCCATAACGAACGGCTGACCGGTCAGAGAAACTTCGCCGGTGAATTTCTTCATGCGGCCTTCAACCATTTTCTCTGCGATTTCTTTCGGCTTGCCAGACTGCATGGCGATATCCAGCTGAACCTGGTACTCTTTTTCTACCACTTCAGCGGAAACGTCTTCCGGCTTAACGAATTCAGGCTTGCTTGCAGCGATGTGCATAGCCAGCTGTTTAACCAGCTCTTCGCTCGCGCCTTTAGCAGCAACCAGAACACCGATACGCGCGCCGTGCTGGTAAGAACCCAGTACTTCGCCTTCCAGGGAAGACACGCGACGGATGTTGATGTTCTCACCGATTTTAGCAACCAGCGCAACGCGTTCTTCTTCGAACTGTGCTTTCAGAACTTCAACGTCGGTGATTTTGCCAGCAACTGCAGCATCCAGAACTTTGTTAGCAAATGCCTGGAAGCCACCATCTTTAGCAACGAAGTCAGTCTGGCAGTTAACTTCCAGAATGATGCCGTAGGTGCCATCGATTTTGGTAATGATGACGCCGTCAGCTGCAACGTTGCCTGCTTTTTTCGCTGCTTTAATAGCACCGGATTTACGCATGTTTTCGATTGCCAGCTCGATGTCGCCGTTCGCTTCAGTCAGCGCTTTTTTGCAATCCATCATGCCTGCGCCAGTACGCTCGCGCAGCTCTTTTACCAGGGATGCGGTAATTTCAGCCATTCTTTAATCCTCGGGAGATGTGATCTGCCCGGTTCCAGGAACCAGACAGATTTGAAAGTGAAAAAGGGGCCGCTAAGAGGCCCCTATTTATACACGGTACTAAATAAGGGTATGCCTTATTATTCAGCTTCTACGAAGCTTTCTTCCGCCTGAGAAGCCAGATCCTGAGAACGGCCTTCACGAACGGTAGCAGCAACAGCGCTCAGGTACAGGCTAACTGCACGGATTGCGTCGTCGTTACCCGGGATAACGAAGTCAACGCCGTCCGGATCGGAGTTAGTATCAACGATAGCAAATACCGGAATACCCAGGTTGTTTGCTTCTTTGATTGCGATGTGCTCGTGGTCAGCGTCGATAACGAACAACGCGTCCGGCAGGCCGCCCATGTCTTTGATACCGCCCAGGCTGTTTTCCAGCTTGTCCAGCTCACGAGTGCGCATCAGCGCTTCTTTCTTGGTCAGCTTGTCGAAAGTACCGTCCTGGGACTGAGTTTCCAGGTCTTTCAGACGTTTGATAGACTGACGAACGGTTTTCCAGTTAGTCAGCATACCGCCCAGCCAGCGATGGTTCACGAAGAACTGGTCGCAGCTGTTAGCAGCGTCTTTTACCGCTTCGCTTGCAGCGCGCTTAGTACCAACGAAAAGGATTTTACCTTTACGAGAAGAGATCTTGTTCAGTTCAGCCAGCGCTTCGTTGAACATCGGTACAGTTTTCTCAAGGTTGATGATGTGAACTTTGTTACGCGCGCCGAAGATGAAAGGCTTCATTTTCGGGTTCCAGTAACGGGTCTGGTGACCAAAGTGAACACCAGCCTTGAGCATGTCGCGCATGGAAACAGTTGCCATGTTTAAAACCTCTATAGATAAAAGTTGGGGTTATGCCTCCACGTATCCCATATTACCGACCCCAAAGGGCACCCCGGAATATGTGCCGATACGTGTGTGTTGTTACACAAAGTGAGATTTGTCGCTTCAGTCCATCTTGTGTATCTGAGAATGGAACAGAAGTCCGGCGCGCTTTATATCACAAAACAGGACCGGACACCAACTGTTGTTGACGTCGCGTGCTGTTAATGATTCTCAATTTGGCAGCAGGACGCCCGGACTGTTAACATTGCTCAGACATAATCTATTATTGTCGAAAAAATCGACACTGCTGGACACAATCCATGGCTATTTCTATCAAGACATCTGAAGACATCGAAAAAATGCGCGTTGCCGGCCGCCTGGCCGCTGAAGTGCTGGAAATGATCGAGCCCTACGTGAAACCGGGCGTCAGCACCGGCGAACTGGACCGCATCTGCAACGATTACATCGTTAACGAGCAAAAAGCCGTTTCTGCCTGCCTGGGCTATCACGGTTTTCCCAAATCTGTCTGCATCTCTATTAATGAAGTGGTGTGCCACGGGATCCCGGACGACGGCAAGCTGCTGAAAGATGGCGATATCGTCAACATTGACGTCACCGTCATTAAAGATGATTTCCACGGCGATACGTCAAAGATGTTTATCGTCGGCAAGCCGACTATTCTTGGCGAGCGCCTGTGCCGCATTACCCAGGAAAGCCTCTATCTGGCCCTCAAAATGGTCAAACCGGGAATCAATCTGCGCACCATCGGCGCAGCTATTCAGAAATACGTTGAAGCCGAAGGTTTCTCCGTGGTGCGCGAGTATTGCGGACACGGTATCGGCCGCGGTTTTCATGAAGAGCCGCAGGTGTTGCACTACGATTCTCCGGAAACCAACGTGGTGCTCAAGCCAGGCATGACCTTTACCATTGAGCCGATGGTCAACGCCGGCAAAAAAGAGATCCGCAGCATGAAAGACGGCTGGACGGTAAAAACCAAAGACCGGAGCTTGTCTGCGCAGTATGAGCATACTATTGTGGTGACAGACAACGGCTGTGAAATACTGACGTTACGCAAGGATGACACCATCCCGGCGATAATCTCGCACAACGATTGATGAAAAGCCGGCGCCAGCCGGCTTTTTTATGACGAGCACCCTGTGGGCCGCCGCAAGCGACGTTAAAAATCGCTCCCGGCGATTTTTTATGACGGGCATCCTTGCCCGTCACCCTAAGGGCCGCCGCAAGCGACGTTAAAAATCGCTCCCGGCGATTTTTTATGGGCGATAGTTTTTTCTTATGGTGGCGCGATGAGCAACTCTTTATCTGATACTGTCTCCCCTTCCCTGGCCGGACAGCCCGCTAATCCGGGCCGCTGGCCGCAGAGTGATTTCAACTGCGCGGCTATCAAGACGCATATCGACGCTTTCCAGCGCTGGCTGGGCGAGGCTTTTGACCAGGGCATCGTCGCAGAGAAGTTGATTGAGGCGCGGACCGAATTTATCGATCAGCTGCTCCAGCGGCTGTGGATTGAGTACGGTTTCGGGTCAATTAACGACATCGCGCTGGTCGCCGTCGGCGGTTACGGTCGCGGCGAACTCCATCCGCTGTCAGATATCGATCTGCTTATCCTGAGTCGTAAAAAGCTGCCCGATGAGCAGGCCCAGAAGGTCGGCGAGCTGCTGACGCTGCTGTGGGATATTAAACTGGAAGTCGGCCACAGCGTGCGCACCCTCGAAGAGTGCCTGCTTGAGGGGCTATCAGACCTCAGCGTCGCCACCAACTTGATCGAATCGCGTCTGCTTATAGGCGACGTCGCGCTGTTCCTTGAACTGCAAAAACACATCTTCAGCGACGGCTTCTGGCCATCGGAAAAATTCTTTGCGGCAAAAGTTGAAGAACAGAATGTCCGCCATCAGCGCTATCACGGAACCAGCTATAACCTGGAGCCGGATGTGAAAAGCAGCCCCGGCGGCCTGCGCGATATTCATACTCTGCAGTGGATCGCGCGCCGCCATTTCGGCGCCACCTCGCTTGATGAAATGGTCGGTTTCGGCTTCCTGACAGAAGCCGAGCGCAACGAGCTTAATGAATGCCTGCATCAGCTGTGGCGGATTCGTTTTGCGCTTCATCTTGAGCTCAACCGCTACGATAATCGCCTGCTGTTCGACAGGCAATTCAGCGTCGCCCGTCGCCTGCGCTATGAAGGCGAAGGCAACCAGCCGATCGAACATATGATGAAGGATTTCTTCCGCGTCACTCGTCGGGTCAGCGAGCTGAACCAAATGCTTATCCAGCTGTTTGAAGAAGCGATTCTGGCGCTCACCGAAGATGAGAAACCGCGGCCGATTGATGATGATTTTCAGCTGCGCGGCACGCTTATCGATCTGCGCGACGACACGCTGTTTATCCGCGAACCGCAGGCGATTCTGCGCATGTTCTTTATGATGGTGCGCAACAGCAGCATCACCGGTATCTACTCCACCACGCTTCGCCATCTGCGCCACGCCCGGCGCCATCTGACGCAACCGCTTTGCTATATTCCCGAAGCGCGGACCCTGTTCCTCAGTATGCTGCGCCATCAGGGCGCGGTTAGCCGGGGACTGCTGCCGATGCACCGCCATAGCGTGCTGTGGGCCTATATGCCGCAATGGTCGCATATTGTTGGTCAGATGCAGTTTGACCTGTTTCACGCCTATACCGTCGATGAACACACGATCCGCGTACTGCTCAAGCTGGAGAGCTTCGCCAAAGAAGAGATCCGCAGCCGTCACCCGCTGTGCGTTGAGCTGTGGCCGCGCCTGACGCATCCGGAGCTGATCTTTATCGCCGCCCTCTTCCACGATATCGCCAAAGGGCGCGGCGGCGACCATTCAATTCTCGGCGCGCAGGATGTGTTGAAATTCGCCGAGCTCCACGGTCTTAACTCTCGCGAAACCCAGCTGGTCGCCTGGCTGGTGCGCCATCATCTGCTGATGTCGGTCACCGCCCAGCGCCGTGATATCCAGGATCCGGAAGTGATCAAGCAGTTTGCCGAAGAGGTACAGACGGAGAATCGTCTGCACTATCTGGTCTGCCTGACCGTTGCCGATATCTGCGCCACCAACGAAAACCTGTGGAATAGCTGGAAGCAAAGCCTGCTGCGCGAGCTCTATTTCGCCACCGAAAAGCAGCTGCGCCGGGGAATGCAAAATACGCCGGATATGCGCGAGCGGGTGCGTCATCACCAGCTACAGGCGCTGGCGCTGCTGCGAATGGAAAATATTAATGAACAGGCGCTGCATCAAATATGGAACCGCTGCCGCGCGAACTACTTCGTGCGTCATACGCCAAACCAGCTCGCCTGGCATGCGCGCAATCTGCTGCAGCACGATCTCAGTAAGCCGATGATCCTGCTCAGTTCCCACGCCTCGCGCGGCGGCACCGAGATTTTTATCTGGAGTCCGGACCGCCCTTATCTCTTTGCCGCCGTTTGCGGCGAGCTGGATCGACGTAATCTTAGCGTTCACGATGCGCAGATCTTTACTACCCGCGACGGTATGGCGATGGATACCTTTATTGTTCTTGAGCCGGACGGAAGTCCGCTTTCCGCCGACAGGCACGAAATGATCCGCGTGGGCCTGGAACAGACCATCACCCAGCGCAGCTGGCAGCCGCCGGCTCCCCGCCGTCAGGCGGCAAAACTGAGGCATTTCTCCGTCCCAACGGAGGTTAATTTCCTGCCGACGCATACCGACCGCAAATCTTTTCTGGAACTGATTGCTCTCGATCAGCCGGGTCTGTTAGCGCGCGTTGGCCAGGTGTTTGCCGACCTCGGAATTTCGCTCCACGGCGCGCGAATTACGACAATTGGTGAGCGAGTAGAAGATTTATTTATAATCGCCACCGCAGACCGGCGTGCCCTTAATAATGAGCTACAGCAAGAAGTGCAACAACGGTTGACAGAGGCCCTCAATCCAAACGATAAAGGGTAACGTATTTTTTTAAGTAAATGGAAAGAGTAAACAATGCAGCAATTACAGAACGTTATTGAGTCCGCCTTTGAGCGTCGCGCCGACATCACGCCGGCAAACGTGGATACCGTAACCCGCGAAGCGGTTAACCAGGTGATTTCTCTGCTTGATTCCGGCGCGCTGCGTGTCGCTGAAAAAGTCGACGGCCAGTGGGTCACCCATCAATGGCTGAAGAAAGCGGTTCTGCTCTCTTTCCGTATTAACGATAACCAGGTTATCGATGGTGCGGAGAGCCGCTACTTCGATAAAGTCCCAATGAAGTTCGCGGATTATGATGAAGCGCGCTTTCAGAAAGAAGGCTTCCGCGTCGTTCCGCCAGCGGCCGTTCGCCAGGGGGCGTTTATCGCTCGTAACACGGTTCTGATGCCGTCCTATGTGAACATCGGCGCATACGTTGACGAAGGTACCATGGTTGATACCTGGGCGACCGTCGGCTCCTGCGCGCAGATCGGTAAAAACGTTCACCTGTCCGGCGGCGTCGGCATCGGCGGCGTGCTGGAGCCGCTGCAGGCTAACCCTACTATTATCGAAGATAACTGCTTTATCGGCGCGCGTTCTGAAGTGGTTGAAGGCGTGATCGTTGAAGAGGGTTCCGTGATCTCCATGGGCGTCTATCTCGGCCAGAGCACCAAAATTTACGATCGCGAAACCGGTGAAGTGTTCTACGGCCGCGTGCCGGCAGGCTCCGTTGTCGTCTCCGGCAACCTGCCGTCGAAAGATGGCAAGTACAGCCTGTACTGCGCGGTCATCGTGAAGAAAGTTGATGCCAAAACCCGCGGCAAGGTCGGAATCAACGAACTTCTGCGTACTATCGACTAAGCAGTATAAAAAGCGGGAGGCATCCCGCTTTTTTTATATATTGAGCTGGCGAAGATGGATTTTTTCGTTAATTATTCAAAGATTACGATGATATCAAAGGTACCGTTATGTACGATAATCTGAAAAGTCTTGGTATTACCAATCCTGATGAAATCGATCGCTATAGCCTGCGGCAGGAAGCCAATAACGATATTCTGAAAATCTACTTTCAGAAGGATAAAGGCGAGTTCTTCGCCAAGAGCGTCAAGTTTAAATATCCGCGTCAGCGTAAAACCGTGGTCGCCGACGGCGTGGGCCAGGGCTATAAAGAAGTTCAGGAGATTAGCCCTAACCTACGCTATATCATCGACGAGCTGGATCAAATCTGTCAGCGCGATCGCACCGAAATCGATCTGAAACGTAAGATCCTGGACGACCTGCGTCACCTGGAAAGCGTTGTCACGAATAAGATCAGCGAAATTGAATCCGATCTGGAAAAACTGACGCGAAATAAATAAGCCTGATACGGGCCAGAGTCTGGCCCTGTTTCCCTCTCTTCTCTCACTCATGCCTCATCTGCAAACTCAGTGAGTCTCAGATTTTCGTCTCTCATCTCATTTCATCTCATTTTGCTATCCACATGAATTACATAATAAAATAAGGACATGTATGTTCATTTTCCACCTAAAAAGGAGGTCATACTATGACACTGGAAATTGAACAAACATGTTATACCCTGCAATCTGCGCCCTGGCTGGATAATGCCGGTTTTGAAAAAGGACGCCGGCACGATCGTCAGCCGCTGGGCTTTATTCTGCCCGCCAATACGGTGCTGCAAATCCGCCAGCCGGATATGAGTAACGGTAATGCGACGCTGCGCCTGCTCTGCGACGATACCGCGGCAGAAAAAACCTGTACGCTGGCCACCGGCTGGAAAACGGTCAGCGCAGCCGTTGATACCGTCCCTTTTATCGATACGTTGTTTACCGACCAGCCCTGCGAGTTCACCGTCATCTATCAGCAACCCGCGGCAACTAAACCACTACCCTGCTGGAAAGCGGGCCAATCTGAGGATGAATTTTTCCTTAACTGGGAAAAAAATAGATCGTCATTCGCGCTGCTTGATTTGGATGTTATCAATCTGCTGCTGCCCTATGCCGACCGCGATAATGCGTTGAAAGCGGGCTTACCCGCGTTACACGCTTATTACACTCACCTTTTTAAATGCTATAACGACTGGGCTGGGTTAAGCGATAAGCCGGATTCGCCGTTGAATCAGGATATTGCCACCCGCTATTTTGTAAGAGCCGATAAACATGGCGTCGGTGCGGCTTATTACGATACCGGATGGTGCGGGCATACTTCCGCAACCATTGGCGAAGGCTGGCTGGATAATGTCACCACACAGTGGGTGATCCTGCACGAGATTGGCCACGGCTATCAGGGCAAATTTATGCAGGACACAACGCTGCCCGTCAACGAAGTGTGGAACAACATTTACGCTTCTTTCTACCAGCAGCTCACGCTGAGCCAGGACGATCATCTCTATATTGATGGTTGGCTCTATGACTATGGTCAGCAGGCCGTGCAGGAAGTTCAGCTGATGACCTGTATTAAAGACCAGACGCCCGTCGCCCGCTGGGGCCTGCGTCCGCGTCTGCAATTTCTGATGCTGATGCTGCTCAAAGCGGGAACTAAAGCCTTCCGCGCCTTCAACCAGAACTATCGTGTACTGGCCAATAGCAATGGCTTCCAGCCATCCGATCACCAGCTTGCCGATATGCTGGCTACCGCTATTGCTACCGCCGCAGGGTATGATGTCACTCCGTTCATTGCGCTAGGCGGTCTCCCCCTGGAAAACGCCACTCGGGAATATATCGCTACGCTGGCGGCAAAACCGCTTTATCCGCTATATCTTCTTCTACCACAAAATGAATGGGATAGCGCACGTCGTCAGCTGGGGCTGGACTCTTTCGTCTGGCTGGTGGATAACAGCGAACTGGCGGCTTTAGGTAAAACAGGTACGCTATCGCTGACGCTCAATATCGACCAGCCGGATCAAATCTATGGTCGGACGCTGACTATTAAGGATAATTGCGGTACGCGTTATTCACTGATAGTCGATGATAACACCTTGACCCTGAATGACCTTCCCATCGGCATTTACCAGATCGATCCACCGAAAGGCCGTTCACAAAAATATCGTCCGGACATCAGCCATATCGTCGTCAAAGAAGGCATCAATACGGCTACCGTCAACTACACCCGACAAAGCGATACCAGCGTGCGTAACGTAACGATGAGCTTTTTAGGTCTTGGCGATGCGCCATTTGCGCGCCTTGATATCGATTATGAAAATCAGCAACTTATTCTAAACGTTATCAGCGCCACGCCGCATAGCTACTATCCCGATACGCTCTATGCTGGCGTATGCGTCCTTTCCGCCAGCGGCGAAAAGGTATTTGAGCGCAAAATGAACGGCACGAACTGCGCCACCGGTAAGGAGATTATTCCCTTCGGTCCTCACTATCACTTATATATTACTCACGTCGAGCCGGGACGACTGAAAGCCTCTCCGGGATATTTAACGCTGGTCGCAGGTGAGAAATTCCAGCTGATGCGCATTGATGGTAATGGGCTTTATAACTTTATCCTCGACAATAATCCGGCAGAAGACTTACAGGCTATTTTCGAACACAACGCTCTGGCGATACGTAGCAAGCCATGGCTGTTAGCACAGGAAGAGAGCGTAAGTAAAAACGATCTCTGGCTGCTGCTCTCTCGTATGGAAGAGCCTCAGCGCAGCAAATTGCTCAAAGAGTATGCCGACGTCCTGCCCCAGGATAATAGCGAACCGGGCGAACTGACGGGCAAAAGCGTTACCCTCAATCTCAGAGGGCAAGGCAATAAAGATTTTTGCCAGATCGTTATCGATAATCAGCAGCACGCAATGACGGTCGCTACGCGTACCGGCGCGCCGCACCCGTATTATGTCTCCCATACCTATGCCAGCATTACGGTAACCGGAGCAGACGAAACGGTGGTTTATCACCGCAGCTATGCCGGAGCGACCAACAACCTGGCAAACAGCGAGACTATCGCGCTCGCTGAAAATATGATCATCGAGGTTTTCCATGATGAGCCATTCCGCTCCAGCGCCAGCAACGATACGACTCATCGCGCCATTACGCTGAAGCAGCACAACCGCTGGCGGGTAGTAAAGGATGGGCTGACGACCTGTTCGCTTATACCCGAAGAGCAGGATGAGGAAACCCCTGATGCTGAGGAGGGGGCAACAGAGCTTTACGGCGATCTCTTCACCTGGCAGCTGCTCGGCGAAAATAATACCCGTTTCGCGACGATGGAGATGGATATTGGCGGCGGCGTGCTGACCTTTACCGCCAGCCCTGGGGTGCCGAATAAGCAATTTACGACGACCTATGCCACGGTAAATGTCTACAATACGCGCGGCTCGGTGGTTTATCGCCAGTCCATTAAAGGCTCATCGCAGCTTGGCGATTATATAGATACGGCAATACTTGATGAGGGCTATATCGTCGAAGTCTTTCATGCCGAAGCCGGAGATCGCTCCGTCATCATCAATCCGTTAAATGGTCATTCCTGGCCACAGCCTAATACCGTCTCCTGGCAAGTCACGGCCCGCGGACTGCAGCGCCTGTAATCCGCCATTCCCACTCCCGCCTGCGGCGGGAGTGTTTTTAACGCTGCTCATCCAGCTGGAGCGCAATATACAGCAGCAGACGATCGTCAAAATTTCCCAAATCCAGCCCCGTCAGTTCAGAAATACGGTTCAAGCGATATTCCAGCGTATTACGATGGATAAATAGCGCTTTGGAGGTCGCCAACGGCTGCACGTTATGACGAAACCAGGCCTGTAAAGTACGGCGCAGCAGGCCGTTGTTATCCATCGCCTTCAGGCGAACCAGCGGGCGCGCCAGCTCATTGGCCTGCCAGCCACCGCGCAGGCTATCCAGCAGGACCGGCAGCATCAAATCCTGGTAGAAATAGCTACGGCTTTCCGGCATCCGCTGCTTGCCGACCATCATCGTGGTTCGGGCGGTGCGGTACGAGCGAGCAATGCTGCCCGGCCCGGTAAAGAAATTGCCCAGCGCCACGCGAAAACGCAGCTGACCGTTCTCTTTCATCCGGCTAATTAGCTGCTCAACGCGTTTGCAGTGATCTTCTGCATCCCAGCGCCCAAAGGCGTTCAGCGCGGGCTTCAGCACCACCATCTCGGTCAGCGAGACAATGGCCACCAGATTATTACGATCCGGCGTGGTCAGCGCGGTTTGCAGCTGCTGCAGTTCCGCCATCGCGCTATCGACGCCCAGCTGGCCGCTATCCACTTCAATCATCGCCACGACGCGCGGTTGATTGAGATCGATCCCCAGACGCTGCGCCCACTCAGTCAGTGCCGGCGTGTTCTCTTCCGCCTGAATCAGGTTCATGACCAGCTCTTCGCGCAAACGGCTATCCTGGGCCAGGAGATGCATCAGCCGCGATTGTTCCAGCATCATCTCGGCGGTCATACAAACCAGTTCCCCGTATTTGCGCAGCGACTCCGGTTCCCCGGTCAGACCGATTACGCCGACGATCTCTCCTTCCAGACGCAGCGGCAGATTGATCCCCTGACGCACGCCGTGCAGGTGGCGGGCAACGGCATCATCAATGTCGACAACCCGTCCCTGAGAAAGCACCAGCAGCGCCCCTTCGTGCAATTCACCAATTCGCTCGCGGTCACCGCTGCCGATAATGCGCCCTCGGGCATCCATCACGTTAATATTGGTATCAATGATGCGCATCGTGCGCGCCACGATATCCTGCGCCATTTTGGTATCAAGATGCCAGCCAGCCATGTAACCCTCCCGTGAGCAGGCTACCAGCATAGAAGAGTTGGCAAAACGCCGCATTGTGCATTTGCCCAAAGCCGGGGAGAGAAGTATGGAGTTGTGGAAGATGTCACAGAACCAAAAATGGAACCCTCAGCAGAAAGAAAAAGCCCCTTCCCTCCGCAAGGAGAGAAGGGGCTTTGCAGACGGCGACGAATTACTGCATCAGCAGATAAATAGTCGCATCGCCGCGCTGAATGTTCAGCGCCAGAACAGATGGCTTGGCATCAAAGATTTTGCGCAGGTCGGCAATATTTTTCACCGGTTGCTGGTTAGCGCCAACGATGATATCGCCTTTTTTCAGGCCAATCTGCGCCGCCGGAGTGCCCGCTTTCACGTTGCTCACCACGACGCCTTTGTCCTGGCCTTTGTTGCTCATTTCCGCACCTTCAATACCGTTGAAGATCGTGCTGGAATCAACCTGATTCTGGTTGCTCTGCTGCAGCTCAACGGTCACCGTCACCGGCTTACCGTCGCGCAGCAGGCCAAGCTCGACTTTGCTGCCGATCGGCATGGTACCCACCTGGGCACGCAGAGCGGCGAAGCTGCTGATCGATTTACCGTTCAGCGTGGTAATCACATCGCCGGCTTTAATGCCCGCCTTAGCGGCGGCCGAGTTTGGCATGACCTGGCTGACGAACGCGCCGCGCTGCGCATCAACTTTCATCGCTTTCGCCAGCTCGGAATTCAGCTCGGTACCCATGATACCCAGCTCACCGCGCTTCACTTGGCCAAACTTAACCATCTGATCGGTCAGGTTTTTTACCATGTTGCTCGGAATAGCGAAGCCGATACCAATGTTGCCGCCGTCCGGCGCCAGAATCGCGGTGTTGATACCGATCAGCTCGCCGTTCAGGTTAACCAACGCGCCGCCGGAGTTACCGCGGTTAATAGCCGCATCGGTCTGGATAAAGTTCTCATAGTTTTCAACGTTCAGGCCGCTACGACCTAACGCGGAGACGATCCCCGAGGTCACGGTTTCGCCCAGACCAAACGGGTTACCGATCGCTACGGTGTAATCGCCGACGCGCAGAGCGTCAGAGTCCGCCAGTTTAATCGCGCTCAGGTTTTTCGGATCCTGAATTTGAATCAGCGCAATATCAGAACGCGGGTCTTTGCCGACGACTTTCGCGTCGAACTTACGGCCATCGCTCAGCTGAACTTTAATGGTTGTCGCGTTATCCACGACGTGGTTGTTGGTGACGACATAGCCTTTAGCGGCATCAATGATGACCCCGGAACCGAGGGCCATAAATTTCTGCTGCTGTCCGCCGTTACCGCCCGGCGCGCCGCCTTGTCCGCCGCCCTGACAGAACGGAGAGCTCTGGAACGGTGAACCATCCTGGCAGAATGGTGAATTATCGCCAAAGAACTGCTGGAAGTTTCGCGGCATCCGCGGCGTATTAACGGTGGTGCTCCCCTCAACGTTAATGCTCACGACCGACGGCATCACTTTTTCCAGCATCGGCGCCAGGCTTGGCATCTGCTGCGCATTAGTTGCCGAAGAAGCTGTTTCCGCCGCGCTCGCAGAGAGAGGGGACAACGCCAGACCTAAACTCAGAGCCAGGGCACTCATTGCTAACGTGGTTTTTTTCATATGTTTCAATCTCGATTTCAGATAACGAATAGTTGCTGTGTAGGTGACTATCAGAGTCATTTTATAGCGCGAAGTTCCGGAATGAAGTTTTGGTAAAAGTAAAAATTTATTGTCCGTCTTTACAAAACTCAGCCTTATTCTACGGCCATCAGGCGACGATATTCATCCCATGCATACAAGTCGGTCATTCCGCTGATATAGTCCTGAATGAGACGACAGCGATAATAATATTCCATCACCGGAAATTCCGGATTACTGCGTGAAATCTTATTTACGGCCTCGACGTAAGCCAGCCGATGGCGAGTCGAAAGTTTCTGGAACAGACGCGAAGCAATCGGTAAACTCCGCACCCGCTCTTTTTCCACCAGCAGACTAAACTCATCGAGCGATAATTTTAGCAACGGCTGGTATATATCTAACAAACCACTAATCACTCGATAACCTTGCAGTTCCAGCTGCTCAACGTCAGGATGGCTAAACACATGTTTTACCGCAACATTTTTGTATAGCTCAAGCAGCTGACTGCAATCACTATCGTCTTCAAGCAGCGCGTGATTAAAATCGCCGCTGAAAATCTTCTCCAGGTTATCAATAAACCGACGCGCCGCGTACGGTACCAGCCTATTGAGCGTATTCACCCGTAAATACATAAAAAACTGATCTTCAGTGCTGCGACTCAGAGAATTCGCACGCGATTTCTCCCAGGCGTTTTCGACAACTTGATTAAACAAGGAGCCTTTTTCGTGAACCCCCCAGGCCTCATAGAGATGCTGATAAAGCTGCTCTACGCTGAAGATGCGTTTTTCTACCGCATCCTCAAGGTCGGCAACGCAATATGAGATATCATCCGCGGCTTCCATAATCCACGTTAATGGGAATCGATTGTAAGGAGCCAGATCCAGTTCTTTACGCAACCTCGCAACATAGCCTTCTTCGGCTAAATAATAACCAGGTTTCTTCATTAAATAATTGTGGCTGGCCGGCGGTTCCCCGCGCCACCATGCCGGACGGGTATATTTTAAAATACAGCCCACCTGCGCCCAGGTCAGATTCATTCGCATCAGCGTATGCACTAACCGAATGCCCTGCGCATTTCCCTCAAACCAGCACAAATCCTGGCGAACTTTACGGCGAAGCTCATTCAGTTGGCTATCGCCTTCCTGCAGGCGCAACGCCGCAACCACGCAGCGATCGTCGGTTAACGGCTGGGTGGCCGCATCGCCGGGAAAAAGCCGCTGGCTGAACCAATCGTTAATTGCCGCCTCGCCAAAATGACCAAATGGCGGATTGCCGATATCGTGCATCAGGCAGGCCATTTCAACAATGCTCTCAAACGGCCCGGTGAGCTCATCCAGCCCGTAGCGTTCGAGCAGCTTCTGCTCTTTCAGCCGGCTCAGCACCTCTTTAGCGATATAGCGGCCCACCTGCTGCACTTCCAGGGAGTGGGTCAACCGCGTACGCACCGCAGCGTTGCGCTCCAGCGGGAAAACCTGAGTTTTTTGCTGCAGCCGGCGGATCGCCGGCGAGTTAATGATGCGCCCGCGATCGCTTTCGAAAATTCGCAGGATTTCTCGCTCCGTCTCAACGCCCTGCGGTGAACGGTAGCGGCGACGCCAGTTAATCTTGTTGCGAAAATCGATCTTAGCCATGATCTCCCCCGAGCGAGCAATAACGTTTCCTTCTAAGCGCATGATAGACTATGCCGCTAAAACCCACACATCGCGAGTAAATCTATGAAAATCGGCATTATTGGCGCAATGGAAGAGGAAGTTACCCTTCTGCGCGACAAAATCGACAACCGCCAGACTATCACTATCGGCGGCAGCGAAATCTACACCGGCCAGCTTCAGGGTATTGACGTCGCTCTGTTGAAATCGGGTATCGGCAAAGTTGCCGCCGCCATGGGCGCGACCCTGTTGATGGAACACTGTAAGCCGGATGTGATTATCAACACCGGTTCTGCGGGCGGTCTGGCATCAACCCTGAAGGTCGGCGATATCGTCGTTTCCGACGAAACGCGCTATCACGATGCGGACGTTACCGCGTTTGGCTATGAGTATGGTCAGCTGCCGGGCTGTCCGGCCGGTTTCAAAGCCGATGAGAAGCTGATTGCCGCCGCAGAGACCTGCATCAAAGCGCTCAACCTTAACGCGGTACGCGGGCTCATCGTCAGCGGCGATGCTTTCATCAATGGTTCCATTGGTCTCGCAAAAATCCGTCACAACTTCCCGCAGGCCGTCGCGGTAGAAATGGAAGCCACGGCCATCGCGCACGTCTGCCACAACTATGGCGTACCTTTTGTAGTCGTTCGCGCCATCTCCGATGTTGCCGATCAGCAGTCGCATCTCAGCTTCGACGAGTTTCTCGCCGTTGCCGCGAAACAATCCACCCTGATGGTGGAAAACCTGGTGCAGCACCTGGCCCGTGGCTAAGTCGTTTATAACGGCGCTTGCCGCCCTGCTGCTGCTCGCCCCGGCGTGGCTTTTCGCCGCGCCGCGGGTGGTGACGCTCTCTCCCGCCAATACAGAACTGGCGTTTGCCGCCGGCATTACGCCAGTTGGCGTCAGCAGTTATTCCGATTATCCCCCTGAAGCCGCAAAGATAGAGCAGGTCTCCAGCTGGCAGGGGATGAATCTGGAACGTATCGTCGCCCTCAAACCCGACCTGGTGCTGGCCTGGCGCGGCGGTAACGCTGAGCGGCAGGTCAATCAGCTAAGCTCGCTCGGGATAAAAGTCATCTGGGTCGAAACGTCGACCATTGAAGACATTATCGCGACGCTTCGCCAGCTGGCGCAGTGGAGCCCGCAGCCGGAAAAGGCGCAGCAGGCGGCGCAGAATATGCAAAGTGAGTACCAGAAGCTGAAAGTCCGCTATGCCAACGTGCCAAAAAAACGCGTTTTTTTACAGTTCGGCGCCAACCCTCTCTTTACGACCAGCAAAGGCTCGATTCAGGATCAGGTTCTGACGCTGTGCGGGGGAGAAAACATTTTTGCCGCCAGCCGGGTTCCCTGGCCGCAGGTTAGCCGTGAACAGGTGCTGGCAAGGCAGCCGCAGGCTATTGTTATCGCCGGCGATGCCAGTAAACTTCCCGCCGTTGAGCGCTATTGGCAGAATCAGCTAAAAATTTCTTTTATTGCGCTACATGGCGACTGGTTTGAACGCGCGAGCCCACGTATTATCCTCGCCGCAAAACAACTCTGTACTGCGCTCGAACAGGTAAAATAATCACCTGATAACCCAGGTGCTCAGAACCTATCTCACCAGGCGCTATTGTTGCAGACAGTCTGGAACACAGCGAGGAACAACCGCAGCGTACACGCAGTACGTGAGGTTCGTCAGCGCTGACCAGGGTCAAACTGGCAAATGAAATAGCTTGATGGGGTAGACTATAAGTGGGAACTGACGATGCTTGTCTATTGGCTGGATATTATTGGCACCGCCGTGTTTGCCATCTCTGGCGTCCTGCTGGCTGGAAAGCTGCGCATGGACCCTTTCGGCGTGCTGGTGTTAGGCGTGGTGACCGCAGTGGGCGGCGGAACCATTCGTGATATGGCCCTTGCTAACGGCCCGGTATTTTGGGTTAAAGATCCTACCGATCTGGTAGTGGCCATGGTCACCAGCATGCTGACTATCCTGCTGGTGCGCCAGCCGCGTCGGTTACCGAAATGGGTGTTGCCGGTACTGGACGCCGTCGGCCTGGCAGTATTTGTCGGGATCGGCGTCAACAAAGCCTTCCTTGCTCATAGCGGACCGCTGGTGGCCATCTGCATGGGCGTCGTCACCGGCGTCGGTGGAGGGATTATTCGCGACGTGCTGGCGCGCGAAATCCCGATGATTCTGCGTACGGAAATCTACGCGACCGCCTGCATCGTTGGCGGTATCGTACACGCAACGGCGCACTACACCTTCCAGGTTCCGTTAGAAAACGCGGCGATGTCAGGGATGGTGGTTACGCTGGTGATTCGGCTGGCGGCAATCCGCTGGCACCTGAAGCTGCCAACGTTTGCACTTGATGAGAATGGACGGTAATAAAAGCAAAACGGTAACCTTAACGTTACCGTTTTTAATGTTTGCTCCCTCTCCCTGCGGAAGAAGGGGCTCACGATCGCACTATCTTTAGACGCTGAATGAGGAGCCGCAGCCGCAGGTGCTTTTCGCATTCGGGTTGGTCACGATAAAACGCGAACCTTCCAGTCCCTCGGTATAATCGACGGCGCCGCCGACCAGATACTGCAGGCTCATTGGGTCAACCACCAGGCCGACGCCCTGCTTCTCGATAGTCATATCGCCTTCGTTAACCTGATCGTCAAAGGTGAAGCCGTACTGGAAACCGCTGCAGCCACCGCCGGTGATGTACACGCGCAGTTTCAGGTTCGGATTGTCTTCATCCGCAATCAGGTCTTTTACTTTAATCGCTGCGGCTTCGGTAAACTCCAGCGGCAACGCTACGTCATCACTCATTTTATGCTCCCATTGATACTTCTGACCGGTTAAAGAATAACCCGACCTTTTGAGCCATTATCTAATACCCGAGTAAATCGTTCAAGTATTCTCCCCGCCGACAGGCTGCGCCCTGGCTTCCTGTTCCGCTTTTTGTTTTGCGAGAGTACGCTGCAGAATAGTCGAGTATAAAGGCTTACCGCCGAGGAATTGTGCCAATAGTGTTGCGCCGAGGCAGGTAATAATCATTGGCAAAATGAGCTGATAATTATCGGTCATCTCCAGCACCAGCACGATACCGGTCAACGGCGCCCGGACCGAGGCGGCAAGCAGCGCCCCCATACCGGCAATGGCAAAGGTTCCCGCATCCAGATGATACGCCGGAAACAGCGGCGTCGCTGCCATACCAAACGCCGTACCCAGCAGCGTCCCCAGCGCCAGCATCGGGGCAAAAATTCCGCCCGGCGCGCCGGAAGAGAAGCAGAGCAGCGTGGTAATCACCCTCGCGATAAAAATAAATAGCAGCAGGCCAACGGAAAAATTGCCCGCCGCGGCGATGGGGATCAGGTTAAATCCGCCGCCGGACGCTGCCGGCTGAATCAGTCCCAGCACGCCGCAGCTACCGCCGATCAGGCCGCCAATCAGCACCCATTTCTTGATGTTGCCGCCGTGAATCCGCTGGAACATATCCTGGGTACGCAGCACCAGCGTATTAAATAACGGACCCACGCAGCCAAAAATCATCCCAAGGATCAAATACAGCCACAGCGTGTTGACCGGCGCATTGCTGAGCTTACCGACCTCGATAACCGCTTTATCGCCATTGAAGATACGGAAAACGATGGTTGCCATAATCACGCCGGTAAACACGGCTTTAATGGAGATCAGGTTGTAGCGAAACTGCGGGCGCATCTCTTCAATAATAAACAGAATCCCGGCCAGCGGCGCGTTAAAAGCGGCGGAGAGCCCCGCGGCGGCGCCGGTCGCCAGAAGCGTATGACGCGCTTCCGGACTGCGCATGCGGAAGACGTCCACCACCATGCGCCCAAGATTGCCCCCAAGCTGCACCATCGGCCCTTCGCGCCCCAGCACCATCCCCGCGCCCAACGTGCCCATGCCGCCGATAAACTTCACCGGCAGCACGCGCCACCAGCGAACGG
Source organism: Klebsiella sp. K5-306 (assembly GCF_051835185.1). NCBI lineage: Bacteria > Pseudomonadati > Pseudomonadota > Gammaproteobacteria > Enterobacterales > Enterobacteriaceae > Klebsiella > Klebsiella sp. K5-306. The sequence continues at coordinate 52,612 of NZ_JAIFJY010000011.1, forward strand.
GACGCAATTCCTCCAGCGCGCCTTCAATTTCCGGGATCCCGGAGCCGCCTGCTTCCGGCGCAAAACGACGGACGAGGAAATAGCCCACCATCGCCAGCAAAGCGGAGAGGATAAAAGCCAGCGGCCAGACCAGAAACCAGTGGTCTGCCACCTCTACCAGCGCGCCAATGCGCACGTTTTGCACCCAGTTGACGCTTTTCTCAAACGCGACGCCAACCAGCCCCGCCAGCGTTCCGACAACGGCCGCCATCAATAACACCGCCAGCGGCGTTTTATCACGCTGAATCAACCGACGCACGGCATCGCTGCGGCGAACGCGTACGAACTGATGTGCTGAAGAAGAGGGATTTTCTGCTTTCATGCCATTATCAATGATTAGTAATACAAATAGAAAGAAGGGCATTCTAGCCAACCGGACAGGCTCCGTCGTCAAAAAAATGCGCTGCGCCCCCATTGTTTCAATTGGGCAAAACTTTCATAACCTTCCTGGAATAACTTAGAATAGTCGACAAAACATTTTTCACGAACCAGGACTCCGGTAATGAGCAAATCTGAAAATCTGTATAATGCTGCGCGTGAACTTATCCCCGGCGGCGTGAACTCTCCGGTACGCGCCTTCACCGGCGTCGGCGGCACACCGCTGTTTATTGAGCGCGCCGACGGCGCATATCTCTACGACGTCGATGGTAAAGCGTATATCGATTATGTCGGCTCCTGGGGCCCAATGGTGCTGGGCCATAACCATCCGGCAATCCGCAATGCGGTTATTGAAGCTGCTGAGCGCGGCCTGAGCTTTGGCGCGCCAACGGAGATGGAAGTTAAAATGGCGGCGCTGGTCACCGAACTGGTCCCGACCATGGATATGGTCCGGATGGTGAACTCCGGTACCGAAGCCACTATGAGCGCCATCCGCCTGGCGCGTGGCTTTACCGGTCGCGACAAAATTATCAAGTTCGAAGGCTGCTACCACGGTCACGCCGACTGTCTGCTGGTGAAAGCCGGTTCAGGTGCGCTGACGCTTGGCCAGCCGAACTCGCCGGGCGTGCCGGCGGATTTCGCCAAACACACCCTGACCTGCACCTATAACGATCTGGCCTCGGTCCGTGCTGCGTTCGAACAGTATCCACAGGATATTGCCTGCATCATCGTTGAGCCGGTGGCCGGTAATATGAACTGTATTCCACCGCTGCCGGAGTTTCTGCCGGGCCTGCGCGCGCTGTGCGACGAATTCGGCGCGCTGCTGATTATTGATGAAGTCATGACTGGCTTCCGCGTGGCGCTGGCGGGCGCGCAGGATTACTACGGCGTGGTGCCGGATTTGACCTGCCTTGGCAAGATCATCGGCGGCGGTATGCCGGTTGGCGCATTCGGCGGTCGCCGCGAGGTAATGGATGCCCTGGCTCCGACCGGCCCGGTTTACCAGGCAGGTACCCTCTCCGGCAACCCCATCGCCATGGCGGCAGGTTTCGCCTGCTTAAGCGAAGTGGCGCAGCCTGGCGTACATGAGACCCTAACTGAACTCACCAACCAGCTGGCACAGGGCCTGCTGGACGCCGCTCGCGATGCCGGTATTCCGCTGGTGGTGAATAACGTCGGCGGCATGTTTGGCATTTTCTTTACCGATGCGCCAAGCGTGACCTGCTACCAGGACGTGGTGAAGTGCGATGTAGAACGGTTTAAACGCTTCTTCCACCTGATGCTGGAAGAGGGCGTCTACCTGGCGCCGTCGGCGTTTGAAGCGGGCTTTATGTCTATCGCTCATAGCGAAGAGGATATCGACAATACCGTCGCCGCAGCGCGTAACGCCTTCGCGAAGCTGTAACCCTGATTGCCGGGACTGCCCAGTCCCGGCAATATCTCTGTCATCTCGCCGCAAAGCCTCAATTTGCGTGGGTTCACGCATAACAATCTGCAAGCGCGATCGCTTCGAAAGATTGTCATCATCACGCCTCGTAGAAGTCAAAATCGTCAGCGGACAAAATGAAGCCCGAAGCCGATGCTGAGCGCAAAATTAGCCGCAGGGATCGCTCAGGATGACAACGCAATCTTCTCCCACCCCGCATGATGCTATCTTCAAACAGCTACTGGCGCATACCGACACAGCCAGAGACTTTATCGATATCCATCTTCCGGCAGATCTGCGCGCGCAGTGCGATCTCAATACGCTACAGCTGGAATCAGGTAATTTTATTGAGGAAGACCTGCGCGCCTACTATTCCGACGTGCTGTACTCTTTGAAAATCAATAATAAGACCGGCTATATCCACGTACTTATTGAGCATCAAAGCTCGCCGGACAAACAGATGGCGTTTCGCCTGATGCGCTATGCCGTCGCCGCAATGCAGCGCCATCTGGAAGCGGGAAATACGCATCTTCCACTGGTGGTTCCCATTCTTTTTTATCAGGGCAAAACCTCGCCCTATCCCTTCACGATGAACTGGTACAGCCTGTTCGACTCGCCGGAGTGGGCAAAAATAATCTATAACCGCCCTTTTCCGCTGGTCGATATCACGGTGATCCCTGACGACGCGATTATGCAGCACCGGCGCATTGCGATACTGGAGCTCCTGCAGAAACATATTCGGCAACGGGATCTCATGCTTCTGCTGGAGCAATTGGGGGCCCTGCTGAACACGGGATATACTACCGCCGAACAGCTAAAAGTGTTATTTAGCTACATGGGGCAGCGCGGTTATACCGCAAACCCTAAGGCTTTTTTCAATGGACTGGTAAATCATATACCGCAGGAGGAGTCAATGGAAACGCTGAACGAATGGCTGGAAAAAAACGGCAAAGAGCTTTTTATTGAATGGGGCATTGAAAAAGGTGAAGCAAAGGCCCGACTAAAAATTGCTAACCGGATGCTGGAAAACGGAATGGAACAGTCGCTGGTCATCCAGCTCACCGAATTAACGGAAAGCGAAATCAAACAGCTGCAGGACGCCGCTATAAATCCGGCCTGAATACGTACAAAAGCGACTTATCACATCGCGATGCCCGCCGGCATCGCGATGATGAAAAGCTACCGACTCTGCTTTCTCAACAGATAGATAAAGTACGGCGCGCCGATAAACGTCGACAGCAATCCCGCCGGGATCTGATACGGAAACATCAGCATCCGGCCGCACCAGTCGGCGAACACCAGCAGCACCCCGCCAATCAGGCCGGAGATCGCCATATGCGGCATCGTACGCCGGAATCCCATCATACGCGCAATATGCGGTGCCATTAACCCCACGAAGCTGAGGGGGCCAATCGTTAGCGTTGCGGCCGCGGTCAAACATGCCGCCAGCAGCAGTAGCCCGATACGTGACGGCGTCAGCGCCATGCCGACCGCCCTCGCCGCCTCGCCGCCCAGCGGCAGAATCGTCAGCCAGCGTCGGCAAAATGGCGTCAGCGTAAGCAGAACAAGCATCACCGCGCCGCTGCGCATCCCGAGTTCCGGCGTGGCGCTGTAGGTTGAGCCGGAAATCCACGTCAGGATTTGCGCCATTCGCGGATCGCCGCTGGCCTGCAGCATCATCAGCAGCATGGTAAACGCCGTGCTCAGCGCCATCCCTGCCAGCAGCATGCGATGCGGCGAGAACCCGCCGCGCCCGGCGGCAATCAGGATGATCAGCAGCGTCGCCGCCGCTCCGAGGCTACCGGCGGGCAGCAGCCAGCCAAAGGCATTCCCCGGCACAAAGAACAGCATCACCACCACGCCAAACGCCGCGCCTGAGCTGATGCCGAGCACTTCCGGACTGGCCATCGGATTACCGGTCAAACGCTGGATAATGCAGCCCGCTACCGCCAGCATTACGCCAGCGAACAGCGCCGCCAGAATGCGCGGCCAGCGCCAGGGCATTAGCTCATCCAGTAGCGTACCGCTGGCCCAGTGCCAGCCCTGCGCATCGCGGCCGAAAGCCAGCGCAGCGACGATGGCCAGCAGCAGCAGCGCCAGCCCGCCCAGCGCGAACCACAGCACATGTTGCCGTTCAGCCTGCACCCTGGCGCCACCGTTCATCACCGGCGCGCTAATGCTGCGCAGGCGCGGCAGCAGCCATAGCAGCAGCGGCGCGCCAATCAGGGCGGTTACCGAACCGGTGGAGACTTCCATCCACACCCGGGCCAGCCAGAGGATAACCTGATCGGAGAGCCACAGCAGCAGCGCGCCAATCAGCGCCGCCAACAGCAGGCGCGATAGCAGACGACGAGCGCCCAGCATCTTCGCCAGCAGTGGCGCGAACAGGCCGATAAAGCCAATAATCCCCACCGCATTCACCAACAGGGCGCTGATGACAATCGCCAGAGTCAACGCCCCCAGCCGTGCCAGCGAGAGCGCCAGTCCGAGGTTGCGCGCCACGCCGTCGTCCAGCCCCATCAAGGTCAGCGGACGCAGCAGCAGCAGCGTTAAAATGGCTCCGCCCAGCAGCTGCGGCCACAGTCGCTGTGCCACGCTCCAGTCGGTCTGGGTCAGGGTTCCGGTGCTCCACAGGAACATACTTTGCAGCTGATCGTGATGGAAGATCGCCATCAGTTGATTAAGCGCGCCGCAGTACAGGCTGACTACCAGCCCAGCCAGAATCAACGTCACCGGCGAGAGGCGTTTGCCCCACGACACACCAAACACCAGCGCGCCGACAATGCACGCCCCGGCAAGCGCGGCGAACTGCGACGCCAGCACGCCAGGGATCGCCCACAGCGTGGTGACCGTCATGCCCAGCTGCGCCCCGGTCGCTACGCCGAGCGTCGTCGGTTCCGCCAGCGGGTTACGTAGCACCTGCTGGAACAGCACGCCCACCAGCCCCAGCCCGGCGCCGACGAGCAACGATATAACCAGCCGCGGCAGCAGGCTGTAGTGGAACAGCATCTGAGCGATATTATCGATATTAGGCTGCCACAGCGCCTGCCCCCATTCGCTTCGCGGCAGCACCACGTTGAGGTTGAACAGCGTCAGCGCAGCAGCGACGATAAGCAGAGTTAACAGCAGAGATGTCGCCAAAGGCGAAATACGCGATCTCACACCGGGCCCCCCTGAGCGTCGGCCAGCACGCGGGCAAAATGCATCGCCGATAGCGTCGCGCCATAGAACCACACCGCCGGGACGCGCTGAAAACGCCCTGCGCGAACAAACGGCATCGCTTGCCACAGCGGCGTCGCCGTGAGCTGCGCCATCTCCCGCGCATTGCCGTGATCGAAGCAGATAACGTCGGCATCTCTGTAGGCCGCCAGCCGGTCAATACCGACGGTGACGCTGCCCCAGAAGGTGGTCTCGCCCTGCCAGGCATTTTTGATGGCAAAGCGGTCGAGCACTTCCTGGAACAGACAGTTCTGCGCAAAGACCAGCACATGGCGGGTATCAAGCAGGGTAATCATCAGCAGCGGGCGATCGCCGCGGCGGGCAAAGCGCGGACGCAGGCTCTCCATCAGCGCGTCAAATTCCGCCAGATGGCGCTTCGCTTCCTGCTGCCTGCCGATCAGGTCAGCCATTTCGCTAAGCGACTGCTGAGCCATCATCAGCGGACGCTTGCCGTCGCTGAAGGTGAATCCTCGTCCGGGCGCAATACGCGCCAGCTTTTCCGCCGCCGGGCCGTACCCTGCCGACCAGACCAGAAACGACGGCTTCATCTGCGTCAGCAGCTCCAGATTGGGTTCGGTGCGCAGCCCAACATCAATCACCGAATCAGGCAGCGCCGGTTCATTGACCCACAGCCTGTAGTTAGGGATATCGGCAACGCCGTAGGGCGTGACGCCCAGCGCCAGCAGCAGCTCTACCGGCAGCCATTCGAGCGCGACAATACGCTGCGGATCAACTTCCGCCGCCCGCGCGCCGCGCATCTGCCACAGCAGCGGCGACAGCGCCATCGCGGTCAGCAGGCGCCGCCGCGTGATGAGTGTGAGGTTTTCCATCAATAGACAAAACTTACCGGCGCTGCGCCAGCCGGATGCGGCAGGATCCCCATCGGGATACCGTAAATTTGTTCCAGAGTTTCGCTGCGCATCAGCTCCGCGGGCGTTCCCTGAGCGATCATTTCACCGCCGCGCAGCGCAACCAGATAGTCGCAGTAGCGCGCCGCCATATTGATATCATGCAGTACGGCGATCACCGTCAGCCCGCGCTGCTGGCTCAGGCGATGAACCAGCGCCAGCACATCCACCTGGTGTGCGATATCCAGCGCCGAGGTGGGTTCATCGAGCAGCAGGCAGCGGCTATCCTGGGCCACCAGCATGGCAATCCACGCGCGCTGGCGTTCGCCGCCGGAGAGGCTGTCCACCAGTCGATGGGCCAGCGGTTTTAGCCCGACCAGCGCAATCGCCTCTTCCACTTTTTCCCGGTCCGCCGCGCCAAAACGCCCCAGCGCCCCGTGCCACGGGTAGCGGCCGATAGCCACCAGTTCGCGCACCGTCATACCTTCCGCCGGGGGCAACTGCTGCGGCAGATAAGCCACCTTGCGGGCAAAGGCCTTACTGCCCCAGCTATCGAGCGGCTGACCGTCAAGCAAAACCTCCCCGTCCGAAGGCGGCTGATGGCGGCCAAGCATTTTCAGCAGCGTCGATTTGCCGGAGCCGTTATGGCCAATCAGGCCCGTAACTTTTCCCGCCGGGAAGGTTAACGACAGAGGATGCAGCAGCGTTCGGCCGGGCACGCGGAAGGTCACGCGGTCCAGTGAAAACGTCGTATCGGAGTGCGGAATGTTTTCCTGCATAACGGAACCTGGTAAGAGGCGCGGCGAACCGCGCCCGTTAAGTGGTTAGAAACGGAAAGTCGCGGTCGCCACAACCTGACGCTCAGCGCCCCAGTAACATGCGTATTCGCTGTAGCAGCTGGAAACGTATTCACGATCGAACAGGTTATTGACGTTGACTCCGATCGACGAGCCCGGCAAACCAAAGCGCGCGAGATCGTATTTCACGGTGGCATCCATTAACGCGTAGCCCGCGACGTTGAAGGAGTCGTCTTTTTTCCCGGTCGAAGTATCGTTTTTGTAATAACTTACCGTTGAACCGACATAGCGAGCACCGGCGCCCACTGTCAGACCGCTCAGCGCGGTTTCGTGGAAAGTATAATCTGCCCACAGCGAGGCCATATTGCGCGGGACTTCTGCCGGACGCTTGCCGTTAAAGGTGGTGTCGTGCTGGTACTGAGCATCCGTATAGGTGTAAGAAGCCGTCACGTTAATATTGGCATTAACCGCCGCTTTCGCCTCCAGCTCAATCCCGCGAGAGCGGATTTCGCCCGTCTGGATACTGAATGAGGCGTTGTTCGGATCCGCCGTCAGGTTTTTATCTTTGGTCAGCTGATATACTGCGGCGGTCAGCACCACCGGCATATCCTTCGGTACGTACTTCACGCCGGCTTCATACTGCTCGCCGTGGGAAGCATCGAAAGGTTTGCCATCCCGCGACGATCCGGAAACCGGCTCAAAAGACTGGCTGTAGCTGAAGTATGGCGAGATACCATTATCAAACAGATAGTTAATGCCGCCGCGCCAGGTGAATTGCTGATCGTGATTTTTGGCGAGGGTATTCGCAGGGCGCGTCAGGGTTGAAGCCATCGCATAGTCGTAGCGGCCCCCCAGCGTCATCACCCACTTATCCCACGCCATCTGATCCTGGGCATAGAGACCGGTCTGCTCCATACGGTTCAGCACTGAATAGGGGAAGTTAACGCTCACGTTTGCATTGCCATACTGCGGGTTCTGCATATCAATCGCGGAAGCCGTCCCGTAATCCGCGTTCACATCATTGCGCATGCGCGAATAGTCTACGCCGGTTAACAGGGTGTGCCCTACCGCGCCGGTAGCGAAATCAGACTGCAACTGGGTATCAACGGTAAACGTATTAAGGTTCTCATCGGAGCGAACATACGCACGGTTGATTTTGCCTGTCGGCGTATATCCGTTGCCATAGACTGAACGATACAGAGTATGGACGTTGGCATAACGCAGGTTCTGACGCACGGTGAAAGTGTCATCGAACTGATGCGAGAAGCTGTAGCCAACCATCTGCTGACGGCGAGACATCTTATTGTTCGCTTCGCCTTCGTTAAAGTCCGTCGGCAGCTTATGCGCCTTACCGTTGGCGTCGTAATAGGGCACCACTGTCCCTTCACGCGGCAGCCAGCCGTAATACCCGGCATACGGATCGCTCTGGAAATTACTCAGGAAAGTGAAGTCCGTTTTGTCATCCGGACGCCAGCTAAAGGAAGGAGCGACCGCATAGCGGGTTGATTTCGCCATCTGCTGCTGAGCATCCTGGCTGCGGCCTAAACCGGTCAGACGATATGACCACACGCCGTCTTCATCAATGGCATCGCTGAAATCAAAGCCCGTCTGCCACAGGTTATCGGTACCCATTTTAAATTGGATTTCTTTCAGCGGTTCAGTCGTCGGACGCTTGCTGACCATGCTGACGATGCCGCCAGGGTTGCTGTTGCCGTACAGCACCGACGTTGGCCCGCGCATCACTTCCACGCGTTCGAGGAAATAAGGGTCCATTGAGACTTCAGAATAGTTATTACCCTGCAGCTTCATCCCATCCAGATACTGGTTGGTATTCACCGTTGTTGAGGTGGTGAAACCACGAATCGTCACCACATCATAGGTGGTTGAACTGCCGCGGGTCGAGAATACGCCAGGGGTATAGGCCAGCGCTTCTTTGACCGTCGTCGGCTGCTTCATCTCCATTTCCTGGCGGGTCACCACGGAAATAGACTGCGGCGTTTTTTCGATGGGTGTATCGGTTTTTGTTGCGGTAGCCGAATGTTTCGCCGCGATGGTCGCTGCCGGTCCCCAGGCGCTCTCCTGCGGAGCCGGAGCGGCGGTTACGGTAATGGTTTCTTCTTTCGGTTCAACTGCCGCCTGTGCATAAACAGACATGCCGCTAACCGCCGTGGCTACTACAGCTGCGATTTTACGCAGCGAGTGATTTGGCTGAGCAGTTTTAAGACGCGCCATGGGTATATCTCTGATAGAAGTGAATGATAACGTAAACGAGAATTATTATTATAACGGCTGACATAATAGGCGAAACGAGCGCGGCAAGGCAAGAAATATGCCCCCTGCGGGCTATCAAAGGATGAATAAATAACCAGACGGTAATTGTGGGGTTATAAGGCTGTTAATTAATTTACAGATATAAAAAGGCCCTCTAATACTGAGGTATTAGAGGGCCACTATTCCTGCACCCACTCAACCAACAAGGCGCCGGCTTTCAGGATGCAACGACGAGTTAATTACCGCCGAACATATCTTTAATCCAGCCCGCTACGCCATCGCTCTTCTCCTGCTTCGGCGGTTGCTGCTGATTTTGCTGCTGTTGCGGCTGTTGCCCGGACTGATTGAACGGATTATTCGCCTGCTGCTGCTGGAGCTGCTGCTGTTGAATCAGTTCGCCCTGGCGGCAAAGCGCGTCCGGCGAGGTCGTCCATACCGGAAGCGAACGCATGCCGCCGCTGCAGACAAAGTTACCGCTGCTATCGACGCCCATATCCACCACATCTTCCGGCGGAGTCAGGACCAGCGGAGTCGGCGTCTGGTTAGCCAGATAGCGCTGGTAAATCGACATTGCGCCGCTGGCGCCGTACAGCTTAGTCGGCTGGTTATTATCGCGTCCCACCCAGGTAATGGTCACCTGACCGCCGTCAATACCGGCAAACCAGGTATCAACGTTGTTGTTGGTGGTCCCGGTTTTACCCGCCAGATGCAGGCCCGGATACTTCGCGCCCAGCTGACGACCGGTACCGCGCTGCACCACCTGCTGCATAGTCCAGAGCGTCATATAAGCCGCCTGCGCCGGTACCGCCCGTTCCGCCTGCGGATAGCTTTGATAGAGTACGGTACCATCTTCAGCGATCACCGAACGCAGCGCTGACAGCGGCGCGCGGTTGCCACCGCTGGCAATGGTCTGGAACGCCTGCGCCACTTCAATCGGCGTCAGGTTCAGCGCCCCCAGCAGCATAGAAGGAACCGCATTCAGCTGATTCCTGGGCGCGCCCAGTTTAGTCCAGGTATCAACCACCGCCGGCAGGCCCAGCGCCATCCCGAGATTCACCGTCGGCACGTTCATTGAACGCGTCAGCGCGTCAACCAGCATCACCTTCCCGCTCTCGCTGTAGCGACGATCGTCGTTCTGCGGCGACCATGTCTGGCCGTTAGACAGACGAATCGAAATAGGCGCATCGGCGATCCAGGTATTGAGACGATACTGATTCGGCTGACTTAGCGCGGTCAGATAGGTCGCCGGTTTTGCCAGCGAGCCAATCGAACGGCGCGCCTGCATTGCGCGGTTATAGCCAGCAAACTGCGGCTCCGCCCCGCCGACCATCGCCCGTACTTCTCCGGTGAAGCGGTCGACAACCACCATCGCGGTTTCCAGATCCGGTAGCTTACGCTGTTTCTTCAGCGCCGGAATACCCTCTATCGCCGCTTTTTCCGCCGCATCCTGCGCCACGGAATCGAAGGTGGTAAAGATCTTCACGCCGGAGAGATCTTTGACTTTATCGCCCAGTTTCGCCTGCAGCTCCTGACGCACCATCTGCATAAACGCCGGCTGCGGAGAGATCACCCCACCGCGCGGCTGTACGCCCAGCGGACGCGCGCTGAGCATGTCATACAGCTCCTGATCGATAACCTGCTGCTGCTGCAGAAGACGCAGCACGAGGTTGCGTCGCTCCAGCGCCAGCTTCGGGTTACGCCACGGGTTGTAAACCGACGCGCCTTTTACCATCCCCACCAGCAGCGCCTGCTGATCGAGGCTGAGCTCTTCCACCGGACGACCAAAGTAATAGAGGCTCGCCAGCGGGAAGCCGCGGATCTCGTTATCGCCGCTCTGACCGAGGTACACCTCGTTCATGTACAGCTCAAGGATACGATCCTTGCTGTAGCGGGCATCGACGATCAGCGCCATATAGGCTTCGTTAATCTTGCGCCAGTACGAACGTTCGCTGGAGAGGAACAGGTTCTTCACCAGCTGCTGGGTCAGCGTACTCGCCCCCTGCACCGTACGACCGGCGGTCAGGTTAGCCAGCACCGCACGGCCAATGGAGTAAAGGCTGATGCCGTCGTGTTCGTAAAAATGGCGGTCTTCCGTCGCCAGCAGAGTATCCACCAGCAGATCCGGGAAGCCGTTGCGCTTCACAAACAGACGCTGTTCGCCGTTAGCCGATTGCAGCATGGTGATCAGGCGCGGATCGAGACGGAAGAAACCGAACTGGCGGTTATTATCCATGTTCTCGATGGTGTCGAGACGATCGCCATTAAAGGTCAGACGCGCGCGCACCTGGCCTTCTTTACTGTCCGGGAAATCGAACGGACGGCGGATCATCTCGATACTGTTGGCCTGTACCGTATATTCCCCCGGACGCGTCATCGCGCTCACCTGGCGATACTGCGTCGCGTTGAGCAGGCGCACCATTTCGTTTTTGCTGATCTGCATATCCGGCTCAAGGTTGACCATCCGGCCATAAACCGCCGCGGGCAGATCCCAGACTTTCCCGTCAATGCGGCTGCGGATTTTCTGGTCAAGGTAGACGCCATAGGCGGCAATCAATACCGCACAGACGACCCCAATTTTAATCAGCAGCCACAGCCAGGTGCGTTTACGACGAGGGGGTTTACCGCCTTTGCCTTTTCCTTTCCTCGGCATCGGTTTTTCATCCTCATAGTCATCATCGTAATCGTCGTCGTAGTCCTCTTCCCGAACCCGACGGCGAGTTACCTTTTGTTTTGCCGGGCGCGAGGGTCTCCCCTTACGTCCGATCGGCTCGCGGTCATCTCCCGCCATGCTTTTTCTCCGCAACTTACAGGCGTAAAGGCCTGATTCTCAATGTTTCCCCGGATGGGGGAAAGAAGAAATCTCTCAAATTGCCGCCCGAAGGTGTTGTTTTTCAGGCAACCATTTATGGACTGCGCGACGCATTATCATGTCGCTCGCATGATTTTCACTTTAAAAATTCACCATACAAATCACATTGTTACACGCTTCATCGACAGAATTATTCGGGACACGGAACGGATTGTCCAGGGAATACAGGATAGCACTAAACCGCGACATTCTTAACCAGCATTTTACATCCTCGCCGGACAACCTCAGGGAAATTGTGATGTTTTTTAACAACATAAAAATGTGCGCCCGTAACCTTCTGCTGGCCGCAGAAACAAACCGAAGCAGTAAGGCCGGAAAATATTATTTCCGCCGGAAAACAGAAACGACCCAGATGAAAGAAAATGAGAGTTAAAAGAGCGCAATGATAAAAACGCGAGCCACTTAACATTTATAATTTGGCAGATTTTCTGATGACTGCCGAAAAATATTTGTTAAACTGTCAGCCAATTAATTTTTCTGCTTAATAGATTATGCGCAACTTTATTATATTTCCGCTTATGGCGGTTGCCCTGCTCTCAGGCTGTCAGCAAAATCGTCAGACAACCCTGAGTCCTGCGGTTAGCGGTGAGGCTCAGCTTGAGCAGCTTGCCTCCGTCGCCGCCGGGGCGCGCTATCTGAAGAATAAATGCAACCGCAGCGATCTGCCTGCCGATGACGCAATTAACCGTGCGGCAATAAACGTCGGTAAAAAACGCGGATGGGCAAATATTGATGATAATCTGCTGAGCCAGCGCAGCGCGCAGCTATATCAACAGCTCCAGCAGGATAGTACCCCGGAAGCCACAAAATGCAGCCAGTTTAATCGCCAGCTGGCGCCATTTATTGATAGCCTGCGCGGCAATAAATAGCGATTATTTTAATTCCGCTCGCGCTATTTTTATTCTCCCTGCGGACTCTCCTCAATCGTCCCGCCCGGCCAGTCATCCAGCGCCGCGAGGGTAAACGTTTTACCGTTGAAGCTAAAGACGGTGAGATCCTGCTGGATCTGCTCGATAACCAGATTCGCCAGCGGCGAGTCGCCCTCCTTCCAGGATTGTCCGTTTAATACAATGCTGCGTTTCTCCGCCAGGGTGGCGTAGACGTGCGCGCTGTAGCGCAGAGGCGGCAGATGATCTTCATCGATCGGCGCCTCCGCAAGGGCCTGCGTTTCTGGCCCGGCTTTAACCGGCTTGACGGCAGTTTCGACCGCCGGTTGATTCAGCGGCACTAACGCCGCATGGGCTACCGGCTGCGTTATCGGCTGCGGGACGGGTTTATTCCGCCACTGCTCGCCGCCAAACCAGCCGAGCGCAATCAGCAGCGCGGCATACAGCGGTACGGTCACGCAGGGAATTTGCACCATTTTCCCGCCCCCCGCCGGGGGACTGGACGGCGGGTACGGTTCTTGCTCACGAACAAGCACGGATTTCTCCTTAATCAGGACACGCCATCCCGGCCCGCGGTTTGTACGCCGCGGGCCGGGAGGTTAAGGTCTTACTTGCTGCTGACCGGCAGCCCCGCACCCTGAGCATCGCCCTGCGGCATTTCCAGCACCGCCACCGACCATGCCGGCAGGGTGACCGCGCCGTCTGCGGCAATCTGCACGCCGTGAGCCAGCGAATTTTCGCCCGCCGCCTGCTGGATCGCGCTCAGCTGCAGCGTCTCACCGGCAAACTCATTCAGCGTACGGCTTTCCGGCGCAGCGTTGATCGCCACCACCAGGCCGTCAAGACGGCTATCCAGACTGGCGCCCGCTTTCACCCCGTCATCCACGGTCATAATCAGCAGACCGGCCTGCTGGTCTGAACCGGTATTACGGAAATCAACGCGCTTCATCACCGCGCTGCCCTCACCTAAGGTGAACAGCGGCGAGGATTTACGCAGCTCGGTCAGCTCCTGGTAGAAGGCGGTCATCTGCTTCAGCTCCGCTTCGCCCGGAGCGGCAACCATATCTTTGACGCGCGAAATCACGTCATAGTTACTGCCGTCATCGCTGATGCGCGGCATACCAACGTTGTAGTTATTGTCCTGCAGGGAATAATCCACACGGTTAAACCAGTCGCCGGAGTCGTAGGAGTCGCGGGTAAAGGATTTCGAGCGCAGCATTTCAGAACCCTGCTGGTCGAAAGCGATCCCCTGCCCGAGCATCACCGTCGCCAGCGAAACAGCCTGCATGCGAACGCGGGTCGCCAGGTCGGCTTCCTGGGACGCTTTATAGCTGATCATATCCCACAGCGTCTGGTTGTCGTGCTTCGAAACATAGTTGACGACTTCCGTCGGATCTGCGGCATAGCCGCCAGGCGCGCCGTTATAGTCAATTTCGCTGCCTTTCTTCACCGCGCCGTCTTTGTCGATCATCACAAAGTCAGCAAGGTTACCGGCCATCCCAAGACGGGTCAGATCGGCCAGATGACGGACCTGATCATCGTTCAGGCTGGTGAGCTCGTTTGGTAATACGCCAGCGCCGCTGCCAACGCCCTGGTTTTGACGCAGCGCATCGCCGGAATCAAACGGGCCGCCGCCGCGCACGGAGTCGCGCAGACGATCGGAGAACGTCCCGATACCGGTGCCTTTCAGATTGATCTGCGAGGCGATTTCAAAGCGGTCGCTCTGGTTTGAATCCCAGCCTTCACCAAAGAAGTAGATATCCGGATTCAGGGCTTTAATGCGCTCCCACGCCGAGAGAATTTGCGCTTTCGGGTGATAGCCCATCAGATCGAAGCGGAAACCATCGATTTTATAATCCTTGGTCCATACCGCCAGCGAGTCGGCAATCAGCCTGGCGAACATCCGATGCTCCGGCGCAGAGTCGGAACAGCAGGTGGCGGATTCAACGCTGCCGGTGGTTTCATTCAGACGCTGATAGTACCAGGGCACTATCTTATCCAGCACCGACGTGCGGTCGGTCGGACCCGCGGCATTGGTGTGGTTATATACCACGTCCATGATCACGTTCATCCCCAGATCCTGCTTGATCGCCTGAATCATGGTACGGAACTCTTTGATGCGCGTCGTGCCTTCCGGATCGGTCGCGTAGGATCCTTCCGGAACCGTGTAGTGGAACGGATCGTAGCCCCAGTTATAGGAGTCGGTCTGCGCCACCAGCGTATTCAGCGCCTGTACCTGCGGATTATCCTGGCTATCGCTCTGCCTGAGCTGGTTCAGCACCTCCTCCACGGTGGAGCCGCTGTCGCAGTATCCGGCGAACTCGCTGCTTTTCACCGCGCTGTTCACTTCGCACAGGCGGCTGAACGGCTGCTGAATATCGGCGACTTTGTCACTGAACTCGTTCACCGTCGCCAGATCGAAGACCGGCAGCAGCTCGATGTGCGTGACGCCTGAGGCGGAGAGCTTCTTCAGATGCTGTACCATATTGCTGTCGTCGGCGGTCAGCGCGAGATATTTACCGCGCAGTTCGGCCGGAACGGTCTGGTCCCAGGCGGAGAGATCGCGAATATGCGATTCATGGATCGTCATCTTCGCTAAATCCGCTTTTGTCTTCTGGGCATGCGGCATCGTCAGGCTATCCCAGCCGTCAGGCTTCAGGGCGCTGTCGTTGAGATCGACCACCTGGCTGTACTCCGAGTTGGTCGACAGGCTATGCGCATACGGGTCGGTGACTTCATACTGTTCAACCTTGCGCGACTGCGGGTGATAAACCGTCATCGCATAGCGGTAGAACGCGCCTTTCAGATCGCTGCCCCCCTGCCACGACCACGCGCCGGAAGCGCTGTCGCGGGTCATCGGATGGCTGCCAATCACTTTTTTGTCCGCGCTGTAGACCACCACATCCACCTGCTGAGCAGTCGGCGCCCAGACGCGGAAGGTGACGCCGCCGTCGGTCAACTGCGCGCCGTAGCTCAGCGCTTCCGCCGCTTCGGCATAGGTGTCATCCAGGACGCCCGCCGTCTGCACCTGGGTGGCGGAAATCAGGATCCCGTCCTCTGCGGCGGCAATGGCGACCGTTTCGCCCTGCAGCAGCTCGTCAACGTTCGCATTGTCCGGCAGTTTAAAAGCCGCATAGCTGGAAAGATGCGGGAAACGCATGCTGACCTGCTGATTGACCGTAGTCGGCGTCAGTTTCAGGTAACGGTCGGTAAATTTGCCTTCGCCATCCGCCGCCACTTTACTGCTGTGGCTGTAGTAAAGGCGCACAATGGGCTTGTCCTGTCCGCCCGGCCACAGCAGCGTATTTTTATCGACCCAGTGGGCTTCGGCCAGCGCGACGCCAAAAGCGGCGCGGAAAGCGTCAGCGCGGGAGTCATAGACCGCGCTGTTACCGGCGATCACCGATACCGTGCGATCGGTGAAGTCGCCAAACGCCACCCGCAGATCGCTATCGATCAGTTTATTGGTGCCGTCGCGAACGATGACGTTGATACAACCGCTCTCTTTGTTGAGCGGAATCACCCAGTACGGGCCATATTTATCGCTGCCACTCGGGGTGGTGCTGACGTCATTCCAGTCCGCTACCGGCGCGCTGAGCGCATCGCAGGTTTCGTTATTCCACAGATAGAGGTTTTTGCTGCTGTAGTCCGCCGCGTTGTTGCTGGTGATGCCGGCAATATCCACCAGGTGGATGACCGCCTGGTTTTCTGCCGCCGTGGCCGCTTCGCCGGGTACGGCAACGTCAGGTAAACGTACAACCACATCCTGATTACCAGGAGTGTCGGGATTTCCAGAGGAAGAAGAAGAGGATCCGTTATCGCAGCCGCTAAGTAAAACCAGCGATCCCAGAACCAGGGCATTACGGGTATATCTGAGCATTCGATAGTCCCTATACATGCTGATTAAATTATATGAAGTGATATATACACGAAACTATTCCTGGCGCATTTAAGCACCATAAAAAAATAACGAGCATATCTTTAAAGCGTCGATAATTAGATATTCTTGCTCTCTCCGGTTCAATCATCCGTTCGCTCATTGTGTGGGGGCGTAGGCGGCCGGAGGAGAAAAAATAAAAAGGGAATGACGACCGCAATAGCCAAACTCTTTATCATTCGCAGCGACCTACGCAGATTCCCGCAATAAGCACGCTCACCATAAAAAAAATCCCCACCAATATCGGTAGGGCGGTACCTTTTACTGAGGGAAATACAATGAGCAAAGGAATAAAAATGCCTAATTCCGTGATGAGATTAACAATATCAAATAAAAAAATAATTAATTACGTGCCTCATATTGTGACGTTCATCATATTATTTTTTATCTGCCAGCAGCTCGCCCAATTAACCTGGAAAATAATTCTCCCGGTAAACTTTACGGATAACGCATTAAACTCTGCCGATACGACGGTGCCCGCCGCGCCCTCCCCGGAAACGGCGCTGCCGCGCTTTACGCTATTTGGCGTGGCGGAGAAAACGCCCTCCTCCGCAAACGGCGACAACCTCGAGCAGGCGCCCGTTTCGGCGCTCAAACTGCGCGTAACCGGCCTGCTCGCCAGTACCGATCCCTCTCGCGCCATTGCTATCATGATGCAGGGGAATCAACAGGTTAGCCTCGGGATTGGCGATAATACGCCGGGCGGAGAGGCGAAAATTGTCGCCATTTTCCCCGACCGCCTGATTGTTAATTACCGCGGCACAAATGAGGCTATCCCGCTGTTTAACGACCCGCCCGCCGCCGGCAAAAATAGCGCCGCGCCGCCAGCCGGCCAATTGGCGCAGGAGCTCCGCGCGCAGCCGCAAAATATTCTTCATTACCTCAATATTTCGCCGGTCATGGTCAACGACAAGCTCAGCGGATATCGCCTGAATGCGGGAAAAAAACCGGCGTTATTTCGCCAGGCGGGTCTCAAGGAAAACGATCTGGCGATTGCCCTGAACGGCCTGGATCTCCGCGATAAAGAACAGTCTCGCCAGGCATTAGCTCAGCTACCGGAATTAACCGAAATAACCCTTACCGTTGAACGCGACGGCCAGAAACAAGATATTTCTCTAGATCTGAGGGATGAATAATTGATCATCACCAACGTTACCCGCCCATTTTTCCTGACGCTGCTGATATTCGCCGCGCTGATATTCAAACCGGCCGCGGCGGAAGAGTTTTCCGCCAGCTTTAAGGGCACCGATATTCAGGAATTTATCAATACGGTCAGTAAAAACCTGAATAAAACGGTCATTATCGATCCCAGCGTACGCGGCACCATTACCGTACGTAGCTACGATATGCTCAACGAAGAGCAATATTATCAATTTTTCCTCAGCGTCCTCGATGTCTATGGCTTCGCGGTGATTAATATGAATAACGGCGTCCTGAAAGTCGTTCGTTCGAAGGATGCGAAAACCGCCGCGGTGCCGGTGGCGAGCGATGCCGCACCGGGTACTGGCGATGAGGTCGTCACCCGCGTCGTGCCGCTGACTAACGTCGCCGCCCGCGATCTGGCGCCGCTGCTGCGCCAGCTTAACGATAACGCCGGCGCGGGCAGCGTGGTGCACTATGAACCCTCCAACGTCCTGCTGATGACCGGCCGCGCGGCGGTGATCAAGCGTCTGTTGACCATCGTCGAACGCGTCGATAACGCCGGAGACCGCAGCGTGGTGACAGTTCCCCTCTCATGGGCCTCCGCCGCCGATGTGGTCAAGCTGGTGACTGAACTCAACAAAGATACCAGCAAATCGGCCCTGCCCGGCTCGATGGTCGCCAACGTGGTGGCCGACGAGCGCACCAACGCGGTGCTGGTCAGCGGCGAGCCCAACTCGCGCCAGCGGATCGTCGCCATGATTAAGCAGCTCGACCGCCAACAGGCGACGCAGGGCAACACCAAAGTGATCTATCTGAAATACGCCAAAGCCGCCGACCTGGTCGAAGTGCTGACCGGCATCAGCAGCACGATGCAGAGCGAAAAGCAGGCCGCGAAGCCGGTGGCGGCGCTGGATAAAAATATTATTATCAAAGCGCACGGACAGACCAACGCCCTGATTGTCACCGCCGCCCCTGACGTGATGAACGATCTTGAACGGGTAATCGATCAGTTGGATATCCGCCGTCCACAGGTGCTGGTGGAGGCGATCATCGCCGAAGTGCAGGACGCTGACGGTCTTAACCTCGGCATCCAGTGGGCCAATAAAAACGCCGGGATGACCCAGTTCACCAACAGCGGTCTGCCAATATCTACGGCCATCGCCGGGGCCAACCAGTACAACAAAGACGGCACCGTCAGCAGCTCCCTGGCCAGCGCCCTTAGCTCCTTCAACGGCATTGCCGCCGGCTTCTACCAGGGCAACTGGGCAATGCTGCTCACCGCACTCTCAAGTAGCACCAAGAACGATATTCTCGCCACGCCGAGCATTGTCACCCTCGACAACATGGAGGCCACCTTTAACGTCGGCCAGGAAGTCCCGGTGCTGACCGGCTCGCAAACCACCTCCGGCGATAACATCTTCAATACCGTCGAGCGTAAGACCGTCGGCATCAAGCTGAAGGTAAAGCCGCAAATTAACGAAGGCGATTCGGTCCTGCTGGAGATCGAACAGGAGGTATCGAGCGTGGCGGATGCCGCCTCCAGCACCAGTTCGGATCTCGGCGCGACCTTCAATACCCGTACGGTGAATAACGCCGTGCTGGTCGGCAGCGGCGAAACGGTGGTCGTCGGCGGCCTGCTGGATAAAAGCGTCTCCGACACCGCCGATAAAGTCCCTCTGCTCGGCGATATCCCGGTAATTGGCGCGCTGTTCCGCTCCACCAGCAAAAAGGTCTCCAAGCGCAACCTGATGCTGTTCATTCGTCCAACGGTGATCCGCGACCGAGACGAGTACCGTCAGGCTTCATCCGGGCAGTATGCCGCGTTTAACGACGCCCAGAGCAAACAGCGCGGCAAAGAGAACAACGACGCGATGCTGAGTAACGATCTGCTGGAGATCTACCCGCGCCAGGATACCGCCGCGTTCCGCCAGGTCAGCGCCGCCATCGACGCGTTCAATCTGGGAGGCACTCTATGATGCCCGCCGCTGAACGACGTCCGCTGCTCCCCTTCAGCTACGCCCGCGCTCACAACGTGATGCTCCTGAGCAACGGCGCAAGCTGCGAGGTTTTCTGCCTTGCCGCCACCGCGCCGCAGGCGCTGCTGGAAGCTCGCCGGGTGGCCGGGATGCCGTTCAGCCTGGAACGACTGGAAGCAGAGGCGTTCGAAAAGCTGCTGGTGCTGAGCTATCAGCGCGACTCCGCCGAGGCGCGGCGCATGATGGCGGATATCGGCAACGAGCTGGATCTGTACACCCTTGCCGAAGAGCTGCCGGACACCGACGATCTTCTGGATAGCGAAGACGACGCGCCGATTATCCGCCTGATTAACGCCATGCTCACCGAGGCTATCAAAGAGAAAGCGTCGGATATTCATATCGAAACCTATGAACGCCACCTGCAAATTCGCTTTCGCGTCGACGGCGTACTGCGCGAAATCCTGCGCCCCCAGCGCCGCCTCGCCGCGCTGCTGATCTCGCGCATTAAGGTGATGGCGAGCCTTGATATCGCCGAAAAACGCATTCCTCAGGATGGGCGCATGGCGCTGCGTATTGGCGGACGCGCCGTCGATGTCCGCGTCTCCACCCTGCCGTCGAGCTACGGCGAACGCGTGGTGCTGCGTCTGCTCGATAAAAACAGCGTTAATCTCGATCTGCTGACCCTCGGGATGCCGCCCGCGCTGCTTCAGCAGGTAGATGGACTGATCGCTCGCCCGCACGGCATCGTGCTGGTGACCGGGCCGACCGGCTCGGGAAAAAGCACCACCCTCTACGCCGCGCTAAGCCGCCTCGATGCCCGCGAGCGCAACATCATGACCATTGAAGATCCTATCGAATATGAGCTGGAGGGCATCGGTCAGACTCAGGTTAACGCGAAAGTCGATATGACCTTTGCCCGCGGGCTGCGCGCCATTTTGCGCCAGGACCCTGACGTGGTGCTGGTGGGCGAAATCCGCGACGGCGAAACGGCGCAAATCGCCGTTCAGGCCTCGCTAACCGGCCATCTGGTGCTCTCAACGCTGCATACCAATAGCGCGCTGGGCGCCATCTCGCGCCTGCAGGATATGGGCGTCGAGCCTTTTCTGCTCTCCACCTCGCTGCTGGCGGTGATGTCGCAGCGGCTGGTGCGCCGGCTCTGCCCGCACTGTCGCCAGCAGGAGCCGGCCAATGCCGATACCGCCCGCCAGATGGAGATCGCCCCCGGCACGGCGCTCTGGCAGCCCCGGGGCTGCGCCGAGTGCGGCTTTACCGGCTATCGCGGACGTACCGGCATTCACGAACTATTGCTGGTGGACGATCGCGTGCGCATGGCTATCCACCGCGGCGAAAACGAGGTGACGCTGATCCAACAGCTGGGAACGGACTATGTCACCCTACGCCATGCCGGGCGGGAAAAGGCGCTGGCGGGGATCACCAGCTGGCAAGAGGTCCTGCGGGTCACCGAACAGCAGATCGCGGAGGCCTCCTGACATGGCGCTTTTTCGCTATCAGGCTGTTGATGAAAAGGGTAAAACCCGGCGCGGCATCCAGCAGGCGGATTCCGCCCGCCACGCGCGCCAGCTGCTGCGGGATAAGAACTGGCTGGCCCTGGATATTGCCCCGGCTGCCGGCGGCGGGCAACCGCGCTTTATCCGCCGGACTAACGCCCGCGATCTCGCCCTCGTCACCCGCCAGCTGGCGACGCTGGTCGCCGCCGCCATCCCGCTGGAAAAAGCGCTCGACGCGGTGGCCCAGCAGGGTGAGAAACCGCAGCTGAAAACCCTGATTGCCGGCGTGCGCGGCAAAGTGCTGGAAGGCCATGCGCTGGCGGAAGCGATGCGCGGCTACCCTGGCTGCTTCGACGCGCTCTACTGCGCGATGGTCGCCGCCGGAGAAGCTTCCGGCCATCTTGATAGCGTACTGAACCGGCTGGCGGACTACACCGAACAGCGCCAGGAGCTGCGCGCCCGGCTGCTGCAGGGGATGATTTACCCCATCGTGCTAACCCTGGTGGCGGTCAGCGTGATCGTCATTCTGCTGTCGACGGTGGTGCCGAAGGTTGTCGAGCAGTTTATCCACCTTAAGCAGGCGCTGCCGTTTTCTACCCGTCTGCTGATGGCGATGAGCGATATGCTGCGCGCCGCCGGTCCGTGGCTGCTGCTCGCCGCCATGCTCATGGCTCTGCTGCTGCGCTACCTGCTGCGGCAGCCGGCAAAGCGGCTGGCCTGGCACAGACTGCTGCTGCGCCTGCCGTTGATTGGCCGGGTCGCGCGCAGCGTTAACAGCGCCCGCTACGCCCGTACTCTGAGCATTCTCAACGCCAGCGCCGTTCCGCTGCTGCTGGCGATGCGCATCAGCGCGGAAGTATTAAGCAACGCCTGGGCTAAGCGCCAGCTCGAAGCCGCCAGCGACGCGGTACGCGAAGGCGTCAGCCTGCATCGCGCGCTCGAAATGACCCAGCTTTTCCCGCCGATGATGCGCTATATGGTCGCCAGCGGCGAACAGAGCGGCGAGCTCAACGACATGCTGGCGCGCGCGGCAGATAACCAGGACCGGGATCTGAGCGCGCAAATTCAGCTGGCCCTCAGCCTGTTTGAACCCCTGCTGGTAGTGGCGATGGCCGGCATGGTGCTGTTTATCGTCCTCGCCATTCTGCAACCGATACTGCAACTCAATACCCTGATGAGTATGTAATTGTTCTAATGGAGAAAAATATGCAACGACAGCGCGGCTTCACCTTACTGGAAATCATGGTGGTGATTGTTATCCTCGGCGTACTCGCCAGCCTCGTGGTGCCCAATCTGATGGGCAACAAAGAAAAGGCCGATCGGCAAAAAGTGGTCAGCGATCTTGTGGCGCTCGAAGGGGCGCTGGACATGTACAAACTGGACAACAGCCGCTATCCCACTACCGAGCAGGGGCTGCAGGCGCTGGTCAGCGCGCCATCGGCCGAGCCGCACGCGCGCAACTATCCCGAAGGCGGCTATATTCGCCGTCTGCCGCAGGATCCCTGGGGCAACGATTACCAGCTGCTAAGCCCCGGCCAGCATGGACAGGTCGATATTTTCAGCCTCGGGCCGGACGGCGTGCCGGAGAGCAATGACGATATCGGCAACTGGACGATTGGGAAAAAATAGTGCGACAGCGCGGCTTTACGTTGCTGGAGATGATGCTCATTTTGCTGCTGATGGGGGTCAGCGCAGGCATGGTGCTGCTGGCCTTCCCCGCCTCGCGCGATGATAGCGCGGCGCAGACCCTGGCGCGCTTTGAGGCGCAGCTGCGCTTTGTCCAGCAGCGAGGTCTACAAACCGGTCAGTTTTTTGGCGTCTCGGTGCATCCCGATAGATGGCAGTTTCTGGTCCTGCAAGCCCGCGAAAGCCATGAGCCCCCCTCTGTCGGCAACGACTGGAACGGCTATCGTTGGCTGCCGCTAAGTGCCGGACGCGTCGCCACTTCGGGTAACGTCATCGGGGACAAGCTACGCCTCGCTTTTCCGCAGGGCGAGGCCTGGACGCCGGGCGACAACCCCGATGTGCTGATCTTTCCCGGCGGGGAGATGACCCCCTTTCGGCTGACCGTCGGCGAAGCCACGGGTATCGCGTTTAATGCGCGCGGCGAAAGCCAGCCTCAACCGCAGGAGGCGCCATGAAAAAGCAGGCCGGCATGACGCTAATAGAAGTGATGGTCGCGCTGGTGGTCTTCGCCCTTGCCGGGCTGGCGGTGGTGCAGGCCACGCTCCAGCAAACCCGCCAGCTGGGGCGAATGGAGGAGAAAATTCTGGCCGGCTGGCTGGCGGATAATCAGCTGGTGCAGCTACGGCTGGAAAATCACTGGCCCGCGCTGAGCTGGTCGGAAACCACGGTGCAGACGGCGGGCGTCAGCTGGCACATTCGCTGGCAGGGCGTGGAAACCGACCTCCCGCAGCTGCGGGCGCTGGACGTCGAGGTCCGCCATGCCAAAAGCGAAAAGATGCCCGTCTCTTCGCTGCGCACCTACGTGACGCCGCCATGATCCAGCGAGCTCGCGGATTTACCCTCGTTGAAATGCTGCTGGCGTTGACCATCCTCGCCGCGCTCAGCGTCGCTGCGGTCACGGTGCTGCAAAATGTGATGCGCGCCGATACGCTCACCCGCGATAAAGGCGAGCGCATCCAGATGCTGCAGCAAACGTTCAGCCAGATGGCGGCGGACTTTAGCCAAATCATTCCCCGCCGCAGCCGCGACAGCGCGAGCCTGTTTTTTGCCGGACGCTTTCAGCTCGGCAGCGACGACTGGGCGATCGCTTTTAGCCGCAACGGTTGGCCCAACCCTCTGGGGCTTCTGCCGCGTTCGGAAATTCAGAACGTCAGCTACCGCCTGCGCGGCAGCCACCTGGAGCGCCTGAGCTACGACCAGCAGGACCCGCTGCCCGGTAGTCTGCCCACGGTGACCGTTATGCAGCGCAACGTGCAGGCGTTTCGTCTGCGCTTTTACGCCAGCGGCCGCTGGCTGGATGAATGGCAGCAGCCGCAGAGGCTGCCCCAGGGGCTGGAGGTCACCCTGACGCTGGAGCCATACGGCGAGATCCGAAGGCTGTTTCTGCTTACGCCGGGAGGCAGCCAATGAATACCCGCCAGCGCGGCGTCGCCCTGCTTATGGTGCTGCTGATCCTCGCTCTGATGATGGTGCTGGCGAGCGCCATGACCGATCGCAGCGTGCGGATGTATCAGCAAACCGCGACGACCCTCGATAACCTGCAGGCCAAATGGTACGCGCTGGGGGCGGAAACCCTGACGGCGGCGTTGCTACAACGCGACGCGCTCGACTCGCCGAACCAAACCCATCTGGCGCAGAACTGGGCCCAGCAGGGGCGACGTTTTACGCTCAATGACGGCGAGATCTACGCCACGATTACCGACGCTCAGGCCTGCTTCAACCTCAACGCCATTAACCAGCTCAGCGGCGACGAAAGCGTTGAAATCCCTTATCCCGCACAGGTTTTTACCCGACTGCTGGAGAACCTCGGCAGCGAGCCGCTGCGCGCCTTACAGCTGACCGCCGCCCTGCGCGACTGGGTGGACAGCGATCGCCAGCCGCTGCTGAACGGCGCGGAAGATGAAGTCTATATGGCGCAATCCCCCGGCTATCTGAGCGGCAATCAGCCGCTGCAGGATGTCAGCGAACTGCGCCTGCTGGCCGGGATGGACGCGACGCTCTATCAGCGTCTGCTGCCCTACGTCTGCGCGCCTCCGGACGATGCGCTGCAGGTGAACGTCAATACCCTGCAGCCCGCTCAGGCCGCGCTACTGTCGGCGCTCTTCCCGGCTGAACTCACCCTTGCCGAAGCCCGGCAGCTGCTGCAGGCGCGCGCGGCCACTGGCTGGAGCAGCGTCGCCGCTTTCCTGTCGCAGCCGATACTACAAAAAACCGATACCGCCGCCGCGCGTCCGTGGCTGACGGTGCGCAGCGAGCGTTTTATCGCCACCTTCAGCGTAGTGATGGGCAGCGCCCGCTATCAGCAACGTAGCCTCCTGCAAAAGCAGGGGCGAACCTTCGGCGTCGTCCAGCGGCGCTATGGAATCTATTGGGTAGCCGATGAATAACCACCATACATCTTCCGCCACCGTGCTGATTATTCGCCTCAATCCCGATGCCACGACGGCGATATGGCGGCTGGCCGCGCCGGGCGACGAGGCGCAGAGCGGAGAATGGCATCCTGACGCTGGCGATCCGACGCTCAGCCTGCTGGCGCAGCGTTATCCGGCCTGGGTGCTGGTGCCCGCCAGCGACTGCGCGTTTCATCGCGTTACTCTGCCCGCCGGCGTGCGCCGAAATGCGCAGCAGGCCCTGGCGTTTTTACTCGAAGAACAGCTGGCAACAGAGGTCGAGGAGAGCCATTTTGCCCTGCTCCACCGGGATAAAAGCGATTGTGCCGTGGCGGTGGTCGGGCGGGAGAAGATGCGCGCCTGGCAGGCCTGGTGCGAACAACTCGGACTCAACGTGCTGGCACTGACGCCGGATGCCCTAACCCTGCCGCACAACCCAACCGGCTGGAGCGCCGTACGCTGCGGCGAGCAGTGGCTGTTTCGCCACGATTCGGAGAGCGGTATGGCGGTGGAAACCTCATGGCTCGGCGAACTGCTGGTTCACTGGCCTGACCTCGCGCCCATCGCCAGCTACTCGCCGCCGCCGGAGATTGCCGTGCCGTGGCAGCCTCTGCCGACGCAGGATTTGCTGGAGCTGGCGGCGAGCAACCCGCAGGCGCGTAAAATCTGCTTATGCCAGGGCGATTTTGCCCCTGAACGCCGCCGGGCGCCGACGCCCCGACGCTGGCGCCCGGCTCTCGCCGCTGCGCTGGCGCTACTGCTGCTGTGGAGCGGGAATCGCCTCCACGACCATCTCGCGCTGGCGCGCCAGGCCGACGCCGCGGTACAGGCCAGCCGTGACTTTTACCGCCAGTGGTTCAAAAGCGAAAAAAACCTCGTCAATCCACGTCTGCAAATGCAGCAGCATCTGCGTCGGCTGGCAAGCGCAAGCGCCCGGCCGGTGATCATCTCGCGGCTCGGCGCTCTGCAGCAAATCATTGCTGAAACGCCGGGCATTCGCCTGCGAACCCTGAGCTATGATGCCGGGCGCAACGCGCTGCAGCTGGAGATATCCGCCGTCTCATCGCAGGCTCTGGAGCAGTTCAGCCAGCGGGCGCGGGCCGGCTTCCGCGTGCAGAGCGGGGAAATGAAACCGCACGCCGACGGTATTGAAGGGCGTCTGACGCTGGAGGATAACGATGCATAACCTGATGACCTTATGGCAACAGCGTACGCGCCGCGAACGGCATCTGCTGCTGGGCATGGGCGTGATGCTGATTATCGGCCTGGTCTATTACGCTTTATGGCAGCCCTGGCAAAGTCGCGAGACGCAGTGGCGGCAAACGCTGACCCGGGAGCAGGCCAGTCTGCAGTGGATGCGCCAGCAGACTCCCCTTCTGCAGCAGCTTCGCCAGCAGAAATCGCCTGCCGCGCCGCAAGAGCCATCAACGGTGATTATGCGCGAAGCCGCCCGCCACGGGATCGCCATCGTTCGCCTGCAGCCGCAGGGAGCTCGCCTGGGCCTTAGCGTGCAGCCCGCCGATTTTCAGGCGCTGATGGCATGGCTCGACGCGCTGGGGCAGGCGGGGATGACCACCGTTACGCTGACGGTGGCCGCCGTGGCGCAGCAGCCCGGCCGGGTCACCGTCACTACGCTGGTGCTGGAGCGCAGCGATGAAAAATAGACTCACTATCGGCCTGCTGCTGGCGGCGGTCTATCTCTTCTGGCTGCTGCTTAGCGCGCCGGCGAGACTGCTGGCCCTGGCGCTGCCGGAAGGCGCGCGGCTCGGCGAAACCACGGGCACCCTGTGGCAAGGAGAAGCCCGTCAGGCCAGCTGGCGCGGTTTTGACATCGCCCATTTACGCTGGGAGTTTGGCTTTTCGTCGTGGCTTCCCGGCTGGCATATCGCGTTTAGCGCCCCCTCCGGCCTGCGCGGCCAGGCCTGGCTGCACGGCCTGAACGAGTTTGTGGTGCTCGAGGGCCGACTCGTGATTCCGGCCCGGACGATCGGCCAGCGGCTGGCGCTCGGGATACCGCTGGAAGCTCGTGGCCAGGTGATGCTGACGCTACCGGAAGCCCGTTTTAACGCTGGCGGCTGCCGACAGATAAGCGCGGGCGCCGTGCAGTGGCAGGATGCGGCGCTCACCTCCCCCGCCGGTTCGCTCGAACTGGCCCAGGTTAGCGGCAAACTAAGCTGCACCCCGGCGGGCGCGCTGGCTATCGCCCTGACCCAGGATTCCCATCAGCTTAGCCTCACCGGACAGGGCGTTCTGACGCCCGACGGGCGCTATACGTTTAACGGCATGCTGCAAACCCGTCAGGCGGCTCCGGCGCTGCTGACGCTGCTGGTTGCGCAAACCGGCCGTAAAGATAAGCAGGGGCGCACGCCGTGGCAGTGGCAGGGACAGTGGCTATCCGAGGAGAAAAAATAGCCGTGGAAAACATCGCATTGTTACCCGAGTTCGCCGCGCAATTCCCGTTAATCTGGAGCGGTTTTTTATTCTTGTCCGGACTGGCGTTCGGCAGCTTTTTTAACGTCGTTATCCATCGTTTACCGCTGATGATGGAGTACGCAGGGGGAGTGAATCTCTGCTTCCCCGCATCGTTCTGTCCGCAGTGCCGTCAGCCCATCGCCTGGCGGGACAATATCCCGCTGCTGAGCTTTTTATGGCTCAAGGGGCGTTCGCGCTGCTGCGGGCGACCGATTTCACGTCGCTATCCGCTGATGGAGCTGGCGACCGGCGCGCTGTTTATGCTGGTCGGGTACCTGATCCCTGCGGGCATGACGCTGCTGGGCGGGTTAATTTTATTGTCGCTGCTGCTAATCCTCGCCGCCATCGACGCGCAAACGCAGCTGCTGCCTGACAGGCTGACTCTGCCGCTGCTGTGGGCCGGGCTGCTGTTCAATCTTACCGATCTCTTCGCGCCGCTGGCGGAGGCGGTCGTTGGCGCGATGGCCGGGTATCTATCGCTGTGGTCAGTGTACTGGGTGTTCCGTCTGCTGACCGGTAAAGAGGCGCTGGGCTACGGTGATTTCAAGCTGCTGGCGGCGCTCGGCGCGTGGCTCGGCTGGCAGGCGCTGCCGCATACGCTGCTGCTGGCTTCCGCCAGCGGCCTGATCTGGACGCTGCTGCAGCGCCTGGTAACCCGTCGTTCGCTCGAACAGCCTCTGGCCTTCGGCCCCTGGCTGGCGCTGGCTGGCGGCGGCATCTTTTTGTGGGGCCAGGTATAAAATATCCCCTGCTCGCGCTGCGCTTAGCAGGGCTACGGGCGGTGCTGGTCGGGTAGCCGGGTAAGGCGTTTACGCCGCAACCCGGGAACTCTCCGGCTACGAATACTTTTTGGTGCGGCGGGTCGGGGCGGTATTGGCCGGATCGTCGGGCCAGACGTGCTTCGGATAGCGCCCTTTCATCTCTTTTTGTACCTCGCGGTAGCTCCCCTGCCAGAACGCGCCTAAATCACGGGTGATCTGCAGCGGGCGCTGCGCCGGCGAAAGCAGCTCCAGCACCAGCGGCACCCGCCCCTGGGCGATAGTCGGAGTGGTCGCCTCGCCAAACATCTCCTGCATTCGCACCGCCAGCGCCGGCGGGTTTTCATCGTGATAGCGAATCGCAATGCGGCTACCGGTCGGCACCGTATAATGCGTGGGCAGCTCGCTGTCCAGCTTCTGGCGCAGCGGCCACGGCAGCCAGTTTTGCAGCGCCTGACGCACGTCCAGCGCCTTCAGAGCCCGCAGCGAATGGACGCCCGCCATCTGCGGCAGCAGCCACTGTTCAAGCGAGGCCAGCAGCGACGCCTCATCAACGGCCGGCCACGCCTCCTCCGGCAGCCACTGCGCCGCGCAGTGCAGCCGCAGACGCAGCTGCTCCGCCTCCGGCGTCCAGTTGAGCACGTTCAGTCCCTTCTCGCGGATTCCGTTAAGCATCGCCTGATGCAGCTCCTCTTCCGCCGGCTTCGCCAGCGGCTGGGTCTTGATGACCAGGCGTCCGATACAGGTGCGCCGCCAGGCCTTCAGCGTGCCTGGCGCCTCATCCCACTCGACGATATCGGAACGCCGGACCAGCGTCGGACACTGCTCAATCAGCGCGTGAATATCGACCGGCAGCGCCAGCAGGATCCGCACATCTGGCGATGCGCTCCCCTGCAGCAGCAGCGGCGCAATCAGCCATTCGTGGCGGCTCAGGGCATCATCGGCGTCAAGCATCGCCCCCATCCCGTTAGCCAGCTGGTAGCGCCCCTCCTGACCGCGACGATGGGCGATACGGTCGGCAAAAGCGGAGGCCAGCAGCGCCGCGATGCTGTCGGCGTCGGGCTGACCGCCGCGAACCGCCAGCCTTTTCATCAGCTGCTGCGCCCGCTGCTGCCAGTTGCCCTGCTGACGGGCAAACGCCGCGCTGAGATCGCTATTGCCGCCGCGCGGCGGCTCTTCAAGGATCGCCGCCAGCTTAGCCGCCGTGGCGGCGCCATCGGCATCCTCCGCGGCCGTCAGCATTGCCGCCAGACGCGGATCGTTACCTAACGCCGCCATTTTGCGCCCGTGCGCCGACAGCCGGTCACCTTCCAGCGCAGAAAGGTCAGTGAGCAGACGCCGGGCCGCCGCCAGGTTGGTCGCAGGCGGCAGATCCAGCCAGCTGAGCTGGGCCGGGTCCTGACATCCCCACTGCAATAGCTCCAGCAGCAGCGACGACAAATCGCTTTGCAGGATTTCCGGGTCGCCCTGCGCCGCCGCGCGCTCGGCCTGCTCCTTTGCCAGCAGATGCAGGCAGATACCCGGCTCCAGACGCCCGGCTCGACCGGCGCGCTGGGTCATTGAGGCCTGGCTGATGCGCTGCGTCACCAGGCGAGTGAGCCCGGTCCGGGCGTCAAAGCGCGCGACTCGCTCCTGAGCGCTATCCACCACCAGCCGAATCCCCTCGATGGTCAGACTGGTTTCGGCGATGTTGGTTGCCAGCACCACTTTGCGCATCCCGGCTGGCGCAGGCAGTATCGCCTTACGCTGCTCGCTCAGCGGCAACGCGCCGTACAGCGGGCACAGCACAACATCGCTCGCCACCCGCTCCGCCAGCCGCTCCTGCACGCGCTGAATTTCTCCTACCCCGGGCAGAAACAGCAGCATTGAGCCATTCTCGCTACGCAGCAGCTCTGCGGCGGCTATCGCCACCGCCTCGTCAAAACGCTGATGAGTCGGCAACGGCAAAAAACGCCGTTCAACCGGAAACGCGCGCCCTTCGGAAACGATCACCGGCGCCTCCGGCAGCAGCTTCTGCAGGCGTTCATTGTCCAGCGTCGCCGACATAATCAGCAGCTTAAGATCGTCGCGCAGTCCCTGCTGGACGTCGAGCAACAGCGCCAGCGCCAGATCCGCCTGCAGGCTGCGTTCGTGGAATTCATCAAGGATCGCCAGCCCCACGCCGCTCAGCTCAGGATCGCGCTGGATCATCCGCGTTAAAATACCTTCGGTCACCACTTCGAGACGCGTGTTCGGCCCGACGCAGCTCTCCGCGCGCATGCGATAGCCCACCGTCTCGCCGGGCTTTTCTCCCAGCAGTTCCGCCAGCCGCTGCGCCACGTTACGCGCGGCCAGCCGCCGCGGCTCCAGCAGGATTATGCGTCCGTTGATTTTACCTTCGGCGAGAATTTGCAGCGGCAGCCAGGTGGATTTCCCGGCGCCGGTTGGCGCGTTAAGCAAAACCTGCGGCGCATGCTGCAGGGCAGAGAGAAGTTCAGGGAGGACGGCGGCAACCGGCAATGAGGACACGAAGCGCTCCGGGGGTTAACATGTGAGGGCAAGCATTGTAGCATCCCGATAATTCATTACCGAGTCTCTATCATGTCCGAGCCGAAAAGGCTGTTTTTCGCCATTGAACTTCCTGGAGAAGTTCAGCAGCAGATCGTTCACTGGCGCGCCGCCAGCTTTCCCGAGGATGCGGGTCGACCGGTGGCGGCGGCTAACCTCCATCTGACGCTGGCCTTTCTTGGCGAAGTGAGCGCGGACAAGCAGCGGGCGCTGTCTGCAATGGCCGGACGGATCCGCCAGCCGGGCTTTACCCTGACGCTTGACGATGCCGGGCAGTGGCTACGTTCGCGGGTGGTGTGGCTGGGTACTCGTCAGCCGCCGCGCGGGGTTTTGCAATTAGCGAATATGCTGCGCGCCCAGGCCGCCCGCAGCGGCTGCTATCAAAGCCCGCAGCCGTTTCATCCGCACATCACCCTGCTGCGCGACGCGCGCCACGCGGTGCCTATTCCGCCGCCCGGATTTAGCTGGGCGTTTGCGGTCAACGAATTTGTTCTCTACCAATCCAGCTTTAGCCGCGGACGCACCCGCTATCAGGCGCTGGAACGTTACCCTTTCGACAAGGAAAGCTGATGCTGTTCACTCCTCCCCTGCAGTCCGCCATCCTGATTAAACGTTACAAACGGTTTCTCGCCGACGTCATGACCCCGGATGGACGCGAGCTGACCCTGCACTGCCCCAATACCGGCGCCATGACCGGCTGCGCCGCGCCGGGCGACACCGTCTGGTATTCCACCTCAGATAATCCTAAACGCAAATATGCTCACACATGGGAATTAACTGAAACCGTCGAAGGCGCGACAATTTGTGTTAATACTCTACGTGCTAATACGTTGGCGAAAGAGGCGATTCTGGCAGGTAAAATTCCCGAGCTTGTAGGCTACAACACGCTGAAAAGCGAAGTGAAGTATGGTGATGAAAGCAGCCGTATTGATATTCTGTTACAAGCAGATGGCCGACAAAACTGCTATATTGAAGTGAAATCGGTTACGTTGGCGGAAAAGGAATACGGTTATTTCCCCGATGCGGTCACCGAGCGCGGCCAGAAGCACCTGCGGGAGCTGATGAGCGTGGCGGCGGCGGGCGATCGGGCGGTGATACTGTTCGCGGTGCTTCATTCCGCGATCGACCGTTTCTCTCCCGCGCATCATATTGATGCCAGATACGCACAGCTATTGATTGAGGCGCAAAACAAGGGGGTGGAAATTCTCGCGTACAAGGCGGAACTTTCTACCGAGATGATGACTCTGAATAAGCCAATTACCGTGGTGTTAACCCCCGGTAAATAAACGGCTAAATAGTATTCGGGTCGCGAGCGCAAATACGCTTTTCCTCACAGGGTTGTCAAGTGTAACGTTTAGATAATTGCTATCCGGAAAAGCATCTGCTATTTATAGCGGCCTGATTTTTCCCCCAACACGGGGATCGATAGTGCGTGTTAAGGAGAAGCAACATGCAAGAAGGGCAAAACCGTAAAACATCGTCCCTGAGTATTCTCTCCATCGCTGGGGTGGAGCCGTACCAAGTGAAGCCGGGCGAAGAGTATATGAACGAAGCCCAGCTGGCGCACTTCAAGCGCATTCTTGAAGCGTGGCGTAATCAACTTAGGGATGAAGTGGATCGCACCGTAACGCATATGCAGGATGAAGCTGCTAACTTCCCGGACCCGGTAGACCGTGCCGCTCAGGAAGAAGAGTTCAGCCTGGAGCTGCGTAACCGCGACCGCGAACGTAAACTGATCAAAAAGATCGAGAAAACGCTGAAAAAAGTCGAAGACGAAGATTTCGGCTTCTGTGAATCTTGTGGCGTCGAGATTGGTATCCGTCGTCTGGAAGCGCGCCCGACCGCCGACCTGTGCATTGATTGCAAAACGCTGGCGGAAATTCGCGAAAAACAGATGGCAGGCTAATCACTTCGCTGATGCATCTCTGGCGGGAGCTTTCTCCCGCCCTGATGCTTTAGTCATATCATGAAAGATTCACACTATATCGGGCGCTTTGCCCCCTCACCCTCCGGTGAACTCCACTTTGGCTCATTAATTGCCGCGCTTGGCAGCTATCTGCAGGCTCGGGCGCAGAACGGTATCTGGCGCGTGCGCATTGAAGATATCGATCCGCCGCGTGAAGTCCCCGGCGCCGCTGAAACTATCCTTCGTCAATTAGACCACTACGGCCTGCACTGGGACGGAGAGGTACTCTGGCAGTCAAAACGTCACGAAGCCTATCGCGAGCGCCTGGCCTGGCTGCGCGAGCAGGGCCTCTGCTACTACTGCACCTGCACCCGCGCGCGTATCCACGGTATGGGCGGCATCTACGACGGCCACTGCCGGGATTTACGCCTCGGCGCGGAAAACGCCGCTCTGCGTCTGCGGCAAACTCGTCCAGTCCTTGAATTTTATGACCAGCTGCGCGGCACCATCGTTGCCGACGAGCCGCTGGCGCGCGAAGATTTTATTATCCATCGCCGCGATGGGCTGTTCGCCTATAATCTGGCGGTGGTGGTGGACGATCATTTTCAGGGCGTCAGCGAAATCGTCCGCGGCGCCGATCTTATCGAACCAACGGTACGGCAGATTTCTCTCTATCAGCATTTTGGCTGGCAGGCGCCGGATTATATCCATTTGCCGCTGGCCCTCAACGCGCAGGGCAATAAACTGTCGAAGCAAAACCACGCTCCGGCACTGTCTGAGGGCGACCCGCGGCCAGAAATTGTGCGGGCGCTAACGTTTCTTAATCAGGATGTCATTCAGGAATGGCAGACGCTGAGCATTGAGGATTTACTCAAGTACGCGATAGCGAACTGGCGGCCGGAGCAAATCCAGCATTCTCAAATGCGTTCCGCTGAGCTATGATTAGCCGCTATTTTTTTGTCCTGAAGTCCGTCTGACACTACGAGGTGTACCATTTTTACCCGAGTCGCTAATTTTTGCCGTAAGGTGCTAAGCCGTGAAGAGCGCGAGGCAGAAGCCGCCGTCGAACAACTACATATGACGGTTATCCCGCGTGAGCAGCATGCAATTTCCCGCAAAGATATCAGTGAAAATGCCCTCAAGGTCATGTACAGACTCAACAAGGCGGGCTACGAATCGTGGCTGGTCGGCGGCGGCGTACGCGACCTGCTGCTGGGCAAAAAACCCAAAGATTTTGACGTCACCACCAACGCGACCCCGGAACAGGTGCGTAAGCTGTTCCGCAACTGCCGTCTGGTCGGCCGTCGCTTCCGCCTGGCGCACGTGATGTTCGGGCCGGAAATTATCGAAGTCGCGACCTTCCGCGGCCATCATGAAGGCCACACCACCGATCGCGTCACCTCCCAGCGCGGCCAGAACGGCATGCTGCTGCGCGACAACATTTTCGGTTCGATTGAAGAAGACGCCCAGCGTCGCGACTTTACCATCAACAGCCTCTATTACAGCGTGGCGGATTTTACCGTCCGCGACTACGTCGGCGGCATGAAAGATCTGCAGGATGGCGTTATCCGCCTGATCGGCGATCCGGAGACCCGCTATCGTGAAGATCCGGTGCGGATGCTGCGCGCGGTGCGTTTTGCGGCGAAGCTCGGCATGAGCATCAGCGAAGAGACCGCCGAACCGATCCCACGCCTGGCGACGCTGCTGCACGATGTGCCGCCGGCGCGTCTGTTTGAAGAAGTCCTGAAGCTGCTGCAGGCCGGCGACGGATATCAAACCTATATCCTGCTGCGCGAATATAATCTGTTCCAGCCGCTGTTCCCGACCATTACCCGCTACTTCACCGAGCGCGGCGATAGTCCGATGGAGCGTATCATCAGCCAGGTGCTGAAGAATACCGATAACCGTATTCGCAACGACATGCGCGTTAATCCGGCGTTCCTGTTCGCGGTGATGTTCTGGTACCCGCTGCTGGAAACCGCGCAGAAAATCGCTCAGGAGAGCGGGCTGGCCTACTACGATGCCTTCGCGCTGGCGATGAACGACGTGCTGGACGAAGCCTGCCGTACGCTGGCGATCCCGAAACGCATCACCACTCTGGTGCGCGATATCTGGCAGCTTCAGCTGCGGATGTCCCGCCGTCAGGGCAAACGCGCGTGGAAGCTGATGGAGCATCCAAAATTCCGCGCCGCATACGATCTGCTGGAGCTGCGCGCCGGCGCCGAGAACAATGGCGAACTGCAGCGCCTGACCAAATGGTGGGGCGAGTTCCAGGTCGCTGCGCCGCCGGCTCAGAAAAATATGCTGGATGATTTGGGTGACGATCCGGCTCCACGTCGTCGCAACCGCCGTCCGCGTAAACGCGCGCCGCGTCGCGAAGGTAGCGCATGACGCTTGCTTATATCGCTATTGGCAGCAATCTGGCCTCTCCGCTGGAGCAGGTTAACGCTGCCGTCAACGCGCTGGCGGAGATTCCTGACAGCCGGGTGATAAGCGTTTCCTCTTTCTACCGTACACCGCCGCTGGGGCCGCAGGATCAGCCTGACTACCTCAACGCCGCCGTGGCGCTGGAGACCTCTCTCGCCCCAGAGGCGCTGCTCGACTACACTCAGCGCATCGAGCTGCAGCAGGGCCGTACCCGTAAAGCTGAACGCTGGGGCCCCCGCACGCTGGATCTCGATATCATGCTGTTCGGCGAGCAAGTGTTGAATACTCCGCGCCTGACCGTGCCGCACTACGATATGAAAAACCGCGGCTTTATGCTGTGGCCGCTGTTTGAAATTGCGCCTGAGCTACGTTTCCCCGACGGTTTGGCATTGCGCGATGTTCTGGCCACTCTCGGCGCAGAAAAACCCGCTCGCTGGTAATACCCCTTCATTTTTTAGCAATTACGGCGATCGTGGTAATCGGTTGCCTAAAACCATTGCCCCCCTGAATGCGGCTGCTAGAATGCCGGTTAAAATGACTTTCATCATCAGGAAACGTTATGAAACCGACCACTATCGCCCTGCTGCAGAAATGCAAACAGGAGAAGAAACGCTTCGCCACTATCACCGCCTATGACTACAGCTTTGCAAAGCTGTTTGCCGATGAGGGTATCAACGTGATGCTGGTCGGCGATTCGCTGGGCATGACGGTGCAGGGCCACGACTCCACCCTGCCGGTGACCGTAGAAGATATCGCCTACCATACCCGCGCGGTGCGCCGGGGCGCGCCAAACTGCCTGCTGCTCGCCGATCTGCCGTTTATGGCTTACGCCACGCCGGAACAAACCTTCGAGAACGCCGCCATCGTGATGCGCGCGGGGGCCAATATGGTCAAAATCGAGGGCGGCGCATGGCTGGCGGATACGGTGAAAATGCTCGCCGAGCGCGCGGTACCCGTATGCGGACACCTCGGGCTGACTCCCCAGTCGGTGAACGTCTTCGGCGGTTATAAAATTCAGGGGCGCGGCGATGCCGGGCAAGTTCTGCTGGATGATGCGCTGGCGTTAGAAGCGGCGGGCGCACAGCTGCTGGTCCTGGAGTGCGTGCCGGTCGAGCTGGCGAAACGCGTCACCGAGGCGCTCACCATCCCGGTAATCGGCATCGGCGCGGGCAACGTCACCGATGGACAGATCCTCGTGATGCATGATGCCTTTGGTATCACCGGTGGTCACATTCCCAAATTTGCCAAAAATTTCCTGAGCACAGCGGGCGACATGCGCGCCGCGGTACGGCAATATGTTGCCGAAGTGGAGTCCGGTGAATATCCGGGCGAAGAACACAGTTTCCATTAAGGAGTATTGTTGTGCTGATTATTGAAACCCTGCCGCTGCTGCGCCAGCATATTCGCCGTTTACGTCAGGAAGGCAAGCGCATTGCGCTGGTTCCCACCATGGGCAACCTGCACGATGGTCATATGAAGCTGGTCGATGCGGCAAAAGCCAGCGCGGATGTGGTGGTAGCCAGTATTTTCGTCAATCCGATGCAGTTTGACCGCCCGGACGATCTGGCGCGCTATCCGCGAACCCTGCAGGACGATTGCGAGAAGCTGAACAAACGCAAAGTCGATTTAGTTTTTGCCCCTGCAGCGGCGGAAATTTATCCGCACGGCATCGAAAATCAGACTTACGTCGATGTTCCAGGACTGTCGACGATGCTCGAAGGCGCCAGCCGTCCTGGTCACTTCCGCGGCGTTTCGACCATCGTCAGCAAGCTGTTTAACCTGGTACAGCCGGATGTCGCCTGCTTCGGCGAAAAAGATTTCCAGCAGCTGGCGCTCATCCGCAAGATGGTGGCCGATATGGGCTATGACATCGAGATTATCGGCGTGCCGATTATGCGCGCTAAAGATGGGCTGGCGCTGAGCTCGCGCAACGGTTATCTCAGCGCTGAGCAGCGCAAAATTGCGCCGGGACTGCATAAGGTGATGAATAGCGTGGCGGAGAAACTGGCGGCCGGCGAACGTAATCTTGACGAGGTTATCGCGATTGCCGCTCAGGAGCTGAACGAAAAAGGCTTCCGCGCCGATGATATTCAGATCCGCGATGCCGATACGCTGCTCGACCTGACGGAAACCAGTAAGCGAGCGGTGATCCTGATGGCGGCCTGGCTCGGCGAAGCGCGTTTGATCGACAATCAGATCGTCGCACTCGCTGGCTAGACACGGGTTAAAAATCAGGCAATACTGCCAGGAATTTCCTCAAGGCGGACGTCATGTCCGCTTTGTTATCGTTAAGCTTTAAAGGTAGACGTTATGATTCGTAATATGCTGCAGGGCAAACTCCACCGCGTTAAAGTCACGCAGGCCGACCTGCACTATGAAGGCTCCTGCGCTATTGATCAGGATTTCCTCGATGCGTCCGGCATCCTTGAAA
Source organism: Klebsiella sp. K5-306 (assembly GCF_051835185.1). NCBI lineage: Bacteria > Pseudomonadati > Pseudomonadota > Gammaproteobacteria > Enterobacterales > Enterobacteriaceae > Klebsiella > Klebsiella sp. K5-306. Next base: position 90,527 of record NZ_JAIFJY010000011.1, read on the forward strand.
ACGAGGCTATTCATATCTGGAACGTGACCAACGGTAATCGTTTCACCACCTACGCCATCGCCGCAGAGCGCGGGTCGCGAATTATCTCCGTTAACGGCGCGGCGGCACACTGCGCCAACGTCGGCGATATTTTGATTATCGCCAGTTTCGTCACCATGCCTGACGAAGAAGCCCGCACCTGGCAGCCGAAAGTCGCCTATTTCGAGGGCGAAAACGAAATGAAGCGCCAGGCAAAAGCCATTCCGGTACAGGTTGCCTGATCTACCCCTGCGGCTGATTGCTTATCAGCCGCGACATCGTCTCCAGCGAATCCGTTCTGAGAATATATAGCCTTTTTAATAAGAACGGATTGTCGCCCGGCTTTACCTTACCTCTCACGGTAGTCACCGCCAGATGAAAACCGGCGTCGTTCGCCGCCTGAACCGCCTTAGCGTTATAGCCGCCAAACGGATAAGAAAGATAGAGCACATGGGGATTAAACTGCGCCAGCGCCCGCCGCGAATGTTCAAAATCAAACAGAATATTGTGATAGCTGCGGCTGAGCAGAATCGGATGACGCCGGGCATCAACCCGATGCAGGAAATGGGTATGCGACTGCACGTCGAAGACATCATGAATCTGTTTTAACTCGGAAATGCTCATAAACTGCAGCGAGTTCGGCGCCCATTTCTGCGGATGGCGCTTGATGCGCGATGAAATAATAAAAGCCGTAGCGTGAAAGCCATATTGCTTAAGAATCGGGTACGCATAGCGGTTGACCGATTTCAGACCATCGTCAAAAGTGATCACCACCGAACGCGCCGGAAGATTCACTTTATTACGCAGATAACCTTCCAGTTGATACATGCTCAGCGTGGCATAGCCCTGGTCGCGTAGCCAGGTCATCTGGTTGCTGAAGGCGCGAACGGAAGTCGTGGTCGAGGTATGACGAAACCGGGTGTTTTCTTCGTCACGCAGAATATGGTGATAAGTGAGTATGGGGATGCCGTTATCTTCCTGCGCATCCAGACTGCTCACCCACGCCAGGCGGTTACCAATGCGTATCTGAAACCAGGTTTGATTCAACCGATCCCGGAGCTTGCTGATAATCGGATAGCGCAAATTATTCGCCAGGGTGCCGAACGGCGCGCTGCCAGCGGAGGGGCCATCATAGACGGGCGTATCTTTCCAGGTAATGAGATTCTGGTTGCTCAGAGGCTTATGCAGGTCGCCGAGGCTATCCTCAACCCGCTGCTTGCCCTGCACTGGGCCAAGGTGGCCTTTATCGATAAAGCCGGTCGCAAAGCCAAAATTAAACTCGTAGTAATCGGCTGCGGTCGGCACTACCGCCAGTATTTGCCCTGCCCGTACGTTGCCGACGCTCACTACCTGGTTGCCAACCTGCGCCCAGATATCCGCATCTTCGGTCGTTTGCATATAGCGCGCGGGGGTGCCCTGCTGGCTTAACAGGCTGGCGGAAGCGCTGCACGCCGTAAGCAGAAGGAGTAAAACAAACATTCGGGCAAGCATGCGCATCGAACCGGTAGATAAAAACTGCCGTCATTGTAACAAAAGCGCGATCAATACCAATGCTTAATTCCCGTACGGCTCATGCAGCAGCCGGAAGGGTGGATTCTTTTGCTGCTGATGCCAGAGACTGCTCACCGCCGGGCCTCCGGCGCTGACAATGGCGTGTCGGAAGGCTTCGCTGCTCAGGCTCTGTCGCAGCAAATACATACTTTCCAGTAATGAATAGTCGATCCCGGAAATCACTTCACAGTGGGTGTGCTTATGGCTCATCAGCGCCGCCACGCGATAAGGCGCCGCGCCGGATTTATCGGTCAGGAAAATAACGCCTTCGCCGCCGTCCGTCTCATGTAGCGCATCGCACATCATACGGCTCAGCATGTTGCTGCTGAGATTGCGCCAGTAGTTGACCGCCCGGCACTGCGTCAACGGCCCAAACTTTTTCTCCAGACGATCCAGCATCTCCTGCGCCAGTTCATCATGACAGGTAATCACCCAACCTAACATCGCCTACCTCCTTAGCAGGCAAACAATTTAGCAAGGCAAATGATGAATATCGGTGATGGCAATCAAATTGTTGGCTGGCGCTTTGCCTCAGTGAGCAGCAAAGCGCCATCGGTCGTTAAATTAGCTGCGCAGCCCGCGTCCGCGCTGGATCAGATACCAGCACAAGAGATAAAACGCGACGATAAACACGACCAGCACGCCGAAGGTCGTCGCCAGAGGAACATCGTTAATTCCGAGGAAGCCGTAGCGGAAGCCGCTGATCATATAGACGATCGGATTGAGATGCGACAGCCCTTGCCAGAAGGGCGGCAGCAGGGTCAGGGAATAAAAAACCCCGCCGAGGTAGGTCAAGGGCGTCAGCACGAAGGTCGGAATAAGGCTGATGTCGTCAAAGGTTTTAGCAAACACCGCGTTCAGCAGGCCGGCCAGCGAGAATAGCACGGCGGTCAGTATCAGGGTCAGAGCGACAAATACCCACGAGTGGACCTGGAACGGAACGAAAAACAGCGAAATCGCCGTCACCAGAATCCCGACGCACAGACCGCGGGCAACCCCGCCGCCCACATAGCCGGCGATCACCACGTGCGTGGGGACCGGTGCGACCAGCAGTTCTTCAATATTGCGCTGGAATTTGGCGCTGAAGAAAGAGGACGCCACGTTGGCATAGGCGTTGGTGATCACCGCCATCATGATCAGACCCGGCACGATAAACTGCATATAGGTAAAACCGTGCATCTCACCGATGCGCGAACCGATCAGATTGCCAAAAATGACAAAGTAGAGGGTCATGGTTATCACCGGCGGCACCAGTGTCTGGACCCAGATACGCATAAACCGATGGATCTCTTTGGTCCAGATGCTTTTCAGCGCGACCCAATAAAGCTGCATCATGCTGATTCTCCTTTCCGGTCATGCACCAGCGTGACAAACAGCTCTTCAAGCCGGTTTGCTTTGTTACGCATACTTAATACCTGTATTCCCTGCGCGCTCAGCTGAGTGAACACGCTGTTAATCCCCTGCTCGCGCAGCACTTCTACCTCCAGAGTCGACGTATCGACCAGACGATACTGATAGCCTTCCAGCACCGGCAGCGGGCTTTTGGGAGCCAGGTCGAGAATAAAAGTTTCTGATTTCAGCTTGGCCAGCAGCGCTTTCATCGATGTGTTTTCCACCAGCTCGCCGCGCTGAATAATGCCGATATTGCGGCACAGCATTTCGGCCTCTTCCAGATAGTGGGTAGTCAGGATAATCGTCGTGCCTTTATCGTTGAGATCTTTCAAAAATCCCCACATCGAGCGACGAAGCTCAATATCCACTCCCGCCGTGGGCTCATCGAGGATCAGCAGCTTCGGTTCATGCATCAACGCGCGGGCGATCATCAGGCGGCGCTTCATGCCGCCGGAGAGCATCCGCGCGCGCTCGTTGCGCTTTTCCCATAGGTCGAGCTGTTTGAGGTACTTTTCACTGCGGACAATCGCTTCTTTGCGCTCAACGCCATAGTAGCCCGCCTGGTTGACCACAATCTGCTGCACGGTTTCAAATGGGTTGAAGTTGAACTCCTGCGGCACCAGACCGAGCTGGCGTTTGGCGTTCACCACATCCTTTTGCAGATCGTAGCCAAAAACATTCACCTCGCCGGAGGTTTTATTTACCAGCGAACTGATGATGCCGATAGTGGTCGATTTCCCCGCGCCGTTAGGCCCCAGGAGCGCGTAAAAATCGCCCGCTTCGACCTGCAGATCGATTCCGCGCAGCGCCTGAACTCCACCGGGGTAGGTTTTCTTGAGCTGTTTTAGTTCCAGAGCAATGGTCATTAAAGGTCTCTTCTCGTGTCGCGACACGCGATGGGTTGTTTTAAAAAATGTGAGGTTACCCTATATTAGCGCAACGCACTTACTTGGTTACAGGCCCGTAAACATCCATGAACGATATAGATACACTCATCAGCAACAATGCACTATGGTCAAAAATGCTGGTGGAGGAAGACCCCGGTTTCTTTGAGAAGCTGGCACAAGCGCAAAAACCGCGCTTTCTGTGGATTGGATGTTCCGATAGCCGCGTCCCCGCCGAACGTTTGACCGGCCTGGAACCCGGCGAGCTGTTTGTACACCGTAACGTTGCAAACCTGGTGATTCATACCGACCTGAACTGTCTTTCCGTGGTGCAGTACGCGGTTGATGTACTGGAAGTCGAGCACATCATCATCTGCGGCCACTACGGCTGCGGCGGCGTGCAGGCGGCAATTGAAAATACCGAGCTTGGCCTGATCGACAACTGGCTGCTGCATATCCGCGATATCTGGTTTAAGCACAGCTCATTACTGGGTGAGATGCCCGAAGAGCGTCGCCTTGATACGCTGTGTGAATTGAATGTGATGGAGCAGGTTTACAACCTGGGTCACTCAACGATTATGCAGTCGGCGTGGAAGCGCGGACAGAAAGTGACCATCCACGGCTGGGCTTACGGCATTCACGACGGCATGTTACGCGACCTTGACGTGACCGCCGTCAGCCGCGAAACGCTGGAACAGCGCTATCGCCAGGGTATTTCCAACCTTAAAAGCAAGCACGTCAATCACAAGTAATTCACGCGCTCCTCTTAATTATTATCCCGGGCCGCCGGGATAGATAATCCGCTTTATTCGTCGAGCAGGGTCACTTTGCCGATATAGGGCAGGTGACGGTAGCGCTGAGCATAGTCAATGCCGTAGCCCACGACGAATTCATCCGGGATCGCAAAACCGACGAACTCTACCGGCACGTTAACTTCACGACGGCTTGGCTTATCGAGCAGGGTACAAATTGCCAGGGATTTAGGTTCACGTAGGCTAAGAATTTCACGCACTTTTGACAGTGTGTTGCCGGAGTCAATGATGTCTTCCACGATCAGCACATCTTTACCGCGGATGTCTTCATCCAGATCTTTGAGGATTTTGACGTCGCGGGTGGTGGACATGCCGCTGCCGTAGCTGGATGCGGTCATGAAATCGACTTCATGGGGTACCTGAACTTCACGGCACAGGTCGGCCATAAACATAAATGAACCGCGCAATAGCCCCACCAGCACCATTTCGCTGCCGCTATCCTGGTAATGTTCATTAATTTGACGACCGAGCTCAGCAATACGGGCTTTGATCTCAGTTTCCGGGATCATCACTTCTACAGTATGTTTCATAAAACTAACCATTTGATTCTTAATGTAAATCATCAATGCCGCTGCGATTGCACCGACGTTGACCGGCAAGCCACGCAGTATACCAGCAAAAAGAAATATGCGATGCAGTGATTAATAAAGCCCATTTTGTGATTCCGATCACACTTGTTAAATCCTATAATTAATTGCAGGTAAAAAATTAACAATCAAACGAGTGTCTTTCTATGGCAGAAACAAAATCTCAACAATCACGGCTACTCGTGACGCTGACGGCTCTTTTTGCAGCGTTCTGTGGCCTCTATCTTTTAGCGGGCGGAGCCTGGCTGGTCGCCCTCGGCGGCTCCTGGTACTACCCTATCGCAGGTCTGGTGATGCTGGGCGTCACCGTCCTCCTGTTCCGCGGTAAGCGCTCTGCGCTTTGGCTTTACGCCGCGCTGCTGCTTGCCACGATGATTTGGGGCGTCTGGGAGGTTGGTTTTGACTTCTGGGCGCTGACCCCACGCAGCGACATTCTGGTCTTCTTCGGCATCTGGCTGATTCTTCCTTTTGTCTGGCGTCGCCTGCCGATTCCCTCCGCTGGCGCCGTTGCCGGGCTGGTCGTCGCCCTGCTGATTAGCGGCGGCATCCTCACCTGGGCCGGCTTCAACGACCCGCAGGAAGTCAACGGTACGCTGAGAGCGGATGCAACGCCAGCAGCGCCTATTTCCGACGTTGCCGATGGCGACTGGTCGGCGTATGGCCGTAATCAGGAAGGACAGCGTTACTCGCCGCTGAAGCAGATCAACGCCGATAACGTGAAGAATCTGAAAGAAGCCTGGGTCTTCCGTACGGGCGATCTCAAGCAGCCTAACGATCCGGGCGAAATTACCAACGAAGTTACGCCGATTAAAGTGGGCGACACGCTCTATCTGTGTACTGCCCACCAGCGCCTGTTCGCGCTTGATGCGGCCACCGGTAAAGAAAAATGGCATTTCGATCCGCAGCTCAACGCAGATCCCTCTTTCCAGCACGTGACCTGCCGCGGCGTTTCATATCATGAAGCCAGAGCGGACAATGCGCCGGCAGATGTGGTTGCCGACTGCCCGCGCCGTATCATTCTACCGGTCAACGATGGCCGCCTGTTCGCCATCAATGCCGAAACCGGTAAGCTGTGTGAATCCTTTGCTAATAAAGGCATTCTCAATCTGCAAACCAACATGCCTGTCACTACGCCGGGTATGTACGAACCAACTTCACCGCCGATTATTACTGATAAAACGATCGTTATCGCCGGCGCCGTGACCGATAACTTCTCGACCCGCGAGCCGTCTGGCGTTATCCGCGGCTTTGATGTGAATACCGGTAAGCTGCTGTGGGCCTTTGATCCGGGTGCGAAAGATCCCAACGCGATTCCGAGTGATGAACATCATTTCACACTGAATTCACCTAACTCCTGGGCGCCAGCAGCCTATGACGCGAAGCTGGATTTGGTCTACCTGCCTATGGGCGTGACCACCCCGGATATCTGGGGCGGCAACCGTACGCCAGAACAGGAACGCTATGCCAGCTCCATCGTGGCGCTAAACGCCACCACCGGTAAACTGGCATGGAGCTACCAGACCGTGCACCACGATCTGTGGGATATGGATATGCCGTCGCAGCCGACGCTGGCGGACATCGACGTCAACGGTAAAACCGTACCGGTAATTTACGCTCCGGCAAAAACCGGTAATATTTTTGTCCTCGATCGCCGTAACGGTGAGCTGGTTGTCCCGGCACCGGAAAAACCGGTTCCGCAAGGGGCGGCGAAAGGTGACTACGTCTCAAAAACTCAGCCGTTCTCCGATCTGAGCTTCCGCCCGAAAAAAGACCTGAGCGGCGCGGATATGTGGGGCGCCACCATGTTTGACCAGCTGGTGTGCCGGGTTATCTTCCATCAGCTGCGCTATGAAGGCATCTTCACCCCGCCGTCAGAACAAGGAACTCTGGTGTTCCCGGGTAACCTGGGGATGTTCGAATGGGGCGGTATCTCCGTCGATCCGAACCGCCAGGTGGCGATTGCTAACCCAATGGCGCTGCCGTTTGTGTCAAAACTGATCCCGCGCGGCCCCGGCAACCCGATGGAGCAGCCGAAAGACGCCAAAGGTTCCGGTACTGAAGCTGGTATTCAGCCACAGTACGGCGTTCCCTACGGCGTTACGCTAAACCCGTTCCTGTCACCGTTTGGTCTGCCTTGCAAACAGCCGGCCTGGGGCTATATCTCCGCGCTGGATTTAAAAACCAACGAAGTGGTGTGGAAAAAACGTATCGGTACCCCGCAGGATAGCCTGCCGTTCCCGATGCCGATTAAACTTCCGTTCACCATGGGTATGCCGATGCTGGGCGGCCCTATTTCTACGGCAGGCAATGTGCTGTTTATCGGCGCGACCGCAGATAACTACCTGCGCGCGTACAATATGAGCAACGGTGAAAAATTATGGCAGGCCCGTCTGCCGGCGGGCGGCCAGGCGACGCCGATGACCTATGAAGTGAATGGCAAGCAGTACGTTGTCATCTCTGCGGGCGGTCACGGTTCGTTTGGCACGAAGATGGGCGACTATATCGTCGCTTACGCTCTGCCGGACGACGCGAAGTAATTCCGCTTTGCCTTCTGAGCCCCTTCCCTTGTCTTAGAGACAGGAAATAAAAAAACGCCCTTTACGGGCGTTTTTTTCAGTCGAGACCAGAGTTACTTCGCGAACTGCAGGGAAAGCAAAGAGGCTTTTGCCGCTTCCTGATACTGTTCAACTAAATCTTTGGTCATATTAAACGTCATCTGCACCGCCTTATTATTCTGCGATGTGATTAACATCATATTGAGAATTTCAGTATCCGCAGCCTGCGAATAGAAGGTGAGTAACCACCCCTTATGACCATCAACGGTAACGGCCTCGGCCTGCGGTTTTAAACTCTCCAGCATCTTAAGCATCATCTCTTTAAATGCATCGAGCTTCTCCGCTGGTAACGGATTGCGCCCTGCGGTAACCCCCAGCGATGCTTTGCCTTTCTCATCGCCATAAATGACCTGTGGACGGTTTTCGGAAGGGTATTTGAGCTTTGCCATCTCTTCAGACATTGGCGTCAGCCCCTCGGGGATTTCAACACTAAGCTTTAAATCGGGTATGTCCTTGCGTTCCATCGTCATCCCGGCATGTGCGGAAAGCGTAACAAATAGCGCCAGCGATGCGGCAATCACTTTGCGGTAAATATCCATTTCAACCTCGTTGATTATTAAGCAATCGCGACAGTATATGCGTGATTTTATTAATCAACACCCTCGGTAAGGACTTTAAGAAAAGTGCCCGCCCGCCGCGCAGGGCGAACGAGCAGGAAACGTCCTCAGGCAGTCGTAAAGGCCAACATCATTCCCGTATCTTCATGTTCCAGCAGATGGCAGTGCGCCATATAGGCAAACTCCTTCGGGGCATCATGGTCAAATTTCACCAGTACTTCACTCACTGCGCCTTCCACCCGAACGGTGTCTTTCCAGCCGCTGCGATGCGCTGCAGGCGCCTTGCCGTTTTCAGATAAAATACGGAACTGGGTACCGTGGATATGAAACGGATGCAGCATCATGTCGCCCTTACCGGAAATGACCCACCGCTCATACTGCCCTTTCGCCGCCGCAAACATGGGGACATTCATATCAAATGCTTTCCCGTTGATGCGGTTAGCGTTATGGAAATCAAAATCCTTATTACCGTGCTTCATCTGCATCATGCCGCCATGATTCATATGTTCCATGTCGCCGTGGTTCATAGTGTTCATATTCCCCATCTCGCCATGGTTCATCATCGCGCCGTGGTCCATTCCGGACATCGCCTGGTCGCCGTATTTTTGCATCAGCGCCTGCATGCCCATCATATCAAGCATCGGATCCATAGAGAGCTGCAGCGTACGCTGGGTTAGCCCTTGTAAGGAAGGTAGCGCTGGCATGGCGGCAAGGACATCCGGCAGCTTACCGGAAGCCGGAATCGTCAGCGGCTGAACGCGTAATACTGGCTGCGGTTTATCGAATGGCGTAATAGCCATACCCATCTGGCTCACCGGCAGCGTTATCAGATCAAAGGGTTTACCGTCCGTCGTATCCACCAGCACTTCAAACCGTTCCCCCATCAGCACCGGCAGCTCGTTAACTTTTACCGGCTCAGCAAGCAGACCACCATCGCTTGCCACGACGTACATGGGCCGCTTATCGCTGGTAGAGAAATTCAAAGAACGCGCGTTGCAGCCGTTAAGCAGACGCAAACGCAGCCAGCCGCGAGGTGCGGCATGCTCCGGATAAAGCGCGCCGTTGGTCAGCAGCGTATCGCCAAACCAGCCAACGGCGGCGCTCATAATATCGAGCTGGTAGTCAATCTGGCCTTCCGGGGTGAATTTCTTATCCTGCACGATCACCGGCACATCATCGATTCCCCACTGCTTTGGCAAGAGCAGCTTTTCACTTTCTGCATCAGAAATGAGCACCAGTCCGGCCAGCCCCATCGCCACCTGTCTGCCGGTTTTACCGTGTTGGTGAGGGTGGAACCAACAGGTCGCCGCCCGCTGCGTTGGCGTAAACGTCACGGTACGGGAACCTCCTGCGGGAATCACCCCCTGAGGGCCACCGTCAACGACGCCGGAAACCTCCAGACCGTGCCAGTGCACGGTAGTCTCCTCCGCCAGACGATTATGAATATCGATGGTTGCCGCCTCACCTTGCTTAAGCTGCAGGGCTGGCCCCAGCAGGCTACCGTTGTAGCCCCAGGTCGTCGCCAGGTGAGAGCCGAACTGCGTTTTTCCGGCCTGAATGGTTAAGGAGATGCGATTGCGCGCGTCAGCCATCAGCAGTTCCGGCACGGGCAAAGAGGGACGACCGGCAGCCAAAACCGCGCGGCTCCAGAGCGGCAATGCACTGGCTACGCTGACCGCAGCGGTTAATTTAAGAAATTCACGACGTTGCATTTTTCACATCCTTTTATTCTGCAGGTGAATAAATGAGCTTAAACCCTCCACCAACGGGAAGGTCAAGCGGAAGAGTAAGAATAAAGCTCAGCGTAGTGTAAAGAAGTATGCTAACTTTGTTTGTCAGTGATTCAATGGTAGAAAAAATGAAGACGCTTTTCAGAACAATAGTGCTTGGCAGCCTGCTTACTCTCTCCGCCAATAGCTATGCATTAAGCGAGTCCGAAGCGGAAGATATGGCTGATTTGACGGCGGTATTCGTCTTTCTGAAGAACGATTGCGGTTATCAAAATCTGCCTAACACGCAGATTCGTCGCGCTCTGGTGTTTTTTGCTCAGCAGAACCAGTGGGATTTAAGCAACTACGACAGCTTCAATATGAAAGCGCTGGGCGAGGATAGCTATCGGGATCTCAGCGGAATCAAAATTCCTACCACCAAAAAATGTAAAGCGCTGGCTCGCGACTCGCTTAGCCTGCTTGCCTACGTGAAATAATCACGCTTCTGATTTAACAAGTTTAATAGCCGTTTAAATACGGCTATTGTGTTATTGGTAATAGCGATTCACTTTACAGCGACGACTAATTCATATCTCAATTCAAAAACCTCACCGATAATTCATTAAGTGTTTAACTAATTAATAAAATTAATACTAATAAACCATTAAAAAAACAGCAGCCATATTATTGCAATCTCCTTTTTTGCACATTATTATCGCCCGATAACGACCCTTTTTATCAATGGAATGAAACCTTGAACATATCCTTATTTACCCGCGTAGCACCTCTGGCCGTCATTTTATTAGTAGGTTGTCAATCAACACAATCCCGACAATCCGCCAGATTAATGAAACCTTTACCTGACGCGACATTAAATCAACAGCAAACTGAACAGCAGAGAATTGCCGAGGAGCAAGCGCGCATTGAGACTTGCCGTAAAGCGCTGGAGTCACTGAAAGAGGTGAATCCAAAGCAGGCAGCTAAATTGGGGAATGAGTTCACCGCCCTGCTCAACGCCGCATCTCAATATAATTCTGTGCGCAGCAAAGTTGCAGAGCCAACTAAACAGGGTATCGACTCCATGTACCAGTTCAAATCAATCAAGCTATGCGCGGATATTGAAAAGGAACTGATCGATAGTCTGGTTAAACGCGGTGAAAATGTTCAGCCATGAACGGAAAAATAGCTATTAACTTCAATTCGATATCGCTGGCAGCAGCGCTTGTGCTGGCGCTGTCGCCATCACCCGACGCTCGCGCGGAAAAAGAGGCGCTGATACATGTTACGGCAAATTCGAATAGTGACGCGTCAGGGCCGGCATTCTTAAATTACGCTAAAGAGCAGCAGGCTCAGAAAGATCGCGCGCCTGCGAAGTCCGTTGAAGAAAAAAACGCTATTACGCAAACAACGAATAAAAAAAACGAACAGAAAGTCACTGAAGTTTCACGCCAGGCTGCAATAATTGCTCAAAAAGATAAAATCATTCGGCAACTTCGACAACAGCTTTCAGCAAAGCCAGCTACGGTTTATGCCGTACAGGACAATCAAAAAGATCTGACGGATAAAATTCGCCAGCTTGAGAAAGCATTAACGGTTGCCGTAGCAGAAAAACAACGCTTAATAGACAAAGAGCTCTCCGCCGCCGCTGAAATGAAACAGAAACTGGGGCAGCTCAATGCCACGGAAAATAAAATTCTGCTACAGGAAAAAAAGCTAGCTTCTGCGGAATCAGCGAAACAAAAGCTTGAATCACTGCTAACGGAAGCCGCCGCTGAAAAGCAAACGCTGTTAAAGAAGCTCGCGGCTGAGGAAAAACAACAGCAAGATATCGCCTCTAAGCTTGCTGCCGCTGCATCAGACAAGCAAGCGCTCGCTGCAAAGCTCGTCGCCGCAGAAACCGCACAGCGGGAACTCAAAACAAAACTGGATGCGGGAGAAACCGGCAGGCAAGCGCTGGCGGCGAAACTTGCTGCCGCAGTAGCGGAAAAGCAGAATTTGGCGGTAAAACTGGCGGCCACGGGGGTAGAAAACCGGGCGCTCACGGCAAAACTGGACTCCTTCACCATCAGCAGGCAGCAGCCAGCGCCTCAGGAAAATGCGGTCAGCCCGCAGGCAGATGAAAACAACGCCCTGCTGCAGGCCAGCGCTGATGAGATAAGCCAGCTAAAGGCCCGGCTTGCTGATGCCGAGACGAAATCAGGTAAAAACCCGGCGGCTATCGATCTTACCAGAGAGCCTCAGCAGCAGGCTTACTCTGTCGGCGTATCGATGGGCGAGGAGGCGCTAAAAGTGTTGTCCACCCGCAGTTCACAGGGCATAAAAATCAGTAAAGATACCGTTCTGCAGGGCATCCTGGATTCCTTTTCAGGGAAAATCGCCCTCGACGAGAAAGCGCGCAATAAGGCTCTGTTCGATGTGTCGAAAAAGGTCTTTCAGCATCTGCATAAGATAGAACAGCAGATGGTTAACGAAGGAAAAAAATACCAACAAAAGTTCGCGAAACAAAAAGGTGTGGTATTTAAAGATGGGGTATACAGCCGTATCGACTATGCCGGCGAAGGTAAGATCCTCGACAGCGATACCGTCACCGTAACCATCAAGGAGACGCTAATCGATGGAACCGTTATTAACGACATGGAAGCGGAAGGCAAAGTCTGGTCTCAGACCCTAAAATCCTATCCTCCTGTCTTCCTCGGGCCAATAAAGCGCCTGGGGAACCACGGTTCTATTACGGTGGTTATCCCTCCTGAACTCGCCTATGGTAGCGAAGGCCGGCCACCCAAAATCCCGCCCGGAGCGACCATGGTGTATTCAGTCAGAATCGTAGACGCCACGGCGGCACAACCCCAGGCGAAAAACCCCTGATCCTCACGCCTCCTGACAGGGGGCGTGTTTCCCTTTTCTTGAAAGGTTATGCCCCACGCTTCATTTGCTGAAATATCCACCGTGCATCATCTTCTATAGTTGGCTATGATGTTGCGCTCATTTTTAATGGGTGTAACAGGTGTTAACAAAGGAGGATCTGCCCGTGGCCGATAGCAATCTGTGGCATGAAACGCTGCACGACCATTTTGGTCAGTATTTCAGCGTTGATAACGTACTGTATCATGAGAAAACCGATCATCAGGATTTAATCATATTCGAAAATGCTGCCTTTGGCCGCGTGATGGCGCTGGATGGCGTAGTGCAAACCACCGAACGTGATGAGTTTATCTATCATGAAATGATGACCCATGTTCCTTTGATGGCCCACGGCCAGGCGAAACATGTATTAATCATCGGCGGCGGCGATGGCGCAATGCTGCGCGAAGTCTCCCGTCATCGCAACATCGAAACCATCACTATGGTTGAAATTGACGCGGGCGTAGTTTCATTCTGCCGCCAGTATCTCCCTAATCATAATGCTGGCGCGTACGATGACCCGCGCTTTACGCTGGTTATTGACGATGGCGTCAATTTTGTTAATCAAACCGCGCAAACGTTTGACGTCATTATCTCCGACTGCACCGATCCTATCGGTCCCGGCGAGAGCCTGTTCACTTCCGCCTTTTACGAAGGCTGCAAACGCTGCCTCAATCCAGGAGGAATCTTCGTTGCTCAGAACGGCGTTAGTTTCCTGCAGCAGGATGAAGCCGTCGATAGCCATCGTAAGCTCAGCCATTACTTTGGTGATGTAAGCTTCTATCAGGCGGCGATCCCAACCTATTACGGCGGCATCATGACCTTCGCGTGGGCCACGGACAATGAAGCCCTGCGCCATCTTTCCAGTGAAATCATCCAGGCCCGTTTTCACAAGTCAAACCTGAAGTTTCGCTATTACAACCCGGCAATTCACGCGGCGGCATTTGCTTTACCGCAATATTTACTGGATGCGCTATCCACCGTTAAGTAAGGGGGTGATCTAAATTGAAAAAATTGAAGCTGCACGGCTTTAACAATCTGACCAAAAGCCTGAGTTTTTGCATTTATGATATCTGCTACGCAAAAACGGCAGAGGAGCGCGATGGCTACATCGCCTATATTGATGAACTCTATAACGCCAACCGCCTGACGGAAATTTTGTCGGAGACCTGTTCGATTATCGGCGCCAATATTCTTAACATTGCCCGTCAGGATTATGAACCTCAGGGCGCCAGCGTGACTATTCTGGTCAGCGAAGAGCCGATCGACCCGCAGCTCATCGATCAGACGGAACACCCGGGTCCACTACCGGAAACCGTCGTGGCACATCTCGATAAAAGCCATATTTGCGTTCACACCTACCCGGAAAGCCATCCTGAAGGCGGGCTGTGCACCTTCCGCGCCGATATTGAAGTCTCAACCTGCGGAGTCATTTCGCCGCTGAAAGCCCTGAACTATCTGATTCACCAGCTTGAATCCGATATCGTCACCATCGATTACCGCGTTCGCGGCTTCACCCGTGATGTGAACGGTATGAAGCACTTCATCGATCATGAAATCAACTCCATTCAAAACTTCATGTCCGAGGATATTAAATCTTTGTATGACATGGTGGACGTGAACGTTTATCAGGAAAATATTTTCCATACCAAGATGTTGCTGAAGGAGTTCGACCTTAAGCACTACATGTTTCACACCAGGCCGGAAGATTTAACGGAAGAAGAGCGCAGGGTCATCACCGATCGGCTCTGGAAAGAGATGCGCGAAATTTACTACGCAAGAAATATTCCGGCGGTGTAACGCCCGGCGGAGCACGGAGGCTCCGCCAGACTTAGCGCTGCTGCATAAACTCCCGGTAGGCAGCAACGACCTGCAAAAAATCTTCAACGCCGCAGAGCGAGAGGCTTTCTTCGTCATAGTAGCTCATCCCCTCTTCTATCTCATCGCCGGAAAAATCCAGCTGATTAGCGCGGATCATCACTTCTTCACCATCCAGCCATAGCGTGTATTCATGGCCGGCACGTTGCCAGGAACGTTCGCTGCCTTTAATGGTACGCGCAGCCTGCTCTACTTCATCCAGCAGGGCAAGGTTGCCTTTAACCTCCTCGTTGAACCAGTGGCCGAGCGCCTCATGGTCCATCGACATTCGCACCTTTACCACTCCGGTAATATCGCGCAGAAATTCGTAATCCATAGTCTTTTCCTCTGCAAGGGCAGTGCGTCACCGCTGCACTGTACCCATAACGTCATTATCGCAGCAGTCAGAGAGAAAAAAAGCGTCGCTGACGGAGGGATTGGAAATAAAAATGCCCGGTGATGCAATGTTCACCGGGCATTGAAGGGATTATGTACAACGCTGACTTATTGCGTTATACCGCGGTCTGGAAAATCACCCCATCAGCCTTCTCAGTATACTGACCCAGCTGATCGAAGTTCAGGTAGCGGTAGGTATCCGCCGCGGTTTTATCCACCTGAGCAACGTAGGTCTGATACTCTTCCGGTGTCGGTAGCTTACCAATCAGCGCCGCAACGGCCGCCAGCTCCGCAGAAGCCAGGAAGACGTTAGCGCCGGTACCTAAACGGTTCGGGAAGTTACGGGTTGAGGTTGAAACCACCGTCGCACCGTCGGCAACGCGCGCCTGGTTACCCATACACAGGGAGCAGCCAGGAATTTCAATACGCGCACCGCTCTTACCGAACACGCTGTAGTAGCCTTCTTCAGTCAGCTGCGCAGCATCCATACGGGTTGGCGGCGCCACCCACAGGCGAGTCGGCAGTTGGCCTTTGTGGCTGTCCAGCAGCTTACCGGCCGCGCGGAAGTGGCCAATGTTGGTCATGCAGGAACCGATAAAGACTTCATCGATCTTCTCACCCTGCACGTCGGACAGCAGACGCGCATCGTCCGGATCGTTCGGCGCGCAGAGGATAGGCTCTTTGATATCGGCCAGATCGATCTCGATCACCGCCGCATATTCTGCATCCGCATCGCCTTCCAGCAGCTGCGGATCGGCCAGCCATTTTTCCATGCCCTGAACGCGACGCTCCAGCGTACGACGATCGCCGTAACCTTCGGCGATCATCCACTTCAGCAGGACGATATTGGAGGTCAGATATTCAACAATCGGCTCTTTGTTCAGCTTGATGGTACAGCCGGCAGCAGAACGCTCGGCGGAGGCATCGGTCAGCTCAAACGCCTGCTCGACCTTCAGATCCGGCAGACCTTCAATTTCCAGAATGCGGCCAGAGAAGATGTTTTTCTTCCCTTTCTTCTCAACGGTCAGCAGACCTTGTTTGATTGCGTACAGCGGGATCGCATGCACCAGATCGCGCAGAGTGATACCCGGCTGCATTTTGCCTTTAAAGCGAACCAGTACTGATTCCGGCATATCCAGCGGCATAACGCCGGTTGCTGCGGCAAACGCCACCAGACCGGAGCCCGCCGGGAAAGAGATACCAATCGGGAAACGGGTATGCGAGTCACCGCCGGTGCCCACGGTATCCGGCAGCAGCATACGGTTCAGCCAGGAGTGGATAACGCCATCGCCCGGACGCAGCGATACGCCGCCGCGGTTCATAATGAAGTCCGGCAGCGTATGGTGCGTTGTCACGTCAACCGGCTTCGGATACGCAGCGGTGTGGCAGAAGGACTGCATCACCAGGTCGGCAGAGAAGCCCAGACAGGCCAGGTCTTTCAGCTCATCACGGGTCATTGGCCCAGTGGTGTCCTGAGAGCCTACGGAGGTCATCTTCGGTTCGCAATAAGCGCCCGGACGGACGCCGGCAACGCCGCAGGCGCGGCCAACCATTTTCTGCGCCAGCGAGTATCCGCGGCTGCTTTCCGCTACATCTTTCGCCTGACGGAAAACATCGCTGTGCGGCAGACCCAGCGCTTCACGCGCTTTGGTGGTCAGGCCGCGACCGATAATCAGCGGAATACGGCCACCGGCGCGGACTTCGTCGATCAGCACGTCGGTTTTCAGCTCGAAGTTCGCCAGCAGCTCGCCGGTTTCGTGGTTACGCACTTCGCCTTTGAACGGATAAACGTCGATGACGTCGCCCATATTCAGACGGTTTACGTCAACTTCAATCGGCAGCGCGCCAGCATCTTCCATGGTGTTGAAGAAGATAGGCGCAATTTTGCCGCCGAGAACCAGACCGCCGCCGCGTTTGTTCGGCACGTTCGGAATATCGTCGCCCATAAACCACAGCACCGAGTTGGTGGCGGATTTACGCGATGAACCGGTACCGACGACATCACCAACGTAGGCCAGCGGGAAGCCTTTTTGCTGCAGGGCTTCAATTTGCTTAATCGGGCCAACGACGCCAGGCTGATCCGGGTCGATACCTTCACGGGCGTTTTTCAGCATCGCCAGCGCGTGCAGCGGGATATCCGGACGAGACCAGGCATCAGGAGCCGGAGACAGGTCATCAGTATTGGTTTCACCGGTCACTTTAAAAACGGTCACGGTGATTTTATCGGCCAGCTGAGGACGGCTCAGGAACCACTCAGCATCTGCCCAGGATTGCATCACCTGTTTGGCATATGCGTTGCCCGCTTTGGCTTTCTCTTCTACGTCGTAGAAATTATCGAACATCAGCAGGGTGTGGGACAGCGCTTTGGCGGCAATCGGCGCCAGCTTTGCGTCGTCGAGCGCGTCAATCAGGGGATGAATATTGTAACCGCCCTGCATGGTGCCCAGCAGTTCGATAGCTTTTTCAGGGGTAACCAGTGGGGAGGTCGCTTCGCCTTTAGCGATCGCGGCAAGGAATCCGGCTTTAACATAGGCGGCTTCGTCGACGCCTGGCGGTACGCGGTTAATTAACAGGTCTAACAGGAATTCTTCTTCACCCGCAGGCGGGTTTTTCAGCAGTTCTACCAGCGCGGCCATTTGGGTTGCATCTAAGGGTTTGGCAACAATCCCCTCGGCGGCACGCTCAGCTACGTGCTTACGGTATTCTTCTAGCACGACGGTTCTCCTCGCTCTCATTGTAAAATGCGGTAGGCGATTCTCTTCACGCTCCTGTGAGACAGCAGTTTGTAGGGTAAATGCCCGATACCGCGTCGGCAGCATAGCAGGATTTTGGCGGGGTGTTAATCTGTTTACAAAAAAGCAACATTAAAAATTAGCTGAATCGTTAAGGGCAGAATATTGCAGTTTTTATGTCAGTTTAGCGGAAGATAAAATTAATTCTGTTACACATAACTGACCACAATCCCAACAAAAATCAAAAACGCAAATGCGCCCTCCTTAATACTCAGACACTTCTCCGTCGTTCGACAATAGTCAATCGAAACGGGCCAACTTTTGTGTCGGGAGTACTCATGACGCTGCCTTTCAAACCCCACGTGCTCGCCCTGCTTTGCAGCGCCGGGCTACTCGCCGCCGCGGGTACGCTGTATGTAAAAAGCCGGGAACCGCAAACCGCTGCCGAGCCCCCTGCCGTTACGCAGACGGCTCAGGCAACCGCCGCCGCTCAGCCGGTGACTACCGCCTTAACTCCCGCGCAGATAGATCAGTGGGTCGCGCCGATTGCGCTCTATCCCGACAATCTACTGTCACAGGTGCTAATGGCTTCGACTTATCCGGGCAACGTCGTGCAGGCGGTGCAGTGGTCGCAGGATCATCCGACGATGAAAGGCGATTCGGCGGTACAGGCGGTGGCAAATCAGCCCTGGGATCCCAGCGTAAAATCGCTGGTCGCCTTCCCCGCTCTGCTGGCGTTAATGGGGGAAAACCCGCCATGGGTGGAAAACCTGGGGAACGCATTTCTTGCCCAACCTCAGGACGTAATGGACTCGGTGCAGCGCTTACGCGCCATTGCCCGGCAAACCGGAACGTTAAAATCCACGCCGCAGCAGAAAATCATTACCGCCACCAACTCCGCGGTTCCGTCAACGTCAACGTCAATGACCACCGCTTCCCGCAGTAGCAGCGCCGTCACCTCCTCCGCCCCGGCGCCAGTGATTATTAAGATCGAATCCACCGATCCGAATGTCGTGTATGTGCCGGCCTATAATCCCTCGGTGGTTTATGGCGCCTGGCCTGACGCGGCCTATCCACCGGTCTACCTGCCGCCGCCTCCCGGCGAGCAGTTCACCAATAGCTTTGTAAAAGGTTTTGGTTTTAGCCTCGGCGTCGCCACCACCTACGCCTTATTCAGCAATATCGACTGGGATGACAATGACCATCATCATGATGACGATCATCACCATCACGATGATGATCATCACGGCGGCTACTCGCACAACGGCGATAACATCCATATCAACGTGAATAATTTCAACCATATCACCGGGCAAAACCTGCCGGGGAATCATGCCAGCTGGCAGCATAATCCCACCTGGCGCGGTAATATTCCGTACCCAAACGACAACATTGCGCAGCAATTCCATCAGACCACTGTTCCCGGTGGGCTGAGCGCGACCCGACATCAGCCAGTCGATCGCAACGCACAGCGTCAGGCTGCAATGACTCAGCTGCAGCAGCGTACCGGCCCGGCGTCAGCAGCAGGTCACTCGAACGCACATGCGCCTTACCGCGATGCCCAGCGTCAGGCCGCATCGCAGCAGCTGCATCAGCTGACCCAGCGCAATAACTATCGCGGCTATGACCAGGCGCAGGCGGTTAATCATAGCGCCGTACAACCGCAACATCGGGAAGCGCTAAAAACGCAAATCCAGACTTCCACAGGGCAGCAGCAGCGCCGCGAACAGTTGCGGACCGCAACGCCCGAGCAACGCCAGCAGAAGCTAAATGACCTCCACGTCAATGCACTCAGCGGTAACGACATCCGCTCTCCCGACTGGCAGTTGCAGCGGGAACGCGGCCTGCAGAGCCGTCATATCTCAGGTTTAAACAGCGAGCAGCGCAGCGCGGTCAGAGAGCACTTATCCGCCCATCGTGAACTGCGCCATCGCTGAGGATACGCAAATGAAAAAATTATTAAAAATGACGCTGCTGGCCCTGGCCCTGACGCCCGGCATGGCGCTAGCTCAGCAGCAGTTTTCCTCCCCTGATGAGGCCGCAAGCGCGCTGGCTGAGGCAATCGGCAGGCATGATGAATCTGCTCTCAACGAGCTGCTCGGCGATAGCTGGCAGCAATTTTTACCGCCGGATGGCATCGACCCTGACGCCGTCGCTCGCTTTCAGCGTGACTGGAAGGTTGGCCACCGTATCGTTCTGCAGGAAAATACCGCCTGGCTGGAGGTAGGCCGGACAGAGTGGCGTCTGCCGATACCCATCATCAAAGATAACGATGGCTGGCATTTTGATATGGCCGCGGCTGAAGATGAGATTCTCACGCGCGCAATTGGTCGTAATGAACTGTCAGCCATTCAGGCTATGCACGCTTACGTTGACGCTCAGCAGGATTTTTATCAGTTAAACCACGCCTGGGCGCAGAAGATTATCAGCAGCGACGGCAAGAAGGATGGGCTCTACTGGCCCGTCGCGCCGGGAGAGGCAGCCAGCCCGTTAGGGCCGGCCTTCAGCCCCGTTGAACCCGGGGAGGGCTATCATGGCTATCGTTTCCGTATTATCAAAGATGGGGGCAATCATGGCGTCGCCCTGCTGGCATGGCCCGCGACATGGGGGAAAACCGGCATCATGAGCTTTATGGTCAACCAGGATGATCGCGTTTATCAGACTAATTTAGGTGAAGAAACGCCGAACAAGGCGCAGGCCATTTCTCAGTTTTCACCTGATAATGGCTGGCAGGCCATCGATCAGTAAAAAAGCCCGGCGCGCGATAACGCCGCCGGGCCATATCGCCGTGATGAGTTAGCCCTGATGAGGCATCAGAGACGGGTCGCCCGCAAAAGCCGGTTTAGTGCTGCTCAACGCCGCTTCGTCAGCGCTGATGCTACCGGAATTCGCCGCCCACACGCCTTCGCGAGTCTTCGTAATCTGCTGATGCTGCATATTTAAATCCTGGCCCATAGCCGCAATATGCGTACTTTCTGTACCGCCGCTGTTATCAGCCCAGGGGATAACGGCATCAGCTGCGCAGGCCATGCCCGAAACTAAGGTTGCTGCCAACAGCGTCGTCGTTAAAAATCTTTTCATCACACACCTCACATATAGTTAATTAGCTATAAGTTTATAGAGTTACTATTTTTCAAGTATTAATAAGGTATGCAATTTTATTAACAGCGACACAGTTCTAAACATCAGGCATAAAAAAAGCGGCTCACTGAGCCGCTTCTTCATTTTGCCTGAAAGAAAAACTTACTTTTTCTTCGCTTTCGCGTTCGGCAGGTCGGTGATGCTACCTTCAAAGACTTCCGCAGCCAGGCCAACGGACTCGTGCAGAGTCGGGTGAGCATGGATAGTCAGCGCGATGTCTTCAGCGTCACAGCCCATTTCAATCGCCAGACCGATTTCACCCAGCAGCTCGCCGCCGTTGGTGCCGACAATCGCCCCGCCGATAACGCGATGAGATTCTTTGTCGAAAATCAGTTTGGTCATACCGTCAGCGCAGTCAGAAGCGATAGCGCGGCCAGAAGCCGCCCACGGGAAGGTGGCGGTTTCATAGCTGATGCCTTTCTCTTTCGCTTCTTTCTCTGTCAGACCAACCCATGCAACTTCTGGTTCGGTATAAGCGATAGACGGGATAACTTTCGGGTCGAAGTAGTGCTTCATACCGGCGATAACTTCTGCGGCAACGTGGCCTTCGTGAACGCCTTTGTGCGCCAGCATCGGCTGACCAACGATATCGCCGATCGCGAAGATGTGCGGCACGTTAGTGCGCAGCTGTTTGTCGACGCGGATAAAGCCACGCTCGTCAACTTCAACGCCTGCTTTACCGGCATCGAGGTTTTTACCGTTCGGCACGCGGCCGATAGCGACCAGAACGGCATCGTAGCGCTGCGCTTCCGCCGGGGCTTTTTTGCCTTCCATGGAAACGTAGATACCGTCTTCTTTCGCTTCAACGGCGGTCACTTTAGTTTCCAGCATCAGGTTGAATTTCTTGCTGATGCGCTTGGTGAAGACTTTCACCACGTCTTTATCGGCAGCCGGGATAACCTGGTCGAACATTTCAACCACGTCAATCTCTGAACCCAGCGCGTGATATACGGTGCCCATTTCCAGACCGATGATACCGCCGCCCATAACCAGCAGACGTTTTGGTACGGTTTTCAGCTCCAGCGCATCGGTGGAGTCCCATACGCGCGGATCTTCATGCGGAATGAACGGCAGTTCAATCGGACGGGAACCCGCCGCGATGATAGCGTTGTCGAAGTTGATCACGGTTTTGCCGTTTTCGCCTTCCACTTCCAGGGTGTTAGCGCCGGTAAATTTACCCAGACCGTTAACCACCTTCACTTTACGACCTTTGGCCATGCCAGCCAGACCACCGGTCAGCTGAGTGATGACTTTTTCTTTCCAGGTGCGAATCTTGTCAATGTCGGTTTTCGGCTCACCGAAAACGATGCCGTGTTCGGCCAGCGCTTTCGCTTCTTCGATAACTTTTGCAACGTGCAGCAGTGCTTTAGAAGGGATACAGCCGACGTTCAGGCAAACACCGCCGAGGGTGCTGTAACGTTCTACGATGACGGTTTCCAGACCTAAATCAGCGCAACGGAAGGCAGCAGAATAACCTGCGGGACCTGCCCCAAGTACCACGACCTGAGTTTTGATTTCAGTACTCATCATGACCTCTGTAATTTGTATCCGGCGGGTCTGACGCTATAGTTTTTACGCCCATGTCCACCGGGACGTTCTATCCGCAAGCATTTTACAAAATTGTTAACAATTTTGAAACAACAAACGGCAAACGATTTTGTCCTTTATTGCTGGTAACTTCAAAACGCAGAAGAGATTACCAGAAAAAAGCCGGCCGTCAGGCCGGCTTTTCGCTTACATCACCAGGCGGCGAATGTCGCTCAGCATATTGTTGATGATGGTGATAAAGCGCGCACCATCAGCACCGTCGATCACGCGGTGGTCGAAGGACAGAGAGATCGGCATCATCAGACGCGGAACAAACTCTTTACCATTCCACACCGGCTCCATCGCGGACTTGGACACGCCGAGGATAGCCACTTCCGGCGCGTTAACGATCGGCGCGAAGTGGGTAGTACCCAGGCCGCCGATGCTGGAGATAGTGAAGCAACCGCCCTGCATTTCGCCAGCGGTCAGCTTACCATCACGCGCTTTCTTAGAAATCACGGTCAGTTCACGAGACAGCTCGGTTACGCTCTTCTTGTTCACATCTTTAAAGACCGGAACCACCAGGCCATTCGGGGTATCAACCGCCACACCGATGTTGATGTATTTCTTCAGCGTCAGACGCTGGCCATCTTCAGAGAGCGAGCTGTTGAAGCGCGGCATTTGCTCAAGCGCAGCGGCAACAGCTTTCATGATGAAGACAACCGGAGTGAATTTCACGTCCAGTTTACGCTTCTCAGCTTCGGCGTTCTGCTGTTTACGGAACGCTTCCAGATCGGTGATATCGGTTTTGTCGAAGTGAGTAACGTGCGGGATCATCACCCAGTTACGGCTCAGGTTAGCACCAGAGATTTTCTGAATGCGACCCAGTTCAACTTCTTCCACTTCACCAAACTTGCTGAAGTCCACTTTCGGCCACGGCAGCATGCCCGGGATACCGCCACCGGTTGCCGCAGGCGCAGCTTCAGCGCGTTTAACCGCTTCTTTCACGTAAGCCTGAACGTCCTCGCGCAGGATACGGCCTTTGCGACCCGTACCTTTCACTTTCGCCAGGTTGACGCCGAACTCGCGCGCCAGGCGACGAATCAGCGGCGTTGCATGAACGTACGCGTCGTTTTCAGCGAACTCAGATTTGCTTTCCGCTTTAGCAGCAGGAGCTGCAGCAGGTTTCGCCGCCTGAGCCGGAGCTGCCGCAGGTGCAGCGGCTTCTTGCTTAGCCGGAGCCGCTGCAGGCGCTGCGCCTTCCACTTCGAAGACCATAATCAGGGAGCCGGTTGAGACTTTGTCGCCGGTGCTGATTTTGATCTCTTTCACGGTGCCCGCAAACGGCGCCGGAACTTCCATAGAGGCTTTATCGCCTTCTACGGTGATCAGCGACTGTTCAGCGGTAATCTTATCGCCCACTTTAACCATCACTTCAGTGACTTCAACTTCATCACCGCCGATATCCGGAACGTGAACTTCTTTAGAACCCGAAGCTGCCGGTGCAGCAGCAGCCGGAGCGGCTTCCGCTTTTGCCGGAGCTGCGGCAGGCGCTGCGCCCGCTACTTCGAAGATCATGATCAGGGAGCCGGTTGAGACTTTATCGCCGGTGTTAATCTTGATCTCTTTCACGGTACCCGCGAACGGCGCCGGAACTTCCATAGAGGCTTTATCGCCTTCTACGGTGATCAGCGACTGTTCAGCGGCGATGGTGTCGCCCACTTTAACCATGATTTCAGTGACTTCAACTTCATCACCGCCGATATCCGGTACGTGAACTTCTTTTGCGCTCGCGGCTGCAGGCGCAGCGGCGGCCGGAGCGGCCTCTTTCTTCTCTTCCTGCGCAGGTGCAGCGGCTGCTGCACCATCGGCGGAATCGAAAATCATGATCAGTTTACCGGTCTCGGTTTTGTCGCCGACGGAGACTTTAATCTCTTTAACAACGCCAGCCTGCGGAGACGGGACTTCCATAGAGGCTTTGTCGCCTTCTACGGTGATCAGCGACTGTTCAGCTTCAACTTTGTCGCCAACTTTGACCAGAATCTCGGTGATTTCAACTTCATCAGCCCCGATGTCCGGTACTTTGATTTCGATAGCCATTATTCTTTTACCTCTTACGCCAGACGCGGGTTAACTTTATCTGCATCGATGTTGAATTTAGTGATGGCTTCCGCAACCACTTTCTTATCGATTTCGCCACGTTTAGCCAGTTCGCCCAGCGCTGCTACCACCACGTAGGAAGCATCAACTTCGAAGTGGTGACGCAGGTTTTCACGGCTGTCAGAGCGACCGAAGCCGTCGGTACCCAGTACGCGGTAATCATCAGCCGGTACGTAAGTACGAACCTGCTCAGCGAACAGTTTCATATAGTCAGTAGACGCAACTGCCGGAGCGTCGTTCATCACCTGAGCAATGTACGGAACGCGCGGAGTTTCCAGCGGGTGCAGCATGTTCCAGCGTTCACAGTCCTGGCCATCGCGCGCCAGTTCGGTGAAGGAGGTAACGCTGTACACGTCAGAGCCTACGCCGTAGTCGTTGGCCAGGATCTGCGCTGCTTCACGCACGTGACGCAGGATAGAACCGGAGCCCAGCAGCTGAACTTTACCTTTGCTACCTGCAACGGTTTCGAGTTTATAGATACCTTTACGGATACCTTCCTCGGCGCCTTCCGGCATCGCCGGCATATGGTAGTTTTCGTTCAGCGTGGTGATGTAGTAGTAAACGTTCTCTTGCGCTTCACCGTACATACGTTCCAGACCATCCTGCATGATGACCGCAACTTCGTACGCGTAAGACGGATCGTAAGAGATACAGTTCGGGATAGTCAGAGACTGAATGTGGCTGTGGCCATCTTCGTGCTGCAGACCTTCGCCGTTCAGCGTGGTACGACCGGAAGTCCCGCCGATCAGGAAGCCGCGAGCCTGCTGGTCGCCAGCCTGCCAGCACAGATCGCCGATACGCTGGAACCCGAACATGGAGTAGTAGATGTAGAACGGGATCATCGGCAGGTTGTTGGTGCTGTAAGAAGTCGCAGCAGCCAGCCAGGAGGCGCCGGCACCCAGTTCGTTGATACCTTCCTGCAGAATCTGGCCTTTTTCGTCTTCTTTGTAGTAAGCAACCTGCTCACGGTCCTGCGGAGTGTACTGCTGGCCGTTCGGGCTGTAGATACCAATCTGACGGAACAGACCTTCCATACCAAAGGTACGCGCTTCATCGGCGATGATCGGCACGAGGCGGTCTTTGATGGATTTGTTCTTCAGCATCACGTTCAGGGCACGTACGAACGCGATAGTGGTCGAGATCTCTTTGTTCTGCTCTTCCAGCAGCGGACGGAAATCTTCCAGGGTCGGCAGCTCCAGCTTCTCAGTGAAGTGGGTCTGACGGCTCGGCAGATAGCCGTGCAGTTTCTGACGCTGGGCGTGCAGATAAGTGTGCTCTTCGGAACCTTCCGGGAAGGTTACATACGGCAGTTTTTCGATATCAGCATCGGCAACCGGCACATTGAAACGATCGCGGACGTAGCGTACGCCGTCCATGTTCATTTTCTTAACCTGGTGAGCGATGTTTTTACCTTCGGCGGTGTCACCCATGCCGTAACCTTTGATGGTATGGGCAAGGATTACGGTAGCTTTGCCTTTGGTTTCCTGCGCTTTTTTCAGTGCAGCATAGACTTTCTTCGGATCGTGACCGCCGCGGTTCAGGGCCCAGATCTGCTCGTCAGTCCAGTCGGCAACCAGCGCTGCGGTCTCCGGATATTTACCGAAGAAGTGCTCACGCACGTAAGCGCCGTCTTTGGATTTGAAGGTCTGGTAATCGCCGTCAACGGTTTCTTCCATCAGCTGGATCAGTTTACCGCTGGTATCTTTACGCAGCAGCTCATCCCAGCGACCGCCCCAGATAACCTTGATAACGTTCCAGCCAGCACCGCCAAAGATGCCTTCCAGTTCGTTAATGATCTTGCCATTACCGGTAACCGGACCGTCGAGGCGCTGCAGGTTACAGTTGATTACGAAGACCAGGTTGTCCAGCTTCTCACGGGTTGCGATGGTGATCGCGCCTTTAGATTCCGGCTCGTCCATCTCACCGTCGCCGAGGAAAGCGTAAACGGTCTGTTTAGAGGTGTCTTTCAGGCCGCGGTGTTCCAGATATTTCAGGAATTTAGCCTGATAAATCGCACCGATTGGGCCCAGACCCATAGAGACGGTCGGGAACTGCCAGAATTCAGGCATCAGTTTCGGGTGCGGATAAGAGGACAGACCTTTACCGTGAACTTCCTGACGGAAGTTGTTCATCTGCTCTTCAGTCAGACGACCTTCCAGGAAAGCACGCGCATAGACGCCCGGAGAGATGTGGCCCTGGAAGTAAACCAGGTCGCCGCCGTCCTGCTCGTTGCGTGCGCGGAAGAAGTGGTTAAAGCACACTTCGTAGAAGGTTGCGGAAGACTGGAAAGAAGCCATGTGGCCGCCCAGTTCGAGATCTTTTTTCGATGCGCGCAGAACGGTCATGATGGCGTTCCAGCGGATCGCAGAACGGATACGACGTTCCAGATCCAGATTACCCGGGTATTCCGGCTCATCTTCAACGGCAATAGTGTTCACGTAGCCGCCGGTCGATGCGCCAGCAGCCACTTTCACCCCGCCTTTGCGGGCTTCAGAAAGGAGTTGGTCAATAAGATACTGAGCGCGCTCAACACCTTCTTCACGGATGACCGATTCGATCGCCTGTAGCCAGTCGCGAGTTTCGATCGGATCCACGTCATTTGGTAAACGTTCTGACATGGGGGGTATTCCTTATCTATCTAATCGTTGATTAATCTGGAACCTGTCCCATTGCGCTCTTTGTTCTTCATGCTTCTGGCTGTCTCTTTGTTGGCTTCGCTACCTCACTCCAGTCGCATAGTTCACTATGCTCCCGGGGATTCGCGCGCTTGCCGCCGCGATACACCCAAAATTATTTTGAACAACTAAAAGTGCAATAAGACAGGTTCTGCGTTTAGTTGCCGCGCTCTAAAAATGGCGCTTAAGAACCGGAGTTCTCATCCTTTCGTTGCTGTAAACGACGCAGTGAGCGTTCACGACGGCTCTGCTCACGGCTACGATCCAGCAAAATTTCCTCTATGAACGCCAGGTGACGATGCGAGGCTTCACGCGCCTGCTCCGGCTCCCCGGCGATTATCGCCTCAAAAATTCGAGTGCGATGATTGCTGACCTGCGGGAGCATTTCCCGGCGGGCGTACAACAATTCAAAATTCTGGCGAACGTTCTGAGCCAGCATTGGCTCCATACAGCGTAATAGATGGAGCAGCACAACATTGTGCGCCGCTTCGGTGACGGCTATTTGATACTGGACGACGGCATCGGATTCAGCATCAAGATCGCCCGACTGCTGAGCCCGCTCGATAGCCTGATGCAGCTCGCGAATGCGTTCGCGATCTTCATCATTGCTGCGCAGCGCTGCGTAATATGCGGCAATGCCTTCAAGCGCGTGACGGGTTTCCAGCAGATCAAATTGGGATTCAGGGTGGTCGGACAGTAGCTCTACCAGCGGATCGCTGAAGCTCTGCCACAGGCGGCTTTGTACAAACGTTCCGCCCCCCTGGCGACGAAGCAACAACCCCTTAGCTTCGAGGCGTTGAATAGCCTCACGTAGCGAGGGTCGGGAAACGTCAAACTGTTTTGCCAGTTCACGTTCAGGCGGGAGCTTTTCACCGGGGCGCAACGTCCCCTCAAGGATTAAAAACTCCAGCTGCTGCTCTATCACATCGGATAGTTTTGGTTGGCGGATCTTGCTGTAGGCCATATTCCCTGTCTCTGCCATTAGCCCGGAGTCAATTGGTCTTACCAATTCATAGTTCGTATCGCTAAAGTAACAAAGTATTCACCTTCTGTCCATACAGGTTTTGATTGAAATCATTAAACCCGGCACGTTTTAACAACCTTACAGAAATAACATTTCATAAATGTAACTTTGCACAAATGTTGTGTTTACTCACAAGGAGGTAGCATTAACTAAATGGAAACGAAAAATTACGCTATCTGAACCGATTCAACGCCTTTTTTAATGAATATAAATTCACTTAACATGAATAACAGAGAAGAAAGGAGTAGATGCGGAGTATGCTGGCATAATTTACAAATGGTTTCTTTTTGCTCGCTTCGTCATCATCCCTTCATAAAGCAGGTGCATTCAGCGGCGCTTATCACTATTCTCCATGTTACGAAAGGCCTTTTCATGAATTACCCTCTCTGCCTTGCGTAAACAAATAAGTACACATACGGAATTTGATAATTACACACATACAATAATATGTGCGCTACATCACTCGGGGCAAAACGGGGCGCAGGCTCAGTGAAACTTCGCTGACTATGCTATCAGGCAGGGATGGACAGCGAAGAAGTCACCTGATGGATGACGCATACAAACATAATAACCATAACCACACACGAGGTTTCATGATGGAAGGTCAACAGCATGGCGATCGGCTAAAGCGCGGCCTTAAAAACCGCCACATTCAGCTTATTGCGCTGGGAGGCGCTATCGGTACCGGTTTGTTTCTGGGTAGTGCATCCGTCATCCAAAATGCAGGTCCCGGTATTATTCTGGGCTACGCAATTGCCGGTTTCATTGCCTTCCTGATCATGCGTCAGCTGGGCGAGATGGTGGTAGAAGAGCCGGTAGCCGGTTCATTTAGTCATTTCGCCTATAAATACTGGGGCGGCTTTGCGGGCTTTGCTTCCGGATGGAACTACTGGGTTCTCTACGTTCTGGTGGCCATGGCCGAGCTGACCGCGGTCGGGAAATACGTTCAGTTCTGGTGGCCGGAAATTCCCACCTGGGTTTCTGCGGCTATTTTCTTTATCGCCATCAATGCTATCAACCTGACTAACGTCAAGGTGTTTGGCGAAATGGAGTTCTGGTTCGCGATCATTAAAGTTGTCGCCGTTGTGGCGATGATCCTGTTCGGCGGCTGGCTGTTGTTCAGCGGCAACGGCGGTCCGCAGGCTACCGTACGCAACCTGTGGGAGCAAGGCGGGTTCCTGCCGCACGGCTTCACCGGGCTGGTGATGATGATGGCGATTATTATGTTCTCCTTCGGCGGCCTTGAGCTGGTGGGTATTACCGCCGCAGAAGCAGATAACCCGGAGCAAAGTATCCCGAAAGCGACCAACCAGGTTATCTACCGCATTCTGATTTTCTATGTAGGATCGCTGGCCGTTCTGCTCTCTCTGCTGCCGTGGAGCCGCGTGACCGCCGATACCAGCCCGTTCGTCCTTATCTTCCACGAACTGGGCGATACCTTCGTCGCTAATGCCCTGAATATTGTGGTATTAACCGCAGCGCTTTCCGTTTACAACAGCTGCGTATACTGCAACAGCCGTATGCTGTTCGGTCTGGCCCAGCAGGGGAACGCGCCAAAAGCGCTGATGAGCGTCGATAAACGCGGCGTGCCGGTTAATACGATCCTCGTTTCCGCGCTGGTCACCGCGCTGTGCGTACTGATTAACTACTTCGCGCCGGAATCCGCGTTTGGTCTGCTGATGGCGCTGGTGGTTTCTGCGCTGGTGATCAACTGGGCGATGATTAGCCTGGCGCACATTAAATTCCGCCGCGCTAAGCAGCAACAGGGCGTGGTCACCCGCTTCCCGGCGCTGTTTTATCCGTTAGGCAACTGGATCTGCCTGCTATTTATGGTCGGGGTGCTGGTTATTATGCTGATGACTCCGGGGATGGCGATTTCCGTCTATCTGATCCCGGTGTGGATTGCCGTTCTCGGCGTCGGTTATCTGTTCAAGCAGAAAACCGCCAGCGCCGTTAAAGCATAATCATACATCACCTGAATCTGTGCCCGCCCGCCGCTGGCGGGCACAGCGCATTGTTATCTGCTTCACACTTTCCTCGTCATAACCCATTTATCCATATCGTCGACCCTATCCTGCAACGCAATCATCTCTTACCCGACTAATAATCCTCTCCATACCGCAACGGGGAGATCGTCGCTATGAATGGCAATAAGCTTTCAGTTAAAGAGAAAATAGGCTACGGAATGGGCGATGCCGGATGTAATATTATCTTCGGCGCCATCATGTTGTTTGTTAACTATTTTTATACGGATATTTTTGGTCTCGCACCGGCGCTGGTCGGGGTGCTTCTGCTTTCCGTACGCGTTATTGATGCCGTGACCGACCCGATTATGGGGGCAATGGCAGACCGTACCCGCAGCAAATATGGCCGTTTTCGCCCGTGGCTCCTGTGGATCGCCTTCCCGTACGCGCTGTTCAGTGTCCTGATGTTTACCACCCCGGAATGGACGTACAATAGCAAGGTTATCTATGCTTTCGTCACCTACTTCCTGCTCTCTCTGACCTACACCGCGATCAACATCCCCTACTGCTCATTGGGTAGCGTGATTACGAACGACCCGCAGGAACGCGTGGCCTGTCAGTCATATCGTTTCGTATTGGTCGGCATCGCTACCCTGTTACTCTCCCTGACGCTGCTGCCGATGGCGGACTGGTTCGGCGGCGAGGATAAAGCCAAAGGCTACCAGATGGCGATGACCGTGCTGGCGATTATCGGTATGTGCATGTTCTTGTTCTGCTTCGCCACCGTCCGTGAACGCGTAAAACCCGCAGTCCAGACCAACGACGAGCTGAAAAAAGATCTAAAAGACGTCTGGAAAAACGACCAGTGGGTTCGCATCCTGCTGTTAACGCTGTGCAACGTCTGTCCGGGCTTTATCCGTATGGCTGCGACTATGTACTACGTCACCTGGGTTATGCAGCAAAGCACCCACTTCGCCACGCTGTTTATCAGCCTCGGGGTTGTCGGAATGATGATCGGCAGTATGCTGGCTAAAGTCCTGACCGACCGCTGGTGCAAACTGCAGGTGTTTTTCTGGACCAATATCGTCCTGGCGATTTTCTCCTGCGCGTTCTATTTCTTCGACCCGCACGCCACCATGATGATTATGGTGCTCTACTTCCTGCTGAACATTCTGCACCAGATCCCGTCGCCGCTGCACTGGTCGCTGATGGCCGACGTTGATGACTACGGCGAATGGAAGACCGGTAAGCGCATCACCGGCATCAGCTTCTCCGGCAATCTGTTCTTCCTGAAAGTCGGCCTGGCCATCGCCGGCGCGATGGTTGGCTTCTTGCTCTCCTGGTACGGTTACGATGCCGGCGCGAAGCAGCAAAGCGCTTCCGCGATTAACGGTATCGTATTGCTGTTCAGCATTATCCCCGGCGTCGGCTATCTGATTACCGCCGGCGTGGTGCGTATGCTGAAGGTAAACCGCGAATTTATGCGGCAAATTCAGTCCGACCTCGAAAAACGTCGGATTAACTACAGCGAGCTCAACGACTATCAGGAACTGAAAACCGGCGAACATGTAAGGAAAGCATAATGAAAAACTGGCCGAACCCATTTATTGAACAACGCGCGGACCCTTATATTCTGCGCCATCAGGATAGCTACTACTTTATCGCCTCGGTACCGGAGTATGACCGTCTGGAAATCCGACGCTCAGCCACCCTTGAAGGCTTGCGCGACGCGCAGCCGGTGGTCGTCTGGCGTAAGCCGGACAACGGCCCAATGAGCCAGCTCATATGGGCCCCGGAGCTGCATAAAATTAACGGCAAATGGTATATCTACTTTGCCGCCAGCCACACGCACGATCTGGATGCGCTGGGTATGTTCCAGCACCGCATGTTCGCGCTGGAATGCGCGGACAGCGACCCGTTAACCGGTAAATGGCAGGAAAAAGGCCAGATTAAAACGCCGCTTGATACCTTTGCGCTGGATGCCACGACTTTCCGCCATCAGGGTAAGCAGTGGTATCTATGGGCGCAAAAAGATCCTGAAATTAAAGGCAATACCAACCTCTATCTGGCTGAACTGGAAAATCCGTGGACGCTAAAAGGTCAGCCGGTCATGCTGAGTCAACCCGAGTTCGACTGGGAGTGCCGAGGTTTTCTGGTGAACGAAGGCCCGGCGGTACTGTTCCATGGCGACAAGCTGTTCGTCAGCTATTCCGCCAGCGCCACCGACGAAAACTACTGCATGGGCCTACTGTGGATAGACGTCAGCGCCGACCCTCTCCGCCCGGAAAACTGGCATAAAGCGCCGCAGCCGGTATTTCGTACCAGCTATGAGAATCGTCAGTATGGGCCCGGCCACAATAGCTTTACGCAAACGCCGGAGGGAGAAGATGTGCTGGTGTACCATGCGCGCAACTACACCGAAATCGAAGGCGACCCGCTGTACGATCCGAATCGCCATACGCGCCTGAAGCTGATTCGCTGGCAAGAAAACGGGATGCCTGATTTTGGCATCCCGGCAGCAGAGACGAATTAAAAGCGGAACCTGCCCGCCAGCGGGCAGGTGCTTAAATCAGCGTACCGTAAATCGTCAGCAGCGCCATAATCACGACCACCACCAGCGATGTTTTTTTCGCCATTGAGACCGCCGCCTTCGGCGTTGCCACTTTATCCACATGCGGCTCGCGCGCCAGCGAATACTGCGCCAGGCGCGTCAGCACCTGATACTGCGAAGAGTGGCGGTCGCCCAGCGAAGCAAACCACGCAGGCAAAGCCTTTTCCCCGTGTCCAATCAGCGCGTAGACCACGCCGACCAGACGTACCGGAACCCAGTCGACTACGTGCAAAATGCCGTCAATCCCCGACTGTAAGCGATGACGCGGCGTCTGATAACGCGCCAGCCAGGTCTGCCAGGCCCGCAGCGTACAATAGGCAACCAGAGTTAGCGGCCCCCACGGTCCGCCGACAACGAACCAGAACAGCGGAGCGAGATAGTAGCGGTAGTTAATCCACAGCAGCGCGTTTTGCAGCTCGCTCAGATATTCACGCTGGTCGCAGCCGGGCGGCACGCCGTGGATCAGGGTGAGCTCGCTGGCCATCGCATCGCAGGCGCGGCTATCGTCGCGCGCCGCGGCTTTCAGATAGGCGTGATAGTGCAAACGCACTTTACCTGCGCCAATACACAGCAAACCAAGCAGGATCCAGAACACCAGCAAAGGAACGTTAAACAGCTGCCCTTGCAGCAGGCGCTGAATAACATACACGACCACCGCCGCCGCTGCCGTCATCAGTACGGTGGTCAGCAGGGAATAATGCTTAACCCGGCGAAACAGCACTTCCAGCCGGTGATCGAGCTGCCAGTGCTCGCCAAGCTTAAACAAACGCTCGGCTATAAGTACTAACAGCGTAGTGAACAACGTCATGGCATCTCCTTATTCTGACGACGGGGTTAACAAACTGCGAAATTTAGCCCAGTCAAAGGCCGGACCGGGATCCGTTTTACGCACGGGCGCAATATCGCAATGGCCGGTGATATGGTCAGCTATCGCCGGATAAAGCAAGATAAGCTGACGGGTAACCGCAACCAGTTGCTGATACTGCGCGTCGGTATAGGCCAGCGTATCGGTCCCTTCCAGCTCAATGCCGATGGAAAAATCGTTGCAACGTTCTCGGCCGCGGTAGCTGGAAACGCCCGCGTGCCAGGCACGCTTATCAAAAGGGACATACTGCACGATTTCACCATCGCGGCGAATCAGACAGTGTGCCGAAACGCGAAGATGAGCTATTTCAGCAAAAAAAGGGTGCGCATTCGGATCGAGCGTCCCGCTGAACAGGGCATCAATCCATGGCCCGCCAAACTCACCTGGCGGCAGGCTAATATTATGCACCACCAGCAACGAAGGGGTTTCATTATCCGGGCGGCTATCGTAGTGCGGCGAAGGAACCCGACGCGCTTCTACCAGCCATCCCCCGTTCAACTGCATGTTGATCTCCTTATTACTAGCTTATGCATTCGCGGCACCGTGGCCATCGCATCCCCGGCATCATTTGCGCTCTTCTTCAGTTGGCTAACACCAAAAACTCCACGCTGAAAACCACCGGCGAAATGAAGCGGATGTGGTACGGAAACGTCGTTCAGGTTAGCATGTTTCCCACTTCTGAATCTTATCTATCTGGAGCTTTCTCATGACGCCTCGTCGCTACAATCCCGACCGCCGCCGTGACGCGCTGCTGGAGCGTATTAATCTTGATATTACCGATGCCGTGGCCCAATCCCTGCGGGAAGATTTAGGCGGCGAAGTGGATGCCAATAATGACATTAGCGCCCAATTATTGCCGCAGGACGCACGCTCGCACGCGGTAGTGATCACCCGTGAAGACGGCGTATTTTGTGGTAAACGCTGGGTGGAAGAGGTCTTTATTCAGCTTGCGGGCGATGATGTTAACTTCACCTGGCATGTTGCCGATGGCGATGCGGTAAAAGCCAACCAGCCGCTGTTCGAGCTGGAAGGCCCTTCGCGTATTTTGCTTACCGGCGAACGTACCGCGCTTAATTTCGTGCAGACACTCTCCGGGGTGGCAAGCGAAGTTCGTCGCTATGTCGACCTACTGGCCGGCACTAAAACTCAGCTGCTCGATACACGCAAAACGCTGCCTGGACTGCGCACGGCGCTAAAATATGCCGTTCTTTGCGGCGGCGGCGCCAACCATCGTCTGGGTCTCTCCGATGCCTTTCTGATTAAAGAGAACCATATTATCGCTTCCGGCTCGGTACGGCAGGCGGTAGAAAAAGCGTTCTGGCTGCACCCGGATGTTCCGGTAGAAGTCGAAGTTGAAAACCTTGAAGAGCTGGATGAAGCGCTGAAAGCCGGTGCCGACATTATTATGCTCGATAACTTCACTACCGATATGATGCGCGAGGCGGTCAAACTCACCAATGGCCAGGCAGCGCTGGAAGTCTCCGGCAACGTCACATTCGACACCATTCGTGAATTCGCTGAAACCGGCGTCGATTACATTTCCGTAGGCGCATTGACCAAGCACGTCCGCGCTCTTGATCTCTCTATGCGTTTCCGCTAATTCCCTCGCCCCGGTTTGCACTTCATGCCGGGGCGCACTTTTGCGAACCGACTCGCACGCCAGTAATCTCTCGCTGCAACCCGCAAAAAAAGCCTGGAAGCCTGCTTCCTTAGGCGCGATCCGCTGCTCGTATCGCAGAATAAAGCCCGGCAAAGTGCTCCCGAGGATAACAAGGAGCAACTTATGGACAAACAACGTGGTTTTACTTTAATCGAACTGATGGTGGTCATCGGAATCATCGCGATACTCAGCGCAATCGGCATTCCGGCTTATCAGAACTACCTACGAAAAGCAGCACTTACCGATATGCTGCAAACCTTCGTCCCTTTCCGCACCGCCATTGAGCTTTGCGCGCTTGAGCACGGCGGCATAACCACCTGCGATGGCGGCAGCAACGGTATCCCTTCGCCCGCGACTACTCGCTATGTCTCGGCCATGACCGTGGCGGCAGGCGTTGTCACGCTCACCGGACAGGAAAGTCTCAATGGCTTAAGCGTCACGATGACGCCGAACTGGGATAACGCTAACGGCATTACCGGCTGGCAGCGCGTGTGCAATATTACCGGTGATAGCGCACTCAAGCAGGCCTGTGAAGACGTGTTCCGTTTTAACTGAGGCCGCAGCAATGAAAACTGAACAATTAATACCTCTCTGCCAGCGCTATCACGCCTTGCTGCTTGACAGCAATGAACACACTATCGCTATCGCCGTGGTTGATGCCCCTGCCCCGGAGCTGCTGGAGGCGCTACGTTTTGCGACTCAGAAAAGGATTGATATCGAATGCTGGAGCCAGGATCGGATGGACAAGCGGCTGCAGGAACCGGGAATAGCAACGCTTGCCCCGCCTGTCGAAGCTTCAGCCAGCATCGTTGAACAGGTCAATAATCTTCTGGAACAAGCTCTACGCCAGCGCGCATCGGATATTCATATCGAACCAGGCGAACAGCAACTGAGAATTCGCCTGCGGGTAGATGGCGTACTACATTCTCTGACGCCGCTGGCCCCGGAACTTGCCGCACCTATTACCGCCCGGCTTAAGGTGCTCGGCAATCTGGATATTGCCGAACATCGAACGCCGCAGGACGGCCAGTTCACCCTTACGCTCTCAGATCGTCCGATCTCGTTTCGGATCGCTACGCTTCCCTGCCGTGGAGGAGAAAAAATCGTTCTGCGCCTGTTACACCAGGTCGAGCAGACGCTGGACCTCGAAGCGCTGGGGCTCTCTTCACAACAGCTTGCCGCCTTTCGCTCGGCGCTTAACCAACCTCAGGGACTGATACTGGTCACCGGTCCGACGGGAAGCGGAAAAACCGTCACTCTTTATAGCGCGCTGCAGGCGCGAAATCGTGATGAGGTCAACATCTGTAGCGTGGAAGATCCGCTGGAGATCCCCATCGTGGGAATGAATCAAACGCAGATTAACCCACGCGCGGGGCTCACTTTTCACAGCGTACTGCGCGCCCTGCTACGTCAGGATCCCGATATCGTTATGGTGGGAGAGATACGCGATGCTGAAACCGCGGAAATTGCGATAAAAGCAGCGCAAACCGGGCATCTGGTACTCTCAACATTGCACACCAATTCAACGTGTGAAACGCTGGTTCGCCTGCAGCAGATGGGCGTTGCGCGCTGGATGGTCTCATCCGCGCTCTCGCTGGTTGTCGCTCAACGCCTGGTACGGAAACTGTGCCCGCACTGCCGCCGTGAAACCGGCAGTTCGACCAACGTCCCGCATAGCCTGTGGCCGCGATCGCTTCCTCAGTGGCAGGCTCCGGGCTGCCAGCACTGCTATCACGGCTACTACGGTCGCCTGGCACTCTTCGAACTGCTGCCGGTTAATACCGCACTGCGGCAGGGGATTACCCAGGGCCTTAGCGCTGAGGAAATCGAAACGCTGGCGCGGGAATCCGGCATGATGACGCTGTTTGAAAGCGGCTGTCTGGCTGTAGAGCGTGGGATGACAAGTCTGGAAGAAGTGGTACGCGTTTTAGGGATCCCGCATGGCGACTAAACGACTCTGGCGCTGGCACGGTATCGATGGTCAGGGGATGCCCTGCCAGGGAACGCTCTGGCAGGATAATCGCCCTGAGGCATTGCAAAGCCTGGAGCGAGAGCGAATCATCCCGCTTACGCTGCGCCGCTGTAGTGTGCAAAAGTCCCTCTGGCATCCACGCTACAGCGGTGAGGTTATTCGCCAGCTGGCCGCCCTTCTCCAGGCCGGTCTTCCCCTTGCTGAGGGGCTTGGACTGCTGGCGCAGCAGCAGCCTAACGCGCAGTGGCAGGCATTGCTGCAAACCCTGGCTGAGGATCTGGCGCAAGGCATTTCGCTTTCAGGCTCCCTTGAAAAATGGCCCGAAGCTTTTCCTCCGCTCTATCTGGCAATGATCCGCACCGGAGAACTTACCGGTAAACTGGAGCTATGCTGCGCGCAGTTAGCTCATCAGCAGCGAGAACAGCGACTGCTTAGTGAAAAAGTCAAAAAGGCCCTGCGCTATCCTCTGATTATTTTGTCCCTGGCGCTACTGGTGGTGATGGGAATGCTGTGCTTTGTTTTGCCAGAGTTTGCTGCCATTTATCAAACCTTCAATACCCCGCTACCGCTGCTGACCCGCGCGGTCATGGGCATTGGCGAAGGGTTAACTCACTATTGGCCATTGCTCGCTGCGCTGCTCGTTTTACCTGCGATACTCAACCGACTGATTTGCCAGAGGCCCGACTGGCTGCTGTATCGTCAGAAAGTTCTCCATAAGCTGCCGGTGTTTGGCAAACTGCTGTGCGGTCAGCGGCTTAGCCAGATATTTACCGTACTCGCATTGACGCAAAGCGCCGGTATCAGCTTTCTGCAGGGCCTGCAAAGCGTGGAAGAAACCCTGAGCTGTCCGCTATGGCGACAAAGGCTGCAGCAGGTTTCCCGGCAAATCACTCACGGCGCGCCCATCTGGCAGGCGCTCACTGACAGCGGAGGATTCACGCCGCTCTGTTTGCAACTGATACGTACCGGTGAAGCTTCGGGTTCGCTGGATACCATGCTGGAAAATCTGGCTCGCCATCACAGTGAGCAGACGCAACAGCAGGCGGATAACCTGGCCACCTTACTGGAACCGATGATGCTGGTCGTTACCGGAACGATTGTCGGCGTACTGGTAGTCGCGATGTATTTACCCATTTTTCATCTGGGCGACGCCATTAGCGGGATGGGGGGATAGCGCTGGCGCAGACGCGCCAGCGAGTTGCGTTACAGGCTGTTGAACACGCGGTTCTCTTGTTCCTGTACGCGAATAAAAGTCGTGCGTTTAGTCAATTCTTTCAGGCGTGAAGCACCAACGTAGGTGCATGCGGAACGCAGGCCGCCAAGGATATCGCGCGCGGTATTTTCAACCGGGCCGCGCAGAGGCAGCTTAACGGTTTTGCCTTCAGCCGCACGATACTGCGCTACGCCGCCAACGTGACGGGTCATCGCCGACTCGGAGCTCATACCGTAGAACAGCATAAATTTTTCGCCGTTCTCTTCAACTACGGTACCGCCGCTTTCTTCGTGACCGGCCAGCATACCGCCAAGCATCACGAAATCCGCGCCGCCGCCGAATGCTTTAGCCACATCGCCCGGCATAGTACAACCGCCGTCGCTGATAATCTGCCCGCCCAGGCCGTGCGCCGCGTCGGCGCATTCAATTACGGCGGAAAGCTGCGGATATCCGACGCCAGTTTTTACGCGAGTCGTACATACGGACCCCGGACCAATGCCAACCTTCACAATATCGGCGCCAGAAAGAACCAGCTCTTCACACATTTCACCGGTCACAACGTTACCCGCAATAATAGTTTTCTGCGGCCAGGCTTCGCGAGCTTTGGCCACAAACTGCACGAAGTGCTCGGAGTAACCATTCGCCACATCAATGCACACAAAGCTAAGCTGCGGGTTCTGCAGCAGTATCTGCTTCGTTTTTTCGAAATCCGCATCGGAAGTGCCGGTTGAGACCATGACATGCTGCAGGACATCCGCAGAAACGCCCTGAACAAACGCCTGCCACTGTTCAACGCTGTAATGCTTATGAACTGCGGTCAGAACGCCAAAAGAAGCCAGCGCTTTGGCCATAGCAAACGTGCCCACCGTATCCATGTTGGCGGCAATGATCGGCACACCAGACCAGGTCTGGCCAGAATGTTTGAAAGTGAATTCACGTTCCAGCTGTACATCAGAACGGCTTTTGAGGGTAGAGCGTTTCGGGCGGATAAGAACGTCTTTAAAACCAAGCTTCAGATCTTCTTCAATACGCATGTGCGAATTCCTGGGGTTAATTGCATTATTGTGAGAGCACAACTCCAGTGACGTTATCATACGCACGAATCATGGCCGCGCAAGACTGCGATTTTCACTTTTTTTACGCTACAATCGTATAAATTTACCTGGTGAATAGACAAAAGCGAACCCGCGATATTTAATCGCCAGCGTATCATTTTTAACCACTTGATTTACATGTGTAAAAAGAATCAGAATGCGTAGTGACAGCAGATTATCGGTTTGATATTACGTCGATAAAACAGCTGCGGCGTCGCTGTCATGTCGTAAATAACGGCGCTGTTAGTTGAAAATATGCATGTAGTCAGTTTCAGGATCGAGGTGTATGACGTACACGGTGGCGTTAACAGGCGGCATTGGCAGCGGTAAAAGTACCGTAGCCGATGCGTTCGCACAGCTCGGCGTTAACGTTATTGATGCTGACATTATCGCGCGCCAGGTGGTGGAGCCCGGTACACCGGGGCTAAGCGCTATTGCTCAACGCTTTGGTGCGCAGATGCTCAACGAAGATGGTACCCTGAACCGTCGTGCTCTGCGCGAGCATATTTTTGCTCATGACGAGGATAAGCGCTGGCTAAACGCGCTGCTGCACCCGCAAATTCAGCAGGAAACGCGTCGGCAGATACAGCTTGCCACCTCGCCTTATATTCTCTGGGTTGTACCTCTACTGGTCGAAAATGGTTTGTCCGCCAAAGCCGACCGCGTACTGGTTGTCGATGTGCCAAAAGAGACGCAAATTGAGCGTACGATGCTTCGCGATCGGGTCAGTCGGCAACATGCGGAACATATTCTTGCCGCTCAGGCGACGCGCGAGCAGCGCCTTGCCGTAGCGGATGATGTTATTGAAAATATGGGTTCACCTGATGTCATAGCATCAGCTGTCGCCCGCCTGCATGCAAAGTATCAACGTCTGGCATCGCAGGCCGCCTCACAGGAAAAACCGTAATGCATACCCCTGTTCTTTTTGAACATCCGCTTAATGAAAAGATGCGCACCTGGCTACGCATTGAATTTTTACTTCAGCAGTTATCCGTTCATCCGGCGATTACCACTCATGCGGATGCGCTGCATTTCTTCCGCAATATCGGCGATCTTTTAGATGTTTTAGAACGCGGTGAAGTCCGTACCGATCTGATGAAAGAGCTGGATCGCCAACAGAGGAAACTGCAATCCTGGGCAGAAGTACCTGGGGTCGATCAGGATCGCATCAATGAATTACGCCAGCAGCTAAAACAATCCGGCAGCACATTAATGTCCGCCCCGCGGATCGGCCAGTATCTGCGAGAAGACCGTCTGATCGCCCTGGTGCGCCAGCGCTTAAGCATCCCAGGTGGCTGCTGTAGCTTTGACCTCCCGACGCTGCATATCTGGCTGCATATGCCGCAGGCATACCGCGATGAGCAGGTCGGTAAGTGGCTGACAAGCCTTGAACCTTTAACGCAATCCTTGCTGCTTGTTCTCGATCTCATCCGCAACTCGGCACCTTTCCGTAAGCAGACCAGCCTGAACGGTTTTTATCAGGACAACGGCGAGGACGCCGACCTGCTGCGTCTGCGCCTGGATCTTGCCAGCCAGCTCTACCCGCAAATTTCAGGTCATAAGAGCCGTTTTGCCATCCGCTTT
This sequence comes from Klebsiella sp. K5-306, assembly GCF_051835185.1. Taxonomy (NCBI): domain Bacteria; kingdom Pseudomonadati; phylum Pseudomonadota; class Gammaproteobacteria; order Enterobacterales; family Enterobacteriaceae; genus Klebsiella; species Klebsiella sp. K5-306. The sequence goes on from NZ_JAIFJY010000011.1 coordinate 132,028, forward strand.
ATGCCGCTGGACAGCGAGCACGGTATTGTGCCGGAACGTTTTGATTTTGAACTGGCCTGCTGTTAAGGAGCGAAAATGTCAGAAGAGATAACCGTTAATTGCCCAACCTGCGGCAAAATTGTGATCTGGAATGAACAGAGTCCACATCGTCCGTTCTGCTCCAAACGCTGTCAGCTCATTGATTTAGGCGAATGGGCGGCGGAAGAGAAACGCATCCCGAGCAGCAGCGATCTGTCAGATAGCGATGGCTGGAGTGAGGATAAAGAGTAAAACCGGGCTAGCCCAAAGATACCTTGCCGGATCGCGGTCTCGCCCGGTCCGGCTTAACTCCCGGCCGCTAGTTTTGCTATCACGGGTTCATTTGCCGGAGGAAAATCTTCGGCGACGAGCGCGCTTTGCGCTATCCAGCGCCCTGGCTGCCCCTCTTTCCCCCACGGCTCGCCATCCCAGCTTTCCACCAGCCAGAACCACAGCGTTATATGACGGTCGGGAAACTGATACTCCAGCTTATCGAACAGGCTGGAAGCTCTCACTGTAATACCCACTTCTTCCTGTAGTTCACGCACTAAGGCCTGCTCTGACGACTCGCCCTCTTCAATTTTCCCACCAGGAAATTCAAGCTTATTCGCCATATGCGCGTCGGCAGCTCGCTGGGTGATGAAAATTTCGCCTCGCGCATTGCGGATAATACCGACGGAAATCTGTAGTGTTTTCATTGTGCTTCTTCCATAAAAAAGGCGCAGATATCTGCGCCCTTGTATTCAACGTTGTTGAGCTTAGCTCAGACGACCGTGGCACTGCTTATATTTTTTTCCAGAGCCGCACGGACAAGGATCGTTACGGCCCACTTTACGCTCGCCGGTTTGTTCAGCCAGCGCGGCCGCAGCTGCGCTCTCATCGTCCTGATGGCTCAGCTGTTGCATCTGCGCCAGACGCTCAGCGTCTTCACGACGCTGCTGCTCCATCGCTTCCACCTCTTCCGGCATCCGCACCTGAACTTTGCTCAGCGTGCTGATCACTTCGTATTTTAGTGATTCCAGCATTGCAGCAAACATAGAGAAGGATTCACGCTTATATTCCTGCTTCGGATCTTTCTGCGCATAGCCGCGCAGATGGATACCCTGACGCAGGTAGTCCATCGCCGCCAGGTGCTCTTTCCACAGTGAGTCCAGCGTTTGCAGCATGACGCCTTTTTCGAAGTGACGCATCATCTCAGCGCCAACCACTTCTTCCTTACGCTGATAGGTTTCAATGGCGCTCTGCAGAATGCGCTCGCGTAGCGTTTCTTCATGCAGCTCCGGTTCTTTATCCAGCCACTCTTTGAGCGGCAGATCGAGGTCGAAGTCATTTTTCAGACGTTCTTGCAGTCCTTCCACATCCCACATTTCTTCCAGCGACTGCGGAGGAATATGGGCATCGATAGTGGCTTTAAATACGTCTTCACGAATGCTGTTGATCGTTTCGCTCACGTCGGTCACGTCGAGCAGTTCATTACGCTGGGTGTAAATAGCGCGACGCTGGTCGTTGGCCACGTCATCATATTCCAGCAGCTGCTTACGGATATCGAAGTTGCGGCTCTCGACTTTGCGCTGGGCATTGGCAATCGCCTTGGTCACCCAAGGATGCTCGATAGCCTCACCCGGCTTCATACCCAGTTTACGCATCATGCCGGACACGCGGTCAGACGCGAAGATGCGCATCAGGGCATCTTCCATCGACAGATAGAAACGGGAAGAACCCGCATCCCCCTGACGACCTGAACGGCCGCGCAGCTGGTTATCGATACGGCGAGATTCATGGCGCTCGGTCCCGATGATATGCAGACCGCCGGCGGCCAACACCGCATCGTGGCGAACCTGCCAGTCGGCTTTGATCTGAGCAATCTGTTCCGGCGTCGGGTCTTCCAGCTGGGCGACTTCCGCCTGCCAGCTACCGCCGAGCATGATATCAGTACCACGGCCCGCCATGTTGGTCGCAATGGTCACTGCTGATGGGTAGCCCGCCTGAGCAACGATGTCCGCTTCGCTGGCGTGGAATTTCGCATTCAGCACGTTGTGCTTGATGCCCGCTTTCGTCAATTCTTTGGAGACCACTTCTGATTTTTCGATTGAAATGGTACCCACCAGCACCGGCTGACCCGCAGCGGTACGCTCTTTAATATCTTCGATAATGGCCTGAATTTTTTCCGCTTCGGTCATATAAACCAGGTCCGCCATGTCTTTACGAATCATCGGGCGGTTGGTCGGAACCACAACGGTATCCAGCTTGTAGATCGAGCTAAATTCAAACGCTTCGGTATCGGCGGTACCGGTCATTCCTGCCAGCTTCTCGTACAGGCGGAAATAGTTCTGGAAGGTAATTGAAGCCAGCGTCTGGTTCTCGTTTTGAATCTCAACGCCTTCTTTCGCTTCCACCGCCTGGTGCAGGCCATCAGACCAGCGACGTCCCTGCATCGTACGGCCGGTATGCTCGTCGACGATGATAACTTCGCCATCTTTAACGATATAGTCAACATCACGGGTAAACAGCACGTGCGCGCGCAGCGCGGCGGTCACGTGGTGCATCAGCATGATATTGGTCGGAGAGTACAGCGACTCGCCTTCATCCATAATGCCTTCATTGACCAGCAGCTCTTCAATCAGCACCAGACCGCGTTCGGTCAGGTTAACCTGGCGCGCTTTCTCATCAACGGAGAAATGCCCTTCGCCGGTAAAGGTCTCGGAGTCTTCTTTTTCCTGGCGGATCAGATGCGGGATGATTTTGTTCACTTTCTTATACATTTCCGAACTGTCTTCAGCCGGGCCAGAAATGATAAGCGGGGTACGTGCTTCATCGATGAGGATGGAGTCGACTTCATCCACCAGCGCATAGTGCAGTTTGCGCTGTACGCGTTCTTCAGGGCTGAACGCCATGTTGTCGCGCAGATAGTCAAAGCCATATTCGTTGTTGGTGCCGTAAGTAATATCGGCGGCGTAGGCTTCGCGCTTGGCTGGCGCAGGCAGGCCAGACATGTTAATCCCAACGCTCATACCGAGGAACTCAAACAGCGGACGGTTGTTCTCCGCATCACGCTGCGCCAGATAGTCGTTGACGGTGACCACGTGAACACCTTTGCCGGTCAGCGCATTAAGATATGCTGGTAAGGTGGCGGTCAGGGTTTTACCTTCACCAGTGCGCATTTCCGCAATGCAGCGCTCGTTGAGGACCATGCCGCCCAGCAGCTGAACGTCAAAGTGACGCATGCCGAAGACGCGCTTACTGGCCTCACGTACAACGGCAAAGGCTTCCGGGATCAGGCTCTCAAGGCTTTCACCTTTTTCCAGACGCGCGCGGAACTCAGCGGTTTTCGCTTTCAGTTCGTCATCGGAAAGTTTTTCCATGGCCGGTTCCATGGCGTTGATAACGTTGACGGCTTTGCGCATACGACGCAGCGTACGGTCGTTACGGCTACCGAATACTTTAGTTAATAATTTGATTAGCATAATAAAATCTCAAACGCCCCGCAGTGCGGAGTCACAAAAAATGGAATGGTCCGTATTTGTTTCAGCTGAGACGTTGAGGCCCGGCGCGTATGCCCGTAACCTGGCTTATCCAGGTACAGACGCGAAACGCACATTGGGAGAAGGTGGGATTGTATGCCACCAGGTGAACGATGACCGGAGGTTTACTCTCCTGCGTCAACAGCGCGCTAAGCGTATCGAGGAGCGCGAGATGCTGCGCCTGCAGCGGTGAAGACTCCTCAGCTACCGGCAGCGCCTGCGGCGCCATCGCAAAAGAGAGATGGCGGATGACCGTACGAATGGCATGCTGATGCCAGTAATCAACGGTAAAATTTGGCCGACGACTGGAAGACTCCAGTAGCGCGAGCTGAGAAAAATTGACTTTAGCAGGGTTGTGGTTGCTGGAAGTTGTTTTTGCCGGCGACGCGGTCTCATGCTCATGGCCGTTGCTAAGCGCAGGCAGGCCAAGGCTAGCCGCGACCATCCCCAACAGGAGATGCGGCCAGAAATACCTTCTGCCAAACTGTCGCCAGCGCGTCAGCAATCCACTCACTTAACTTACCTTTTGTTGGTAACAACCCTGATAAATATTTTGCGTCCAAATACTAACATTAATACGCCATCACGGCAGCAGGAATGAGGGCTCGGGCGGGGTAAAAACGTCTAAAAAAGGAACGAACGCGCAGTAAAGACGGGTAAAACTGGAAGCTGGGTGCAGCGGAAACGCAAAAAGAAAACGACTGGTTCCCTGGCCGGAGAGAGTACCAGGTTACCAGTCGAATTTACTACAGGATCTGGCTTATGCCAGAACCAGTGTCGGCGCGCGGAACGCCAGCGGCATCTCTGCGTCGTCCTCGAAGGTCACATACTCCCAGGCTTCCTGTTTTGCCAGAACAGCCTGCAGCAGTTTGTTATTCAACGCATGGCCGGACTTGTACGCCGTAAATGCACCGATAATATTGTGACCGCACATAAACAGGTCGCCAATCGCATCCAGCATTTTATGACGGACAAATTCGTCTTCAAAGCGCAAACCGTCTTCGTTCAGTACGCGATAATCGTCAACAACGATGGCACAATCGAAGCTGCCGCCCAGGCACAGGCCGCGGGACTGCAGATATTCGATATCGCGCATGAAACCAAAGGTACGCGCACGGCTAATCTGGCGCATAAACGCATCGGCCGAGAAGTTCATTGCGTAGCGCTGGCTGCTGGAGTCAATCGCCGGATGGTTAAAATCAATGGTGAAGTCCAGTGAAAAACCATTATACGGTTTGAATTCAGCCCATTTATCGCCATCTTCGACGCGAACGGTCTCTTTGATACGCACAAATTTCTTAGCGCAGTTCAGTTCATCGATGCCGGCATCCAGCAACAGATAAACGAACGGAGCCGCACTACCGTCCATAATCGGGACTTCCGGGGCATCGACTTCAATAATAATGTTGTCGATACCTAAGCCAGCCAGGGCAGCATTAAGGTGCTCAACCGTCGATATCCGCACGTCATGCTCGTTGACCAGGCAAGTACAGAGCATGGTATCACGCACAGATTTGGCATCAGCCGGAAAATCAACCGGTGGATTCAAGTCGGTGCGACGATAGATGACCCCGGTATTTGCCGGCGCAGGGCGTAACGTCAGGGTGACTTTCTTGCCGGTATGCAAACCGACGCCAGTCGCCTGAACGATACGTTTAAGAGTCCTTTGTTTGATCATCGTATAATCTCGCCAAGTTACCTATCCAACCGAAGTGTACTATACATTCGGCAGGCCAGTTTAGCACAAAGAGCGCAGATGCCCAACTTCCAGCCAATTCTTAATCGGCTTGCTTACGCAGGAAGGCTGGAATATCCAGATAATCCGGCTCTTTTGCGGTTTGCGGCGTATTGTCGTTTACCACTTTCGAAACCGGTTTCTGCTCTTGATTCAGTGGGGACATGCCGTGCTGCTGGTAACGATCCATCACCGGCTGCTGAACCTGCTTGTTGGTGACCAGGGTAATTTCCGGACGTTTGTCCATACCGATACCGGTGGCAACCACGGTTACGCGCAGTTCGTCGTTCATATCCGGGTCCAGAGAGGTACCGATAACCACGGTCGCGTTATCCGAAGCAAATGCACGGATCGTGTTACCCACGGTTTCGAACTCATCGAGACGCAGATCGAAGCCAGCGGTGATGTTAACCAGGACGCCGCGGGCGCCGGACAGATCGATATCTTCCAGCAGCGGGGAAGAGATAGCCATTTCAGCCGCTTCTTCCGCACGGTCTTCACCGCTCGCTACGCCGGAGCCCATCATCGCATAGCCCATTTCAGACATCACGGTACGTACGTCCGCAAAGTCGACGTTCATCAGGCCTGGGCGCGTAATCAGTTCAGCGATACCCTGCACCGCGCCTTTCAGCACGTCGTTAGCCGCACCGAAGGCGTCAAGCAGCGAAATACCGCGCCCCAGAACTTTCAGCAGCTTATCGTTCGGGATGGTGATCAGAGAATCCACGTGCTTGGACAGCTCGGTGATACCCTGCTCGGCGAATGCCATACGCTTCTTGCCTTCAAAATTGAACGGCTTAGTCACGACGGCAACGGTCAGGATGCCTAAATCTTTGGCGACTTCAGCAACCACGGGCGCAGCACCGGTTCCGGTCCCGCCGCCCATACCTGCTGCGATAAACACCATGTCGGCGCCATCAAGAGCGGCACGCAGCGCTTCACGGTCTTCATCCGCTGCGTTACGGCCCACTTCCGGGTTTGCGCCTGCGCCCAGCCCCTTGGTAATACCGCTGCCGATCTGGATAGTCTGGCCAACAGCCGTTTTGCGCAGTGCCTGCGCGTCGGTGTTCACCGCGAAAAATTCAACACCCTCAATGCGCTCGCGCACCATGTGCTCAACGGCGTTACCGCCGCCGCCACCGACGCCGATGACTTTAATCACCGCGTCGTTGGTCAGTTCCATAGGTTCAAACATAATTTCTCTCTCCGTTGTGCCTGTCGCCTGAGAACGCTAATTTTCTGCGTTCTCTTAAAAAATTAAAACTCTTTTCGCAACCAACTGTTGAGTCGTTTGATCCACGACCCGACCGTTACGCGTTTTTCCACTTCTGCTTCACCACTGAGATGAGATTCCTTCCCGTAGTGCAGCAGCCCAACCGCCGTCGAGTAATACGGTTCCTGGGCATAATCCGTTAATCCGGTAATGTTCAGCGGCGCGCCAATTCGCACCTGCGTGTGAAACACGCGCTGCGCACAGGCGGCAAGCCCTTCAATTTGCGCCGCACCGCCGGTTAATACAATCCCTGCCGCCAGATGATGCTTGACGCCCTGCTGACGAAGCTGTTCCTGCAGTTGCAGAATCTCTTCATTCACGAGGTTGAGCAATTCGGTATAACGCGGCTCAATAACCTCTGCCAGAGTCTGACGCTGCAGGCTGCGGGGTGGACGCCCACCCACGCTCGGCACTTCGACGTTTTCATCTTTACCAACGATGGAGCCCAGCGCGCAGCCGTGGCGCACTTTAATGGCTTCGGCATCGCTCGGCGGCGTACCGAAAGCGTAAGCAATATCGCTGGTCACAACGTTCCCCGCATAAGGGATCACTTTGGTATGACGCAGCGCGCCGCCGGTATACACCGCGATATCCATTGTACCACCGCCGATATCCACCACGCAGACACCCAGTTCACGTTCATCTTCCGTTAAAACGGAATAGCTGGCGGCTAAACCGGCGAAGATGAGCTGGTCGACTTTCAGACCGCAGCGCTCCACCGCTTTGACAATATTTTTCGCCATATCGTTATGGCAGGTAATCAAATGCACTTTTGCCTGCATACGTACGCCAGACAGGCCGACGGGGTTTTTTATCCCCTCCTGGTAGTCAATAGCGTACTCTTGCGGAATAACGTGCAGAACGCGGTGTTCATCGCGCACGCGAACCGATTTGGCGGTATGCACCACGTTCTCGACGTCATCCTGAGTGACTTCTTCTTCAGAAATCGGCACCATACCAATTTCATTTTGACAGCTGATATGCTTGCCTGAAAGCGCCAGATAGACTGACGAGATCTGGCAATCCGCCATCAGTTCGGCCTGGTCAATGGCGCGCTGTACGCATTTCACCACGGATTCCAGGTCGTTCACTCCGCCTTTATCCATACCACGCGATGGGCAACTGCCCACGCCAATGATATTAATCATACCGTCGGGCAGAACTTCCCCTACTAAAGCGGCAACCTTAGCGGTGCCAATCTCCAGTCCAACTACCAGTTTTCTGTCCGTCGCCTTGATCATTGTTGTTCTGCCTGTGCCTGATTCTGTTGTTGATTAGTTTCCTCTGCGGGAACCGGTACCCAACCGACTGCCGCTCCCGAGTCATAACGCAAATCAACGTAGCTTATCCGTTTGCCGTCGGTCTGCGCCTGCTGCTGAAGAACCGGGTAGAGTTCCATAAAGCGCTGAAGCCGTTTCATGGTGTCGCCTCGGCCAAGATTGAGCTTAATATCGTTATTAAGCGTCAATTGCCAGGAGCGACGCGCGGTCATTGCCGCCACTTTCAACGTGAATTTATCCTTTGCCAGCACCTGCCCCATGTCACGGTACCCCTGAAGAACTTCGTTCTCACTACCTTCCGGGCCGTATAACATCGGTAAATTCTGTTTACTGGTGCGATCTGACGGCACGCTGAAAGAATTGCCTTCGACGTCTACCATATGCTGATCATTCCAGCGCGCAATCGGCACATATTCAACCAGATGAATCTTCAATTCGTCCGGCCATTGCTTTCTGACGCTCGCCTGCTTAATCCACGGCAGGCGTTCAATCTGGCTTTGAATAATATTGACGTCCTGAGTCATAAAGGTGCCCGGCGACCCCAATGCCAGTATCGCCTGACGGATATCATCGTTGCGCGTGTAGTGACGCTCTCCGGTGACGACCATCTTCGACAGCGGTAATCGCTGTGCATCTTCCATCCAGCCCAGAACCATCCAGCCGCTGACCAGCACGGTACAGAGCACCGCCAGCAGGAAGAAAATACCTGCCAGACGAGAGCCATTACTTCGACGCGAAGAAGATTCTTCTTCCTCTTCGTGGTTCCGCGTATTCAGCGCAGCCTGCGACATATCACCCCGCCAGGTCCAGAATTCGTACAACAAGCTGCGAGAAGCTCATCCCTGCCTGACGCGCCGCCATCGGCACCAGGCTGTGGCTGGTCATGCCAGGAGAGGTGTTAGCTTCCAGCAGATAAAACTGGCCATCGCTGTCCAGCATCACGTCAATTCTTCCCCATCCCTTGCAGCCAAGGCTATCCCAGGCTTTTTGCACCAGAGCCTGGATTTCTGACTCACGCGCTGGATCTTCGAAGCCTGGGCAGAAATATTGCGTCTCATCAGAGAGATACTTTGCTTCATAATCATAGAAGGTTCCAGCCGCCTGGATACGTATTGACGGCAAAATTTCTTCTCCAACCATAGCGACGGTAAATTCCGGGCCACTGAGCCATTTTTCAATCAGAACTTCATCATCATGCTGAAAAGCCAGCGCCAATGCATTTTGTAATGCGCAACTTTCGCTGACTTTTGACATACCGACGCTGGAGCCTTCCCGGCTCGGCTTAACAATCAGCGGCAGTCCGAGGTCCAGGAGTTGCTGTTCAACGTCAGCAGAAAGCCCTGCCTCGAACTGTTTACGGGTTAGCGCAACCCACGGCGCAACCGGCAGTCCGGCGCCCTGCCACAGTAATTTGCTGCGCAGCTTATCCATTGAGATCGCTGAAGCCATCACCCCGCTACCGGTGTAGGGAAGCTGAATCAGCTCCAGCAGCCCCTGCAACGTACCATCTTCACCGCCGCGACCATGCAAGGCAATAAACGCTTTCTTAAAGCCCATATTTTTCAATTGGGTAATATCAACGTCGCGCGGGTCGACCGGGTGCGCATCAACGCCGGCTTCACGCAGGCCGGCGAGCACCGCAGAACCTGAATTGAGAGAGACTTCACGTTCAGCGGAGGTTCCGCCAAAGAGGACCGCGATTTTATCAGCCATGGCGCTCCTCCTGCGTTTTTTGCGGTTGCAATTTGATTTCCGCCAGGTGACGGGCGATTTTACCGATATTTCCAGCCCCCTGCACCAGCACCAGATCGTTGCCGGTCAATACTGATGCCAGCATCTCTGCCGCTTGCGCCGGATCGGAAACCAGAATCGGGTCGACTTTTCCGCGGCCGCGAATCGTACGGCACAGCGAGCGGCTATCAGCGCCAGGAATGGCGGCTTCGCCAGCAGAATAAACGTCCAGCATCAGCAGAGCGTCAACCTGGGTCAGTACGTTGGCAAAATCGTCATACAGATCGCGCGTACGGGTAAAACGGTGCGGCTGAAACAACATCACCAGATTTTTATCCGGCCAGCCCGCTCGCGCCGCTTTGATAGTGGCATCCACTTCCGTAGGATGGTGGCCATAATCATCGATCAGCATCGCGGTTCCCGTTTTACCGTTAACCTCAGCTAACGGATATTCGCCGAGGAAATCAAAACGACGCCCGGTACCCTGGAAACTTTCCAGCGCGCGCAGGATCGCTTCATCATCAATGCCCTCTTCCGTCGCAACGGCCACCGCTGCCGCTGCGTTAAGCGCGTTGTGGCGACCCGGTGCGTTCAGCGTCACCTGAATGACGTCTTTATCCTGACGGACCAGGCGGAAATGCCCCTGAGCGCCGACCTGACGATACTCTTCCACGCGAACGTCAGCATCATCGCTAAAACCGTAGGTGGTGAGCTGGCGACCAACGCGCGGCAGCAGCTCGCGAATCACCGGATCGTCCACGCACATCACCGCGCGTCCATAGAACGGCAGGTTATGCAGGAAGTTGATAAACGTCTGCTTCAGGTTTTCGAAGTCGCCGTGGTAGGTATCCATATGATCGGCTTCGATATTGGTCACGATAGCAACCATCGGCTGTAAATGCAGGAACGAGGCGTCGCTTTCATCCGCTTCGGCAATCAGGTAACGGCTGTGTCCAAGGCGCGCATGCACGCCAGCGGCTTTCACCAGACCACCGTTCACGAAGGTCGGATCAAGTCCAGCCTCTGCATAAATACTTGAGACCATCGCCGTAGTTGTGGTTTTGCCGTGCGTGCCGGCAATGGCAATGCCGTGGCGAAAACGCATCAGTTCCGCCAGCATTTCAGCGCGACGAATAACCGGAATACGCGCTTCGTGAGCGGCGACGATTTCCGGGTTATCCGCAGAAATCGCGCTGGAAACCACGACAACGCTCGCATCGCGCACGTTTTCAGGGCGATGATTGAAATAAATCGTGGCGCCAAGCTGAGTCAACTGTTGGGTCACCGGATTCGGCGCCAGGTCGGAGCCGCTAATCTGATAACCTTCATTGGCCAGAACTTCGGCAATACCGCCCATGCCGGCACCGCCAATGCCAACAAAGTGAATGTGCCGGACGCGACGCATCTCGGGCACTATGGAACGCAGTTTTGCCAGATCTTGTGTATTCATTCTTTACGCCATCAACTTCTTTATTCGGACGGTGATCATCACCGCGATTAGCGCGCCAGTGCTGCGGCGCTCACTTCTTCCGCTACCCGTTCGGTAGCATCCGGAATCGAGGCTCTACGCGCTCGCTCCGCCATATCCAGCAGCGTTTCGCGATCCCAGCCCGCCAGGGTTTGCGCGACGGCATCCACGGTAAACTGCGGCTGCTCGAGGATCTTCGCTGCTCCTGCCTTCTCTAACGGCAGGGCATTCCAGTACTGCTGACGATCTTTGTGCTGGAAAGGCACAAACAGCGCCGGTAAACCCGCGGCGGCAATTTCGCTCACCGTCAGCGCCCCGGAACGACACACGACAACATCGGCCCAGGCGTAAGCCGCCGCCATGTCGTCAATAAATTCGGTCACTTTGTGCTGCGGCTGCCCGGCATCGGAATAGGCCCGCTGTACGGTTCCCTGCCCACCTTTACCGCTCTGGTGCCAGATGGTGACAGTAGAGCCCAGCTTCGCCGCCACCTGAGGCATCGTCTGATTGAGCACGCGAGCGCCCTGCGAACCGCCGACGACCAATACGCGAATTGGCCCCTGACGCCCGACTAAGCGCTGTTCCGGCAGCGGGAGCGCCAGCACATCGGTGCGAACCGGGTTGCCCACAACATCGGCATGCGGGAAAGCGCCGGGGAATGCCTGCATCACTTTTTTGGCAATTTTCGCCAGCCACTTATTCGTCAGACCGGCAATTCCGTTCTGTTCATGCAGGACCACCGGGATCCCCAGCGACCATGCCGCCAGTCCGCCGGGGCCGGACACATAGCCGCCCATTCCCAGCACCACGTCCGGTTGAAAACGCTGCATAATCGCCCGCGCCTGGCGCCAGGCGTTGAATATCCTAACCGGCGCCAGCAGCTGCGCCTTCAGGCCTTTGCCGCGCAGGCCGGAAATCTGAATGAAGTCAATTTCAATGCCGTTCTTCGGCACTAAATCCGCTTCCATACGATCCGCGGTACCCAGCCAGCGAACCTGCCAGCCCTGGTCCATTAAATGGTGCGCAACCGCCAGCCCCGGGAACACGTGTCCTCCGGTACCGCCCGCCATCACCATTAACCGCTTTTCCTGACCGCTCATCGAACACCCCGTGTAAACGCCTGGGCTTTTTCCAGACGCGTTTCATAATCAATTCGTAACAGCAACATGATGGCCGTCGACATAATCAGCAGGCTCGAGCCACCGTAGCTGATCAGCGGCAGCGTCAGGCCTTTAGTTGGCAGCATTCCCGCTGCCGCGCCGACGTTAACCAGCGCCTGAAAGCTGAACCAGATCCCAATGGCGCAGGCCAGAAAACCGGAGAAACGGTGGTCAATCTCCAGCGCTTTGCGGCCAATGGACATGGCGCGAAAAGCGACGAAGAATACCATTAAAAGTGCGAGTACCACACCGATATAACCGAGTTCTTCACCGATAATGGCGAAGATGAAATCGGTGTGCGCCTCAGGCAAATATTCGAGCTTCTGGACCGAGTTACCCAGGCCCTGCCCCCACATTTCGCCGCGGCCAAAGGCCATCAGCGACTGGGTGAGCTGGTAGCCGCTGCCGAATGGATCTTCCCACGGGTTCCAGAAAGAGGTCACGCGGCGAATACGGTACGGTTCAGCCAGAATCAGCAGTACGACTGCCGAAAGCCCCATCCCGATAATCGCGATAAACTGCCACAGCTTGGCCCCCGCAAGGAACAGCATGGCCAGAGTCGTGACAAACAGCACCACGACGGTACCGAGGTCAGGCTGCGCCAGCAGTAAAATCGCCAGCACGAAAATCACGCCCATCGGCTTTAAGAAGCCGCGCAGATTGTTACGCACTTCGTCGCCTTTACGCACAAGGTAGTTGGCGATATAGCAGAACAGCGACAGCTTGGTGAACTCCGCAGGCTGGATACGCAGCGGCCCCAGCGCAATCCAGCGCGAGGCCCCGTTAACCGAGCTGCCGACCACCAGAACAATCAGCAGCATGACGATAGAAGCAATCAGCATTGCAGTACTGTGGCGCTGCCAGAACTCCATTGGCAGGCGCAGCGTCACCATCGCCAGCCCTAGCGCCAGCAGAATGTATAAGCCATCGCGCTTGGCAAACAGAAACGGATCGTTCGCCAGACGCTGGCCTACCGGCATCGACGCCGAGGTCACCATGATGAAGCCGATTGCGGCCAGGCCAAAAGTCAGCCACAGCAGCATCCGGTCATACATCACCAGGCTATCGGTATCTTTTTGCCGTGAGCCCATCACCCAGCCTTTCAGCGCGGCGAACAGCCATGCGAAAATAAACATTCCCGGCAGACGCGGCAGTCTTAGCCGTGGCATTTTCAGGCGCGGGAGTGATAAACGCATCAACCTAACTCCTTCGCGAGGCGAGCAAAGATGTCGCCGCGTTGTTCAAAGTTTTTAAACTGATCGAGGCTGGCGCACGCGGGAGACAGCAGCACCATATCGCCCGGGACAACCTGCGGCGCAATCTGGCGCATCGCCTGCTCCATCGTTTCCGTTTGCACAGCGACATCCGGGCGCAGCGCCGCCAGCTGCGCGCCGTCGCGTCCGAAGCAGTACAGGCGAATATTGTCGCCGGTCAGGTAACGGCTTAACGGCGTGAAATCAGCGGATTTCCCGTCTCCGCCCAGCAGCAGATAGAGCGTTCCATCAAGATGCAGCCCATTGAGCGCCGCTTCGGTACTGCCGACGTTGGTGGCTTTAGAATCGTTGATCCAGCGCACGCCGTTGTGCTCCAGCACCAGTTGGAAACGATGCGCCAGCCCGGTGAATGTGGTTAGCGCTTTCAGGCTGCTGGCGCGCGGCAAACCCGCGGCGTCAGCCAGGGCCAGGGCCGCAAGAGCGTTACTGTAGTTGTGCTGGCCGCTAATCATCATCTCTTTGACGTTAAGCACTTTTTCGCCTTTGACGCGCAGCCAGGTTTCGCCCTGCTGGCGGTTCAGGTGATAGTCGCCAACGTCAACGCCGAAGCTGATGCAGCGCTCGTCCGCGCCGCGTACCGGCATGGTTAACGCATCGTCGGCATTGACGATACAGGCCCGCGCATTCTCGTAAATTCGCAGTTTGGCGGCGCGGTACTGCTGAAGCCCTAGCGGATAGCGGTCCATATGATCTTCGGTGACGTTCAGGATCGTCGCCGCTACCGCCCGCAGGCTGGAGGTAGTTTCCAGCTGGAAGCTTGAAAGCTCCAGAACATAGAGTTCGCGTTCAGGATCCAGCAGCATCAGCGCCGGCAGGCCAATATTGCCCCCAACGCCAACGTTCATACCCGCTGCTTTCGCCATTTCTCCCACGAGGGAAGTCACGGTGCTTTTACCGTTAGAGCCGGTGATCGCAACGACAGGCGCCTGCGCCTCGCGGCAAAACAGTTCGATATCACCGACAATTTCCACCCCAGCATCCGCCGCGGCGCTCAGGGAAGGATGCGCCAGAGCGATACCCGGACTGGCGACAATCAGGTCTGCCGTCAACAGCCAGTCTTCATTAAGACCGCCAACATAGCGCTCAACAGCTTCCGGCAGTTTATCCAGCCCCGCCGGCGCAACGCGGGTATCCATCACCCGCGGCGTCACGCCGCGAGCCATGAAAAAGTCCACGCATGACAGGCCGGTCATACCCAGCCCAATAATGACGACTTTTTTACCCTGATAATCTGCCATGATTAACGTACCTTCAGCGTCGCCAGGCCAATCAGCACCAGCATCAGCGAAATAATCCAGAAACGCACGATAACGCGCGGTTCCGGCCAGCCTTTCAGTTCATAGTGATGGTGAATCGGCGCCATGCGGAAAATGCGCTGACCGCGCAGCTTGAAGGAACCGACCTGCAGAATCACCGAGAGCGTTTCCACCACAAATACGCCCCCCATAATCACCAGCAGGAATTCCTGGCGCAGCAGCACGGCGATAATACCCAGCGCGCCGCCGAGTGCCAGCGAACCCACATCGCCCATAAAGACCTGTGCCGGATAGGTGTTAAACCACAGGAAGCCCAGACCCGCGCCAACAATCGCCGTACAGACGATCACCAGTTCACCGGCGTGACGCAAATAAGGGATATGCAGGTAGTTGGCGAAGTTCATGTTACCGGTCGCCCAGGCCACCAGTGCGAAGCCGGCGGCAACTAATACGGTTGGCATAATCGCCAGCCCATCGAGGCCGTCAGTCAGGTTGACCGCATTACCGGTCCCAACGATAACAAAATAGGCCAGCAGGACGTAGAACAGGCCCAGCTGCGGCATCACGTCTTTAAAGAACGGCACCACCAGCTGAGTCGCCGGCGTATCTTTACCTGCCATATACAGCGCAAAGGCAACGCCCAGCGCAATCACCGACATCCAGAAGTACTTCCAGCGCGCAATCAGGCCTTTGGTATCTTTACGCACCACTTTGCGATAGTCATCGACAAAGCCGATGATGCCGTAGCCGACGAGAACCGTCAGTACGCACCAGACGTAGGGGTTGGATGGGTAAGCCCACAGCAGAACGGAGACAACAATGGCGGTCAGGATCATGATCCCGCCCATGGTTGGCGTACCGCGCTTACTAAAGTGAGATTCCGGGCCATCGTTACGTACAACCTGGCCAAAGGAGAGTTTTTGCAGACGGGCGATCATGCGCGGGCCCATCCACAGCGAGATGAACAGCGCGGTCAGCAGGCTGACAATGGCGCGAAACGTCAGGTAGGAAAAGACGTTAAAGCCTGAATAATATTTGACCAAATGTTCGGCCAGCCATACTAACATGTTCCGTTCTCCTGTAATGCGCGTACTACCACTTCCATGGCGGCACTACGTGAACCTTTCACTAAAATGGTCATAATTTTATGTTCTGCGGTAAGCTCGCGCAGGCGAGTCACCAGCGCGGCCTTCTCGCTAAAATGTTCGCCAACTCCGCTGGCGCCGCTGATTTCTGCGCTCAGCGTACCGACGCTCAGTACGCGATCGAGCCCGGCCGCTTTTGCCGCTTCGCCCACCTGACGATGGCACGCCTGGCTTTCCGCGCCGAGTTCAGCCATATCGCCGACGACCAGTACCCGATAGCCCGGCATCTCAGACAGCACCTGTACCGCGGCGGTTAGCGAGCCAACGTTGGCGTTATAGGAATCATCCAGCAGGAGCTGGCTGTCGGTCAGTTGGATCGGGAATAAACGCCCTGGTACTGCTTGCAGATCTTTCAGACCCGCTTTGATCGCCTCATGCGTCGCACCAACCGCCATTGACAGCGCCGCTGCGGCCAGCGCATTAGCGATGTTATGGCGCCCCGGGAGCGGTAGCAGGACATCAACGCTGCCCGATGGGGTTTGCAGGGTAAATTCAGTCCCATGCGACGTCACGTGTACGTTGGTTGCCGTGAAATCGCTGTTGGCGGCATTCGGCGAAAAACGCCAAGTTTTACGCTCGCCAATTACGCTTTGCCAGTTCAGCCAGTCATTATTGTCGGCGTTCATAATCGCGATGCCGTTGAGCGGCAGGCCGGTGTAAATTTCGCCTTTAGCTTTCGCCACGCCTTCCAGAGAGCCAAAACCTTCCAGGTGGGCAGCGGCCAGGTTATTCACTAACGCGGCTTCGGGGCGGGTCAGGCTAACGGTCCAGGCAATTTCGCCCTGATGATTAGCGCCTAACTCGATGACCGCGTAGTCATATTCCTGGGTGAGGCGCAGCAGCGTCATCGGCACGCCGATATCGTTGTTCAGGTTACCTGCGGTATACAGCGTATTCCCGCACTGGCTCAGAATCGCCGCGGTCATCTCTTTGACCGAGGTTTTTCCGGAAGATCCGGTCAGCGCGACTACGCGCGCCGGAACCTGCTGACGCACCCATGCGGCCAGTTCGCCAAACGCGAGGCGCGTATCCTTCACCACTACCTGCGGTAAATCGCAGGCCAGCTGACGACTGACCAGCAGCGCGCCCGCGCCGGCAGCTTTCGCCTGTTCGGCAAAATCGTGAGCATCAAAACGCTCGCCTTTTAGCGCCACGAACAGGCAGCCCGCCGTGACTTTACGGGTATCGGAGGTGACGTCATCAATCGCCACATCGCGGCCGTGCAGCTCGCCGCGCGTGATGTCGGCGAGCTGGCTGAGAGTCAAGCGAATCATGCTACCGTCCCCAGCAAACGCGCCACGGTGACGCGGTCAGAATAATCGAGCCGGCGATTGCCGACGATTTGATAGTCCTCGTGGCCTTTGCCCGCCACCAGAACGACGTCGTTTTCTTTCGCCTGCATCACTGCATTCGTCACCGCTTCCGCACGCCCCTCCACCGCTCTGGCATGGCCCGCGTCCAGCATGCCGGCCAGAATATCGTTAATAATCACCCGCGGCTCTTCAGTGCGCGGGTTGTCATCGGTGACAACCACAATATCGGCAAACTCTTCGGCGATAGCGCCCATTAGCGGACGCTTGCCTTTGTCGCGATCCCCGCCGCAGCCGAATACGCACCACAGCTTACCGCTGCAGTGCAGACGCGCCGCCTGCAGCGCCTTTTCCAGCGCATCGGGCGTGTGGGCATAATCAACGACCACGGTCGGTTTACCCGGCGCGGCGAACACTTCCATACGCCCGCATACCGGCTGCAGGCGCGCGGCGGTTTTCAGCAGATCGGCAAGCGGATAACCCAGCGCCAGCAGGGTGGCTAACGCCAGCAGCAGATTGCTGACATTAAAGGCGCCCATCAAGCGGCTTTCTATCTCGCCGTTACCCCAGCTGGAAGCAAACTGAACGGTTGCGCCGCTGTCGTGATAGTTCACTGCAGTGGCTTTGAGCCAGCGGCCACGGCAGTTCGGGTTAATGTGATCTTCCATCGATACGGCAACCGCATCCGGCAGTTTCGCCAGCCAGCGGCGACCGACTTCATCGTCCGCATTAACAATCGCCTGACCGCAATGGTGAGTTGAGTAGAGCAGCCATTTTGCCGCTTCGTAATGCTCCATATCACCGTGGTAATCAAGGTGATCGCGGCTCAGGTTGGTGAAGACCGACGCGGCAAACTGCAGCGCGGCGACGCGGTGCTGCACCAGGCCGTGAGAGGAAACTTCCATCGCGGCGAACGTTGCCCCCTGCCCTGCCAGGCCAGAAAGGACGTGCTGAACGTCAACAGCCGAACCGGTGGTGTTTTCCGTTGGGATAACTTTCCCCAGCAGGCCATTGCCTACGGTTCCCATTACCGCACTGGTTTCGCCAAGCAGCTGCGCCCATTGCGCCAGCAGTTGCGTCGTGGTGGTCTTACCGTTAGTTCCGGTGACGCCCACCAGGCGCAGTTGTTCTGAAGGCTGATGGTAAAAACGCCCGGCCAGCGCGGATAAGCGCTCGTTGAGTTGGCTGAGATAGATAACCGGCACCCCGTGCATTTCACGGATCTCGCCGTCATGGGCCTCATCTTTGGCCTCAGCAATAATGGCAGCAACACCTTGCGCTATCGCCTGCGGGATATAACGACGCCCGTCCGCCTGATGACCTAAAACCGCGACAAAAAGATCGCCAGAAGCAGCCACCCGGCTGTCCAGCGTCATTTCTCGCAGAATTCGCTCCGGCGCATTTGGCACCCACGGAGCGAGAAGGTCGCGCAAATTACGATCTGCCACCTGTTCCCTCGCCTTGATTAATCACTAATTCACTTTTTTCAGCCGTTGCCAGCGCATCCGGTTCAATGTTCATGGTACGCAGCACGCCGCCCATGATGGCACCGAAGACCGGCGCGGAAACGGCGCCGCCGTAGTATTTGCCCGCCTGCGGATCGTTGATCACCACCACCAGCGCAAAGCGCGGATGGCTGGCGGGCGCAACGCCTGCGGTGTAAGCAATATATTTGTTGATGTAGCGGCCATCCGGCCCTACTTTTTTCGCCGTACCGGTTTTAATGGCGATGCGATAGCCTTTGATCGCCGCCTTTACGCCGCCGCCGCCGGGCAACGCCACGCTTTCCATCATGTGAACAACGGTACGAACGAGTGATTCCGGGAAGACGCGCTCGCCCGGAACCGGTGGATCAACTTTGGTAATCGACAGCGGGCGATAGATGCCGTAGCTGCCGATCGTTGCGTAGACTCGCGCTAACTGTAACGGCGTTACCATTAGCCCATAGCCGAAAGAAAAGGTGGCCCTCTCTATGTCAGACCACCGTTGTTTTTGAGGGTATAAGCCACTGCGTTCTCCGACCAACCCCAAATTGGTCGCTTTTCCAAGCCCAAAACGTGAGTAAGTATCTACTAACGCTGAGGACGGCATCGCTAACGCCAGCTTAGAAACACCGACGTTACTCGACTTCTGTAGCACCCCGGTCAGGGTCAATTCGCTGTAGCGCGCCACGTCTTTGATTTCGTGGCCGTTAATTCGGTAAGGAATGGTATTCAGCACGGTATTTTCGTTAACAATGCCGCGCTGAAGGGCCGTCATCACCACCATCGGCTTCACCGTTGAACCCGGCTCAAACACGTCGGTAATGGCGCGGTTACGCATGGTATCTTTAGACGTGCCAGCGAAATTATTCGGGTTGTACGAAGGACTGTTAGCCATTGCCAGCACTTCGCCGGTGTTGACGTCGACCAGAACCGCTGTGCCTGACTCCGCCTTGTTGAACGCCACTGCATTGTTCAGTTCGCGATAAACCAGCGCCTGGAGGCGTTCATCGATGCTCAGCGCCAGGTTATGCGCGGCCTGGCTATCGGTGGACGAAATATCTTCTATTACCCGGCCATAGCGGTCTTTACGTACGATACGCTCGCCGGGCTGGCCGGTGAGCCACTTATCGAAGCTCTTCTCAACGCCCTCAATCCCCTGGCTATCAACGTTAGTGAAGCCAATGAGGTGAGCGGTTACTTCGCCCGACGGATAGTAGCGGCGGGACTCTTCCCGCAGGTGAATCCCCGGCAGCTTCAATTTACGGATGTAGTCGGCCATATCAGGGTTCACCTGACGCGCCAGGTAGATGAAACGCATCCGTGGGTTGGTATTGATGCGCGATGCCAGCTGATCCAGCGGCATATTCAGCGCATCGGCCAGCGCCTTCCAGCGGTTGTCCAGGGTGACGCCGCCCGCTTCATGCAGCTCTTTCGGGTCAGCCCAGATCGCTTTTACCGGTACGCTCACCGCCAGCGGACGGCCGGAACGATCGGTTATCATTCCGCGCGCGGTAGAAACTTCCTGCACGCGCAGAGAACGCATATCGCCCTGGCGTACCAGCATGTCCGGGCTAATCACCTGTAGCCAGGCCACGCGGCCCAGCAGGAAGCCCAGCGCCAGCAGAATACAGCCGCACAGCAACGCAAAACGCCAACTGATAAAGTTGGCCTGTTCTTCCTGACGTTTTGCTTTTGGCGTTTTCGGCGCTGCTTTCATGCGTCGCAATAATCCTTATTTCTGTACAACGATATTTTCTTGTGATGGATCGACGTGCTGCATCTGCAGCTTCTCGGTCGCGATCCGCTCAACCCGACTGTGATCGCCGAGAGCATTTTCTTCGAGGATCAGGTTGCGCCATTCAATATCCAGCGCGTCGCGTTCCAGAACCAGTTGTTCGCGCTGCGCCGTTAAGAGGCGAGTATGGTGCGCCGTTGTCACCACCGTAATCGCCGTAATAATGATGCAAATGAACAGGCAGAGTGGCAGCTTCCCGAACCGCAGAAGGTCGTCTCCGATCACGCCAGGCAAAGCATGGCGCTCGTTGCTTCCTATCGACCCTTTAACCTTGCTTAGGGCTTCTGTCACTCTGCCGATCATGCGTTCGTCCTCTCTGCAATACGCAGAACTGAACTACGGGCACGAGGATTTTCAGCTACCTCTTTTTCACCCGGCATCAACTTGCCTAATGCTCTTAGCTCACGGCCGCCCAGTTTTTTAAGCTGCTCTTCGGTCATCGGTAACCCAGCCGGAACCTGCGGACCGCGGCTTTGCTCGCGCATAAAACGCTTCACAATACGGTCTTCCAGCGAGTGGAAACTAATAATTGAGAGCCGCCCGCCCGGGGCAAGCACGCTGAGCGAGCTTTTTAGCGCCTGCTCTATCTCCTCCAGTTCACTGTTTACCCAAATGCGCACCGCCTGGAAGGTACGGGTCGCGGGATGTTTGAATTTGTCTTTCACCGGCGTTGCCGCCGCAACGACCTCCGCCAGCTCTTTGGTGCGCGTCATCGGTTCGATGCGGTTACGTACGACGATGGCGCGGGCAATACGTTTACCAAAACGCTCTTCACCAAAAGTTTTGATGACCCAGGCGATATCGGCTTCGTCGGCGGTTTGTAGCCATTCAGCGGCAGATTGGCCGCGCGTCGGATCCATACGCATATCCAGCGGGCCATCACGCATAAAAGAAAAGCCGCGTTCAGCGTCATCCAGCTGCGGCGAGGAGACGCCAAGATCGAGCAAAATACCGTCGATCTTGCCGGTCAGGTTGCGCTCGCCTACATAGTCGGCCAGCTGAGAAAATGGACCATGAACGATGGAAAAGCGGGGATCATCGATAGTTTTCGCGACGGCGATAGCCTGTGGGTCACGATCTATCGCCAGCAGGCGTCCCTCCGCTCCCAGTTGGGAGAGGATCAGACGCGAGTGACCGCCGCGGCCGAAGGTACCATCAATGTAGATACCGTCAGGACGAATATTCAGGCCGTTAACGGCTTCATCCAGAAGTACCGTAGTGTGTTTATAATTTTCCATCATTTTACAAAGACAAATCCTGCAGGCGCTCCGACAGTTCCCCGGAAGCGGACTGCTCAGCGTCGATATCTTCCTTGACCCGTTGATACCAGGTCGTTTCATCCCACAGCTCAAACTTATTGAACTGCCCGACCAGCATCACTTCTTTTGTCAGCCCGGCATGTTGCCGCAGCACCGGGGCTATTAATAGCCTCCCGGCGCTATCCATCTGACATTCGCTGGCATGTCCCAAAAGCAAACGCTGTACGCGCCGCTCGGTGGGGTTCATGCTCGATAAACGCGATAATTTTTGCTCGATGATTTCCCACTCAGGCAAAGGGTAAAGCAGCAGGCATGGGTGATGGATGTCAATGGTGCACACCAATTGACCGGAAGCGTCCTCGATCAGCCCGTCGCGGTAGCGCGTCGGCACGGCCAAACGGCCTTTACTGTCGAGATTGACTAACGTTGCCCCACGGAACATGCCAGCCTCACCCCTTTTCGCCACTTTACCCCACAAATTCCCACAAGAAGGAGTTTACGGAGCGGAGGAAAAGCTTGTCAAGCCAGCACGAATGCCAACAGAGCTCAAAAACCCATTATTTACAGCCGATATTCGCCCTGAGGAAAAATCAACCAACAAACGAGGCAAATTAACGTTATGAATATCGGTAAGAAAACAACCAACAAACTTGTAACAGTTAAAAGCAGCAAAATATCTTCTGAGGGAAAATATAAAGTGTCAGTTTGCGACGCGAGCGGCATTTTAGGCCATTCTGATGACCGTTAACAGCACCAGTTTTCATTGGGGAGGCTCTCTTACTGCGGGGTACAGCGCTTTTGGCGAGCATAAGCGTGAGGAAATGAGTGTTAATTCAGCAACTCATCCGCCGAATGTAACAAAATAATACAAATAAATACGCTAATCCTTTTATCGGTTAATTAAACCGCTAAATAAATGGCGCTAAGAATAGAATTAAAAGAGATGTCAGGAAGATTAAGGATTTGTCTGAAAGATCCTTAACCCTGCAATTTTTACGTCATTTATCCAGATTATCGCCAGACGCGTCTCCGTCTGGCGAATTTGCTACGAATAATCCTGGTATTGCGCTCAGCGACGGTTCAGGCTGCCGCGACGATAAAGGTTGCGCCGTATGCGGCTTAAACCCGGTTTGGGCTTCCGCGGTTCATCAAGGCTGGCGAGCACGATCTCCAGCACGCGTTCCGCGACATCGCGGTGGCGCTGAGCCACGGCCAAAACGGGGCACTGGAGGAAATCCAGCAGCTCGTTATCGCCAAAAGTGGCAATGGCCAGTTCAGAAGGCAGCTTCCCTTCCCGGCGCAGCGTGACGTCCATCACCCCCTGCAGTAACGGAAATGAAGTTGTAAATAGCGCCTGAGGCATCGGATGAGTTTCCAGCCACTTTTCGAAAAGCTGGGCCGCGGCTTCTCGCTCATAGCTATTTGCATAGAGGAAATGTACCTCTCGGGGATCGTCCTTCCACGCCGTACGGAATCCCTGCTCGCGCAGGAAGCTCACGGAAAGCTCCGGCAAAGCGCCGAGATACAGCACCGTTTCAGCGGGAAACTTACGCAGCTCCGCACCAAGCATTTCGGCATCATCCTGATCGGCGCCAACTACGCTGGTGAAGTGTTCTCGATCGAGAGCGCGGTCGAGGGCGACAATCGGGAAAGGATCGTTAGCCCAGCGCTGATAGAACGGATGTTCAGGCGGTAATGAGGTGGAAACGATAATCGCGTCGACCTGTCGCTGCAGCAGATGCTCAATACAGCGCATTTCGTTATCCGGCTGATCCTCGGAGCAAGCGATCAATAGCTGATAGCCGCGCTGGCGCGCCTGACGCTCCAGGTAATTAGCGATGCGCGTATAGCTGGTGTTTTCCAGGTCCGGGATAACCAAACCGATAGAACGCGTACGTCCTGCACGCAAGCCTGCAGCAACCGCGTTGGGGTGATAGTTGTGCTCACGAACGACCGCCATCACCTTCTCAACAGTTTTATCGCTAACGCGATACTGCTTCGCTTTACCATTAATCACATAGCTAGCGGTCGTTCGCGAGACGCCGGCCAGCCGGGCGATTTCATCCAGTTTCACAATTGCCCCTTGGGTAATAAGTACAGAACATAACCATTCTTCAGGTACGAGCTCGTTTTTATAACATCTAAGCGCAGAAAAGTAAGCGCAGCAACCGCTTTAGTCCACAGTTCCCACCGAATTCGCAAAAAAATAGCCCGGCACGCTGTGTCGGGCTATTTTTACGTCAGTTTCAGGGCTCAACGCATGATTTTGTCACCGCGAGATAAACCAACCACGCCCGAGCGGGCGACTTCAACAATTCGCGCCACGTCGCGCAGAGAAGCCAAAAACGCATCCAGCTTGTCGCTGGTTCCCGCCAGTTGAACAGTATAGATAGACGGCGTGACATCGATAATTTGCCCGCGGAAGATTTCCGTATTGCGTTTCACCTCATCGCGTCCATAGCCGCTCGCCTGCACTTTCACCAGCATAATTTCACGCTCTACGTGCGCGCATTGCCCAAGCTCGTTAACGCGCAGAACGTCGACCAGCTTATGCAGCTGCTTTTCGATCTGCTCAATGGCTTTCTCATCACCAACGGTTTGAATCGTCATGCGGGAGAGCGTCGGATCGTCCGTCGGCGCTACCGTCAGACTTTCAATATTATAACCACGCTGGGAAAAGAGGCCGATCACGCGGGATAAAGCACCCGATTCGTTCTCCAGTAATACTGATAATATCCGGCGCATAATCAGGTCCTCTCCGTTTTGCTCAGCCACATCTCGTCCATACCGCCGCCGCGGATCTGCATAGGGTATACATGCTCACTGCCATCAACCGTCACATCGACAAAAACCAGTCGATTGTTACGCACCTGCGCCAGCGCCTCAGCGAGTTTCGCTTCCAGTTCCTGCGGGTCGCTAATACGAATGCCCACATGGCCATAGGCTTCCGCTACGCGGGCAAAATCAGGCAGTGACTCCATATAGGATTGCGAATGGCGGCCCGAATAGAGCATATCCTGCCACTGCTTCACCATCCCGAGGTAGCGGTTATTCAGGTTCAGCACCAGCACCGGCAGCTCGTACTGCAGCGCGGTGGAGAGCTCCTGGATATTCATCTGGATACTGCCATCGCCGGTGACGCAAATGACCGTCTCTTCCGGCAGCGCCATCTTCACGCCAAGCGCAGCAGGAAGGCCGAACCCCATGGTTCCCAGACCACCCGAGTTGATCCAGCGCCGCGGTTTATCGAAAGGATAATAGAGAGCGGCGAACATCTGATGCTGACCGACGTCGGACGTTACGTACGCATCGCCGTTAGTCAGCCGCCAGATCGTTTCAATAACCGCCTGCGGTTTAATCTTGCCGCTTTGCGTGTCGTATTGCAGGCAGTGACGCGCGCGCCACTGTTCAATTTGCTGCCACCAGTCGCGAATTTCATCGAGTGGCTGCTGTGTCTCCTCGTGTTCGAGCAGCTCCAGCATCTGTTCCAGCACCAGGCGAGCGTCACCCACAATAGGCACGTCGGCAGGAACGGTTTTGGATATCGAAGTCGGATCGATATCAATATGCAGCACCGTAGCGTTCGGACAGTAGCGGGCCAGGTTATTCGTCGTACGATCGTCAAAGCGCACGCCAACGGCGAAAATCACGTCGGAATTGTGCATGGTCATATTGGCTTCATAGGTCCCATGCATGCCCAGCATCCCTAATGCCTGCTGGTGCGACGCAGGGAAAGCGCCCAGCCCCATCAGCGATGAAGCTACCGGTAACTTCAGTTTCTCAACCAGCGCGTACAGCTGCGGTTCACATTGCGCATTGATCGCCCCGCCCCCTACATAAACGACCGGTTTTTTTGCCGCTATCAGCGTCTGCAGCGCTCGCTTAATCTGCCCTTTATGACCGGACGTCGTCGGATTATAAGAACGCATGCTAACCGTATCCGGCCAGCTGTAGGGCAGTTTTTTAGCCGGGTTGAGAATATCTTTCGGTAAATCCACGACGACCGGACCAGGGCGCCCGCTGGCGGCCAGCCAAAACGCTTTTTTCAGTACGCCGGGAATATCTTCGGTTTGCTTAACCAGAAAGCTGTGCTTTACCACCGGTCGGGAGATGCCAACCATGTCGCACTCCTGGAAAGCATCGTAACCGATTAAGGAGGTCGCGACCTGGCCGGAAAGAATCACCAGCGGGATGGAATCCATATAAGCCGTCGCAATGCCGGTGATGGCGTTGGTCGCCCCCGGGCCCGAGGTCACCAGTACCACTCCGACTTCGCCCGTTGCGCGAGCAAGACCATCCGCCATATGAACGGCCGCTTGCTCATGACGGACCAGAACGTGATCGATTCCGCCAAGGGTGTGTAACGCATCATAGATATCGAGGACCGCGCCCCCGGGATAACCGAACACCTGCTTGACGCCCTGATCGACCAGCGACTGGACGACCATTTCGGCTCCTGACAACATCTCCATGGTTTGCCTCCCGGCTTATTGTTTTTAACGACAGCGGAATCCGATTTCCGCGCGCTCGCACAAGACGAAGCGCAATAGCTTCGCATTGAGATGAATAGACTGCATGCCGTTACCATAACTGCTCGCTTACGGGCAGGCAATTGGCGAGCGTCGGCGCTTGACCGGCATTAAAAGAATAAAAGAAAGATTCGCAGGTAAAACACGGTGAAAAACTTCGGCGATAAGAAAATATGATAGTCAATGCTCGGGGAAAATAACCAACAGCAGCAAATCATCCATTTTTTATCTGACCGCGTTGGTTACCGAACAATGCAAACAGAATAAAATTCTGCATTTAGTGATTTTTGTCACACAAAGCAGGAGCCGAAGCCCCCGTTTGTATTGCGACAGTTTAGCGCTGGCAGATACTCACCAGCAATTCTTCCATCCACTGATGGCCTTTATCGCGGCCTGCCGCTTCATGCCAGGAGAGATAGCAGGTACGGCTATTGACCTTCAACGGTAGAGGTAATATTTGCAAATCCAGCTTATCGGCGAACTCGCTGGCCAGCCAGCGCGGCGCGATAGCGACCATATTGGTTTGGGAAACAACGTTTAATACGCTAACCATTGCGTTGCCTTGATAGGCAATACGAGACTGTTTATCCGCAGTGTCATACCATGGCTGACTAAATGATGCGTAACGATCAAGAGCGACAACGGCGTGCTCCTCCTGATAAATATCATTTTCCATCAGCGGACCGGAAATACGCGGATGCTTGCGACTTGCCACCAGTACCATTTCATCTTTAAATAAAGGTACGCAGGCAAACTCAGGACGACGAAACTCTTCATAACCAATAACGAATTCAATTTCCTGATAGCGTAATTGATGTTCCGTGTTTTGATTCAATGCCGATTTAAAGACCAAATGAATGTTGGGCGCAATCTCGCCAACTTTGTTGAAAATAACCGAAGTTAAAGCGTTATCCAGCGGGCTGCACACGCATAAATTAAAGACCCGCTCGCTGCTGAGCGGCTCAAAGCCCGAGCCCGGTAATTCGTTTTGCACCAGCTGCAGAGCCTGCCGTACGGAACCAAATAGCTGGAAAGCCCGCGCCGTAGGCTGGATGCCGCGCCCATAACGAACAAACAGCTCATCATTAAACATCACTTTCAGGCGCGAGACCGCATTGCTGACCGCCGGCTGGGACATTCCCAGAGAGTGCGCCGCACGGGTGATATTTTGCTCCTGCATTACCGCATCAAATACGGTTAACAGATTGAGGTCGACCATCCGCAGCTGGGGTTTTGTGTTTTCTACCTCAGAGGTCGACTTATATTCAGTACCTTCATTTAACATATTTAACTCCACTGTCACGCTAAATTCCCTTTGCCAAAGTGCAGTAATTAATTCTCAGAATATCATTTATCATGCATATGACATTTACAAAAGGGCAAAGATGAATTTTAGGAATATATCAAGGTTATGAGTGGCGACGAAAAGTCTGCATTTGAAAGTACCCGCGACCACTTAAACCATATTGTTTACTTGATAAAATCAAGTGTACCCATAAATATCAAAAATAAACAATAACAGCAGTGGTTAACTTTAACTTAAGCATTATTAAAATATCAGCTTAAGCCATCCTTAAACTTCACATTTTATTATCATTGATAATGAACCATCATATTCACAAACACATTCATAAAACAAATAAGCTTATAATTTTCATCAGGATATCATCCTGCGCGACAGCGATATCCATGAAGATTCGATTGAAAATAAAAATTATCAAATGGTGAAAATAACTCAACATGAAGTAATGTCCAAAAAAGGATCATCGGCCAAAAAGCGCGATCGTCAGCACAATTAGCTAATGCGCCTGTTAGGTAAAAAGACGTTTTCTACGCCCGGGGGTTGACATCAAAACCCATATCCAGTAACTCTAAAAGCATAACGATTTCATCTGGAGCATGACGCAATGATTCGCAGCATTCGCTTTCTCAGCCTACTACTACTAAACGCATCCATTTTGCGCGGTAGGCTGTTGGGCGACGTTCATCGTTAAGTCATCTTCCAGCAAGACTATAAAACCCGCGCCAATGCGCGGGTTTTTTTATGCTCGCTAGCAAGGCGCCAGGACACAGACCAAGGATCTAAACCATGAGCCAGCAAGTCATTATTTTCGATACGACCTTACGCGACGGTGAACAAGCGTTACAAGCCAGCCTGAGTGTGAAAGAGAAACTGCAGATTGCTATGGCCCTGGAGCGGATGGGCGTTGACGTGATGGAAGTCGGTTTTCCGGTTTCATCCCCGGGCGATTTTGAATCCGTGCAAACCATCGCACGCACCATCAAAAACAGCCGCGTTTGCGCGCTGGCCCGCTGCGTTGAAAAAGATATCGACGTTGCGGCGGAATCGCTGAAGGTCGCGGAAGCCTTCCGTATTCATACCTTTATCGCCACCTCGCCGATGCACATCGCGACCAAGCTGCGCAGTAATCTGGATGAAGTGATTGAACGCGCTATCTATATGGTTAAGCGCGCCCGCAACTACACTGACGACGTTGAGTTTTCCTGTGAAGATGCTGGCCGTACGCCGATTGCCGATCTGGCCCGCGTCGTCGAAGCCGCGATAAATGCCGGCGCAACGACCATCAATATCCCTGATACCGTCGGCTACACCATGCCGTTCGAATTCGCCAATATCATAACCGGCCTGTACGAACACGTTCCCAATATCGATAAAGCCATTATCTCCGTCCATACCCATGACGATTTGGGTATCGCGGTGGGTAACGCCCTCGCCGCAGTCCATGCCGGCGCTCGCCAGGTTGAAGGCGCAATGAACGGCATCGGCGAGCGCGCGGGTAACTGCTCGCTGGAAGAAGTGATTATGGCGATTAAAGTGCGCAAAGACATTATGAATGTGCACACCCGCATTAATCACCAGGAAATCTGGCGTACCAGCCAGACCGTCAGCCAGATCTGTAATATGCCGATTCCCGCCAACAAAGCGATCGTCGGTACCGGTGCCTTCGCCCACTCTTCCGGTATTCACCAGGATGGCGTGCTGAAGAATCGCGAAAACTACGAAATCATGACGCCAGAATCTATCGGTCTGAACCAGGTACAGCTGAACCTGACTTCCCGCTCCGGCCGCGCGGCGGTGAAACACCGTATGGAAGAGATGGGCTATAAGGACAGCGACTACAACATGGATCACCTGTATGAAGCGTTCCTGAAGCTGGCGGATAAAAAGGGCCAGGTATTTGACTATGACCTGGAAGCGTTAGCCTTTATTAACAAACAGCAGGAAGAACCGGAGCATTTCCGTCTGGATTACTTCAGCGTGCAGTCCGGTTCCAGCGACATCGCAACCGCCTCCGTGAAGCTGGTCTGCGGCGAAGAAACCAAAGCTGAGGCCGCCAACGGCAACGGGCCGGTTGACGCCATCTACCAGGCGATTAACCGCATCACCGGCTATGAGGTTGAGCTGGTCAAATATGACCTGAACGCCAAGGGTCAGGGCAAGGATGCGCTGGGCCAGGTGGACATCGTGGCAAACTACAACGGCCGCCGCTTCCACGGCGTTGGCCTGGCGACGGACATCGTGGAATCCTCCGCGAAAGCGATGGTTCACGTCCTGAACAATATCTGGCGCGCCGCTGAAGTCGAAAAAGAATTGCAACGCAAAGCTCAGAATAAAGAGAACAATAAGGAAACCGTGTAATGTCGAAGAATTACCATATTGCTGTTTTACCAGGTGATGGTATTGGCCCGGAAGTCATGAACCAGGCAATGAAAGTACTGGAAGCCGTTCGCAACCGTTTTGATATGCGCATTACCACCAGCCAGCATGACGTTGGCGGTATCGCCATCGATCGTCAGGGCACTCCGCTGCCTCAGTCTACCGTTGAAGGCTGCGAGCAGGCTGACGCAATTCTGTTCGGCTCCGTTGGCGGACCGAAATGGGAGCATCTGCCGCCCGCTGAGCAGCCGGAGCGCGGTGCGCTGCTGCCCCTGCGGAAACACTTTAAATTATTCAGCAACCTGCGTCCGGCTAAGCTGTATCAGGGGCTGGAAGAGTTTTGCCCGCTGCGCGCCGATATCGCCGCCAACGGCTTCGACATTTTATGCGTGCGTGAACTGACCGGCGGCATTTACTTTGGCCAGCCGAAGGGTCGCGAAGGTAGCGGTCAGCATGAAAAAGCATTTGATACCGAGGTATACCACCGCTTCGAGATTGAGCGTATCGCGCACATTGCCTTCGAATCCGCCCGTAAACGTCGTCACAAAGTGACTTCTATTGATAAGGCTAACGTCCTGCAGTCCTCTATTTTATGGCGTGAAATCGTTAGTGAAATCAGTAAGCAGTATCCTGACGTTGAGCTGTCGCATATGTACATCGACAACGCCACCATGCAGCTGATTAAAGATCCGTCTCAGTTCGACGTTCTGCTGTGTTCCAACCTTTTCGGCGACATCCTTTCTGACGAATGCGCCATGATTACCGGTTCGATGGGCATGCTGCCGTCAGCCAGCCTCAACGAGCAAGGCTTTGGTTTATATGAACCAGCAGGTGGCTCCGCGCCGGATATCGCCGGCAAAAACATCGCTAACCCTATCGCGCAGATCCTCTCGCTGGCGCTGCTGCTGCGCTACAGCCTGGATGCCGACAACGCGGCCACTGCGATTGAGAACGCGATCAACCGCGCATTAGAAGAAGGCGTACGTACCGGCGATTTAGCGCGCGGTGCGGCGGCGGTCAGTACCGATGAAATGGGCGATATCATTGCCCGCTATGTCGCTGAAGGGGTGTAATCATGGCGAAGACGTTATACGAAAAATTGTTTGATGCTCACGTCGTTTATGAAGCGCAAAACGAAACCCCGCTGCTGTACATTGACCGTCATCTGGTTCACGAGGTGACCTCGCCGCAGGCGTTTGACGGCCTGCGCGCCCATAAACGTCCGGTACGCCAGCCGGGTAAAACCTTCGCCACGATGGATCACAACGTATCGACGCAAACTAAAGACATTAATGCGTCCGGCGAAATGGCGCGTATCCAGATGCAGGAGTTGATTAAAAACTGCAAAGAGTTCGGCGTTGAACTGTATGACCTGAATCACCCTTACCAAGGCATCGTGCACGTGATGGGGCCGGAACAGGGTGTGACCCTGCCGGGCATGACCATCGTCTGCGGCGACTCCCATACGGCAACCCATGGCGCATTCGGCGCGCTGGCATTCGGTATCGGCACCTCCGAAGTCGAGCACGTTCTGGCAACGCAGACGCTGAAGCAGGGCCGCGCCAAAACCATGAAGATTGAGGTCAAGGGTAAAGCAGCCCCGGGCATCACCGCCAAAGATATCGTTCTGGCGATTATCGGTAAAACCGGCAGCGCCGGCGGCACCGGTCATGTTGTCGAATTTTGCGGCGAAGCCATCCGTGATTTAAGCATGGAAGGCCGTATGACTCTGTGCAATATGGCGATCGAAATGGGCGCGAAAGCGGGCCTGGTGGCGCCTGACCAAACCACCTTCGATTACGTGAAAGGCCGTCTGCACGCGCCGAAGGGCCAGGATTTTGACGAAGCCGTCGCCTGGTGGAAGACCCTGACTACCGATGATGGCGCGACGTTTGACAGCGTTGTCACGCTGCAGGCGGAAGATATTGCTCCGCAGGTCACCTGGGGCACCAACCCAGGGCAAGTGATATCCGTCACCGACATCATCCCGGATCCGGCATCGTTCAACGACCCGGTAGAGCGCGCAAGCGCGGAAAAAGCGCTGGCCTATATGGGGCTGAAATCTGGCGTACCGTTAACCGAAGTAGCGATTGATAAAGTCTTTATCGGTTCCTGCACCAACTCGCGCATCGAAGACTTACGCGCGGCCGCCGAGATCGCTAAAGGCCGTAAAGTGGCGCCGGGCGTTCAGGCGCTGGTCGTCCCAGGTTCCGGCCCGGTGAAAGCGCAGGCCGAAGCGGAAGGTCTGGATAAAATCTTTATTGAAGCCGGTTTTGAGTGGCGTTTACCCGGCTGCTCTATGTGCCTGGCGATGAACAACGACCGCCTGAATCCGGGCGAGCGCTGCGCTTCCACCAGCAACCGTAACTTTGAAGGCCGTCAGGGCCGCGGCGGGCGCACCCATCTGGTTAGCCCGGCCATGGCAGCCGCGGCGGCCGTTACCGGTCATTTCGCCGATATCCGTAGCTTGAAATAAGGAAACCCTCATGGCAGAGAAATTTATCCAACATACCGGCCTGGTGGTTCCGCTGGATGCCGCGAACGTCGATACTGATGCAATCATTCCAAAACAGTTTCTGCAGAAAGTCACGCGTACCGGTTTTGGCGCCCATCTGTTTAACGACTGGCGCTTCCTGGACGATAAAGGCGAACAGCCTAACCCGGAATTCGTGCTGAACTTTCCGGAGTATAAAGGCGCCTCTATCCTGCTGGCGCGAGAAAACTTCGGCTGCGGCTCCTCCCGCGAGCATGCGCCGTGGGCGCTGACCGATTACGGTTTTAAAGTCGTCATCGCGCCCAGCTTCGCCGATATCTTCTATGGCAACAGCTTTAACAATCAGCTGCTGCCGGTCACGCTGAGCGAAGAACAGGTTGATGAGCTCTTTAAGCTGGTCCAGTCTCAGCCCGGCATTAAGTTTGAAGTCGATCTGCAAGCCGAGGTCGTGAAAGCTGGCGATAAATCATGGAGCTTTAAAATTGACGCTTTCCGCCGCCACTGCATGCTTAACGGCCTGGACAGCATCGGTCTGACCCTGCAGCACGAAGAGGCCATCTCGGCCTATGAGAAAAAACTGCCGGCTTTTATGAATTAAGGCGAACCGCCATTGCTATCTCAGCCCGGACGAACATCCGGGCTTTTTTCTGCCGATGAAAATGAGATCTAGCGCACATATATAATATCCAGACTGATTTGATAGATAGAAAATTTTGCCGATAAAAAAATAAATCATTATCAATTGGGCATCTATTCAATCATTCCCCTACTTTTTTTGTGTCATTCCACAAGTACAAGTAAAAATTCGATTGAAATATTTAAGATAAAAACATGAATATGTGAATCGAATGTTAATCCCATAGAGTCCCCCTATAGCTCCACGCAAAAAAAAGCATTATTTTT
The DNA here is from genome assembly GCF_051835185.1 of Klebsiella sp. K5-306. NCBI lineage: Bacteria > Pseudomonadati > Pseudomonadota > Gammaproteobacteria > Enterobacterales > Enterobacteriaceae > Klebsiella > Klebsiella sp. K5-306. The sequence goes on from NZ_JAIFJY010000011.1 coordinate 165,342, forward strand.
CTATTGGACGCCTCGTTATCTTTCCCCACAGAGAAATATTAACTTTGGACCGGCCAGGATCGCCCAATAGCGGCCATCAGGCATCCAGTGGAGAGAGCATATGAGCCACTACCCCCATCTTTTTTCCCCGTTGACCATTAACGGGATGACAATAAAAAACCGCATCATTATGCCGCCAATGGGGACCAACCTGGCGAGCCTGAACGGTGAAGTCACTCAGGAACAGATTGACTACTATGAGCTACGCGCGCGGGGCGGCACAGGACTCATCACTATCGAGAATATTTGTATCGATTTTCCATTCGCTTCTAATGGCACAACCCAGCTGCGTATCGATAACGATCAGTATATTCCGCGCCTGTTCAAATTAACCGAAACCTTACATAAACACGGCGCCTGCGTCGGTATTCAATTAAACCACGCTGGCGCATCGGCCTATGCATATCGCCTGAACGGCGAAATGCCGCTTTCCTCTTCCAGCACGCCGTCCAAAAAGAACGGTAATATTCCCCGTCCGATGACGCACGACGAGATATATCATGCCGTCGATAAGTTTGGTGATGCTGCCGAGCGCGTTCGCCGCGCTGGTTTCGACTGTGTGGAAATTCACGCCGGCCACTCTTATTTAATTAGTCAGTTTTTATCACCGCTGTTTAATAAGCGTACCGATGAATTTGGCGGCAGCGTAGAGAATCGCGCCAGAATATTAACCTTAATCGTCGATAAGGTACGCGCCTGCGTAGGTCCGCGTTTCCCGGTCAGCCTGCGTATTAGCGCCGATGACTTCCTGGAGGGCGGGAATACGCTCGAAGATTCCTTGCGGATCCTCGAATTGTGCCAGGAGAAAGTCGATATTATCAACGTCTCCGCCGCGCAAAACGACAACCTGAATTTCCAGATTGACCAGATGTCTCTGGAAGATGGCTGGAAGCGCTATCTCTCCCGTGCGGTACGCGACAAATTCCACAAGCCAACGGTAATTGCCGGCAATATCCGTACCCCGAAAGTCGCTGAAGATATTATCGCCAGCGGCGATGCTGACCTGATAGCCATTGGCCGCGGACTGATCGCCGAGCCGGAGTGGGTACAAAAAGTGCAGAGCGGTAACGAGCGTTTGATGCGGAAATGCATCTCCTGCAACATCGGCTGCGCGGATCACCGCATCGCCCGCTCCCGCCCTCTGCGCTGCTCGATTAACCCGGATATTATCCACGGCGATGCCTATAAACAGCAGCGCGTTATCCGCGATACCAACGTCGTGGTTATCGGCGCGGGTACGGCGGGAATGGAAGCGGCCTGCACCGCGGCGGAAGTCGGCTGCCATACCTGGCTGCTGGAAGAGAAGCACAGCATCGGCGGACTGGCCAGCGAGATCTCCCTGCTGCCGGAGAAAAAGCGTATCGCCGATTTTCCGCAGTTTATGAAAAACCGTATCGCCTCGCTCGATAACCTGATGCTGCAGGTCGGCAAGCGCGCCACCGTGGCATCCGTTTCCGCTCTTCGCCCGGATTTAATCGTCAACGCAACCGGTTCAGTTCCTCTGCTGCCGCCAATTGAAGGACTGCGCGAGAACATCGATGTCGAAGGCGGAAACGTCTTCTCCATCACCAACATGATTCATCATCTGGACCAGTTTGCCGATGCTACAGGTAAACGCATCGCTGTCGTCGGCGCAGGCGCCGTAGGTCTGGATGTTATTGAATACTTCTCCGCGCGCGGCGCCAGCGCCGTGCTTATCGAGATGCAGGACGCGCCGGGACGCGACCTGGACATCATTACTAAAAATGCCATGTTGACCATGCTCGATGAACATCACGTGGAACAGCACATGCGTACGCAGCTGGTTGCCGTCACCCCAACGCATTTCACCGTTAAAAATGCGGATGGCACCTTTGACATTCCTTTTGATTACGGCTTCGTCTGCCTGGGAATGCGCGCCAATACCGCCGGTCTCACTGAGATTGAACAATGGGCCAGAGCCAATAACGTAAAAATAATGAACATCGGCGACAGCCTGATGGCCCGGCGAATCATTGATGGCGTGCGCGAAGGGCGCAACGTGCTGGACACCCTCGAAGATATGGGCGCTCTCGGCAACCGCGAATCGACAAAAATTCCATTTCTAACATATTGAGGACTTTATCATGGCAGAACGTATTACTGGACACACCGAGCTGATTGGCCTGATTGCGACCCCGATTCGTCACAGCATGTCGCCGACTATGCATAACGAAGCCTTTGCCCATCTGGGACTGGACTACGTTTATCTGGCGTTCGAAGTAGGTAATGAAGAGCTGAAAGATGTCGTACAGGGTTTTCGTGCATTAAAACTGCGCGGCTGTAACGTCTCCATGCCGAACAAAACGGAGATTTGCCAGTATCTGGACAAACTCTCGCCGGCGGCAGAACTGGTTGGCGCGGTGAATACCGTGGTGAACGACAATGGCGTCCTGACCGGCCATATCACCGATGGCACCGGATATATGCGCGCGCTCAAAGAAGAAGGCATTGATATCATCGGCAAAAAGATGACCGTTCTGGGCGCTGGCGGTGCGGCAACCGCGCTCTGCGTTCAGGCCGCGCTTGATGGCGTCAAAGCGATCTCCATCTTCAACCGCAAAGATAAATTCTTCGCCAACGCAGAACAGACCGTTGCCAAAATCCGTAATAACACCAACTGCGAGATCCACCTGTTCGATCTGGACGATCATGACAAACTGCGCGCGGAAATCGACAGCAGCGTCATTCTGACCAACGCCACCGGCGTGGGGATGAAACCGTTTGAAGGCCAGATGCTGCTGCCTGACGACAGCTTCCTGCGCCCGGACCTGATCGTTTCTGACGTGGTCTACAACCCGCGCAAAACTTATCTGCTGGAAGTGGCTGAGAAAAAAGGCTGCCGCACCATCAACGGTCTGGGGATGATGCTCTGGCAAGGCGCGCGCGCTTTTGAAATCTGGACAGGCAAAGAAATGCCGGTTGAACACGTCAAAAATATCCTGTTCTAAGGATGGGCGCGATGAAAAATCAATATGTCCCAACGGCAGCTGGGCTATATCTTAACTATCTGATCCACGGTATGGGGGTTTTGTTAATTACCCTCAATATGGCGAATCTGCAGGAACAATGGGGAACCGACGCTGCCGGCGTCTCCATCGTTATCTCGTCGCTCGGGATCGGTAAGCTCGCCACGATCGTGACAGGATTCCTGTCCGACCGTTTTGGTCGTAAACCCTTTATCTATCTCGGCATAGCCAGTTATGTGGTGTTCTTCCTCGGTATTCTGCTGACGAAAAACATCTATCTGGCCTACTGCTGCGGCATTATGGCGGGCCTGGCGAACAGCTTCCTCGACTCCGGTACCTATCCGGCGCTGATGGAGTCTTTCCCTAACTCCGCCAGCCGGGCTAATGTGTTGATCAAAGCCTTTGTCTCTGCCGGGCAGTTCCTGCTGCCGTTCATTATCGGTGCGCTGATATGGGCGAATATGTGGTACGGGTGGTCGTTTATCATCGCTGCAGCATTAATGATCCTGAGCGCGGTCTACCTGATAAAAATGCCTTTCCCGGATCATCGGGCGAAAAAGGAAACCGCAGAGAAATCAGTGACTGCCGCCGCCGCTCCGCAGGCGGACGCCGGCAAACTGGATATGGTCATCTTTACCCTGTACGGTTATATCGGTATGGCGACTTTTTATCTGGTAAGCCAGTGGTTAGCGCAGTACGGCGAGTTCGTTGCAGGCATACCTCACGAGTCGGCTATTAAACTCTTGAGCGTCTATACTGCCGGTTCACTGACCTGCGTATTTGTCACTGCGGCATTTGTTAAAGAGGTATTCAGCTCAGCCGTCGCTATGATCATCTACACTTTCCTGTCGATGATTTCACTGCTGATCGTTTGCCTGTTCCCGACGCCAATGATTGTGACCGGCTTTGCCTTTATCATCGGCTTTGCCGCCGCAGGCGGCGTGCTGCAGATAGGCGCGACCATCATGGCCATGAGCTTTCCGAACGGGAAAGGCAAAGCCACCGGGATCTTTTATACCGCAGGAAGTCTGGCCAGCTTTACGATCCCGCTAATTACGGCAAAACTGTCGAAGATTGGTATCGCCAGCATTATGTGGTTCGATCTTCTGATCGCTATCGTCGGCTTTGTGATCGCCCTGTACATCGGTTATCGTCAGCTTCAGGTTCGCGCCGCTGCAAAAACATCCCGCGTTGCAGCAACCGCCTGATGGTCAATGACAAAAAGAATAATGGATACCAACATGACTAAAGCAGTAACAGTAAAAAACATCACCTTCCAGGAAGGGGAAACCTTAATCTGCGTACCGCTGATCGGCAAAACGCTTGCCGAGCTGCAGACTAACGCACGCGCGCTGGCTACCGCCGGAGCCGATATTATCGAATGGCGCGTCGATCACTTCACCCAGGTCAGAGAAACTGAGCAGGTTCTGCTGGCGCTGGGCGAAATTCGCCAGCTGCTGAAAGAGATTCCTCTGCTGTTTACCTTCCGCAGCAAAAAAGAGGGTGGCGAAACGGAAATCAGCGACGAAGCCTATTTTGAGCTGAATCGCCAGGCGGCCGTTAGCGGTCTGACCGACGTGATTGATATCGAGCTGTTCAACGACGAAGCGCAAATTCGCTCGCTGGTGAGCGATGCCCACGCTGCGGGCGTTAAAGTTATCATGAGCAATCACGATTTTCATAAAACGCCAGCTCAGGAAGATATCATCTACCGTCTGCGTCGCATGCAGGATCTTGGTGCTGACCTGCCGAAGATCGCGGTTATGCCACAGTCGCCGCAAGATGTTCTGACCCTGCTTTCGGCAACGCTGACGATGAAAGAGAAGTATGCCACTCGCCCATTAATCACGATGTCGATGGGTAAATCCGGCGGCGTGAGCCGGGTAACCGGCCGTTTGTTCGGTTCAGCAATGACCTTTGGCACCGTCGGTCAGGCTTCTGCGCCAGGGCAAATCGCCATTACCCAGCTGCGTGAGCTGATGGATATTCTTTCCTGATGAAACCATCGCCCGGAGGTCACCCTCCGGGCATCTTGTTATCTGATTTTTTGGCTGTCATTAATAATGACATCTTTAAATGACTGAATGGCCGGGGAAAGTACCCGCTCCTTCATGGTCGCCAGATAGATATAACGCGGAGGAATGGCATTTTTGATCGTCAGGATATGCACGTTGTAATACGACAGCGCGGAAATTCTCGGCATAATCGCAATACCGTAATCAATACTAACCAGCCCCGCCATCGCCGTATCCTCATCAACGTAGCAGGCAATATCCGGAACTAGTTTTTGCTGCATAAACACGTTATCAATAAAAGGTCGCAGACCGCTATTTTCTGAAAAATAGATATAGGGGTAGTGGATCGTCTCCACCAGGTCGACTTCATTTTCATAAAGCCTGGCCAGAGGATGATCTTTTGCCGTCACTACGACCAGTTCTTGTTGAATAATAGGAATAAAGTCAATATCCGGTTCATCCGCAATATAGGAACAAATAGCCAGATCGCTTTTTCCGGCTTTCAGTTCCTGGAGAAGGGTTAACGAGGTTCCCTGAGTAAAAGAAAATGTCACATTGTGACGAGATGGTGACAGCGAATATTTGTTAATTAACTGCGGAACAACATATTCGCCCATGGTATAAATAAATGCAATGCGAATATTTTCTTTGTTCTCAGCGCTATTTTTTTGCAACGTCATACGGCCATTTTCTAACGAGGCCAGCGCATCTTCCACGTAGGGCAGAAAGCGCCTACCATTCTGCGTAATCTTGACATTGCGCCCTTTCCTGGCAAATAGCGCCACTCCCAGCTCTTTCTCCAGTTCAGATATGGCATGGCTGAGGGACGGTTGGGTGATAAAAAGGCTGGAGGCAGCTTCAGTGTAATGCTCAGTTTCTGCCAGTCGCTTAAAATAATAAAGTTGCTTTAGGTTCATTATTTTTGCTCGTATAATATAAAAATAAAACTAATGTGCTTAATATACCATACAAGCTATCTATGATGAGCCGGAAAGGAGAAATATCGGAGTCATATCAAATATTGTTTTACCATTTCGTTCCAGGGGTAACAAGGCATGACCAATCATCGATAGAGTCAATACTTAAGCAGAGTATTTCTGCATGCATAAATACATGCAAAAATATTTTAAACTTTAAAGGAACTCTCTATGAGGACACTCAATGCTCAGGAACGGCCGATTTTGCCGTCGGCCACGCAAAAGCGAACTAAAACGCGAATTGTAATTTTAATGTTACTATCGATCGGGACGATGATAAATTATCTCGATCGTACTATTTTAGGTATTGTTGCACCTAAGTTAACGAGCGAAATCCATATCGACCCGGCGATGATGGGTATCGTTTTTTCCGCTTTCGCCTGGACCTACGCGCTGGCGCAAATTCCCGGGGGAATGTTTTTAGATCGCTTCGGTAATAAATTAACTTACGCGCTTTCTATTTTCTTCTGGTCAACCTTTACCCTATTACAAAGCTTTTCCGTAGGCTTAAAATCATTGCTGCTGCTGCGATTAGGTTTAGGCATCAGCGAAGCCCCCTGCTTTCCGGTGAATAGTCGGGTCGTGAGTAAATGGTTTCCCCAGCATGAACGCGCTCGGGCAACGGCGACTTACACCGTCGGTGAATATATTGGGCTGGCCGCATTCTCCCCGCTACTTTTTTTAATTCTGGAGCATCATGGCTGGAGAACGCTATTTTTCCTGACCGGCGGTTTGGGCATTGCATTCACTTTTGTGTGGTGGAAATTTTATCATGAACCGCATCAATCAAAGACTGCAAATAAAGCAGAGCTGGAATATATCGGCGTAGAAAATACGGCTAGCGCCGATGAAAATATCCCGTTTAACTGGCCCGATGCCAAACGCCTGCTGTGCTGCCGACAGATTATCGGCGCCAGCCTGGGGCAGTTTGCCGGTAACACCACGCTGGTTTTCTTCCTGACCTGGTTCCCCACTTATCTGGCTAACGAACGCCATTTACCGTGGCTTCACGTGGGTTTCTTCGCCTCCTGGCCGTTCCTGGCCGCGGCTATCGGTATCTTTTTCGGCGGTTGGGTATCCGATAAAATCTTAAAGAAAACCTGTTCCGTAAATATTAGCAGAAAGCTACCCATTATTTCCGGGCTGCTGCTTTCGAGCTGCATCATCATTGCTAACTGGGTCGAGAGTAACACCGCTGTTATTATTATTATGTCGATCGCTTTTTTTGGTCAGGGCATGGTTGGACTCGGCTGGACGCTTATTTCAGACATTGCGCCTAAAAACATGGGCGGATTCACCGGAGGGATCTTCAACTTCTGCGCAAATATGGCATCAATTATTACCCCGTTAATTATCGGGGTCATCATATCCATGACCGGTAATTTTTTCTACGCGCTGATTTATATCGGTTTAACCGCGCTGATTGGCGTTATCGCTTATATTTTTATTATCGGCGATATAAAAAGGATCGTGTTGAAATAACCCGCCGGGACGCTGCCCCGGTAGCCAGCCGGGGCGGTAACGACAATCAGATATCTTTCACCCGGCTGGTCATAAATAGCGTCACCAGCGAGATAGCGGCAATTGTCCAGTAGACGCTGGCGTGCCCATAGCTTTGCGACAGTGCGCCCTGAATCACCCCGGCCAGAATCACCCCGGTAGAGATACTGTTGGTAAACAGCGTCGTCGCGGCGCCCGCCCGTCCGGGCATCAAATCCTGAAACCACAGCATGCCAATGCCGGCAACAATGCCGATAAACACGGCATTAAACAGCTGTAACACCAGCAGCGCCACGCGGTCGTGAAACAGAATCAGACCGATATAAAACAGCACGCCCGCCGCCACCGCAGTCACCATCATCTTGCGTTTCCCCCAGCGCTTAACGTAATAGCCCGCCAGGATCATCGCCGGGATCTCCAGCCCGGCGGCGGTGCCCATCAGAATCCCCGCGAGGCTATCGGGAAGGCCAAGATCGCTACTGATCCACAAAGGCATATCAATGATATACATGGTGTTGCAGGTCCACATCAGCGTCGAGGCAATAAACAGCATGCGTACGTTTTTATCGTGCCATCCTCCGGCCTGTACCAGAACTTCAGCGCCTTCCGAGGGTTGTTCAACGCGGGCGACCGAGGGCAGCTTGAAGGCAATCAGCGCCAGGCTAATAACAAAGATCCCGGCAGCAATCGAAAACATGGTGGTGAAGCCGTAGTTCAGCGCCAGCATAAAGGCCAGCGGCGGGCCAATAACCCATGCCAGCGAGAGCTGCGCACGCATTATCGAACTGAACATCACCACTTCACGCGCCGAGCTATCAGCATATTCCCGCGCGAGAGCAAAAAGCTGCGGCATCGCGGCATTCGCCACGGAGGCCAGCATAACCCCGCAGGTAATCAGCGTCAGATAGTGGCGATTAAAAGCAAACAGCAGCGCGTTTCCCACCGCCATCAGGCAGCAAAACATAATCAGCCGTCGGCGATCGCCCCGACTATCGGAGCGCTTAGCCAGCGCCAGGCTGACCAGTATGCCGGCAATGGCGTTAACCGTATAGAATAGCCCTACCCAGAAAGGCTGCGCGCCCACTTCGCGGCTGAGAAATAAGCTGAGCGTCGGCGCCTGCAGCGCGCCTGCGATTCCCATCATGAAAGCGACAAGCATAAAAGCGGCGTAAACGCCGTTAAGACGTCGACCCATCGTCATTAACCACAGCATGAAATATCCTTAAGCACGCGAAGAAAACGAAAAAAGCCAGCAGAAGTTTTCTGCTGGCGGGTGATTCTATACTCTATGGATTTCGAGTTGCGGGCAGGCGGCCAGAACGTAAGTCCCTGGGAACATAGATAACTATGTGACCTGGGCGAGCGGGCGCAGCCAACGCACCTGCAGCTTGAAAGACGACGAGTATAACACCAATACTCAGTCACACATGATGTCTGCAAGTCAATGATCAGAGGCCTGCGACGTAACTCCCCACTGCATCAGTTCGCCGAGAATTTCCTGCTGTCTTCCTGCCATCAGGCGGGCCAGCCATGACGCATCCTGCGTCGCAGAAAAGTAGCGTTGGTAGAACTGTTTAATGGTTGACCCCATCATATTCACCTCCTCGCTTCATCGACGTTGATTATTGACTTAATATAGGAAGTAATAAATTGCTGAGTTTTTATCAGGAGTTCCCCTTTTATGTCTTCCGGTCGTTTACAACAGCAGTTCATCCGCCTGTGGCAGTGCTGCGACGGCAAGTCGCAGGAGACAACGCTGAATGAACTGGCAGAGATGCTAAGCTGCTCGCGTCGTCATATGCGTACCTTACTCAACATGATGGAGGCGCGCGGCTGGCTGACCTGGGAGGCGGAGGCCGGACGCGGCAAGCGTTCCCGGCTCGCTTTTCTCTATACCGGTCTCGCGCTGCAGCAGCAGAGGGCGGAAGATCTGCTGGAGCAGGACAGAATCGATCAGCTGGTGCAGCTGGTTGGCGATAAAGCCGCCGTCCGCCAAATGCTGGTTTCCCATTTAGGCCGCAGCTTTCGCCAGGGTCGGCATATCCTGCGCGTGCTCTACTACCGGCCGATGAAAAATCTGCTGCCCGGCAGCGCGCTGCGCCGCTCGGAAACCCATATTGCCCGGCAGATTTTTAGCGCCCTGACGCGAGTAAATGAGGAAAATGGGGAACTGGAAGCCGATATTGCTCACCATTGGCAGCAGATCGCGCCGACCCACTGGCGTTTTTTTCTGCGTCCAGGCATTCATTTTCACCATGGGCGTGAGCTGGAGATGGAGGATGTCATCGCCTCCCTGCAGCGCAGTAACACGCTGCCGCTCTTCTCTCACATCGAGCGTATCGACTCCCCCACCGCCTGGACTCTCGACATTCATCTCAGCCAACCCGATCGCTGGCTACCGTGGTTGTTAAGTCAGGTACCGGCCATGATCCTTCCGCATGAGTGGCGAACGATGGAGAATTTCTCCAGCATCCCCGTGGGGACAGGGCCATACTCGGTTGTGCGTAATAATCAGAACCAGCTCAAAATTCACGCCTTCGACGACTATTTCGGCTACCGGGCGCTGATCGATGAAGTGAACGTCTGGGTTCTGCCGGAAATCAGCGAAGAGCCCAACGGTGGGTTAACGTTACAGGGCACCACGCAAAGCGAAAAGGCGGTGGAAAGCCGTCTGGAAGAGGGGTGTTATTACCTGCTGTTCGATGCCCGTAGCCCGCTCGGCGCGAACAGCGCGGTACGCCAGTGGCTAAGCTATGTATTCCAGCCCGCTAATCTGCTCTATCACGCGGGTGAGCACTATCAGGGCAACTGGTTCCCGGCGTATGGCCTGCTGCCCCGCTGGCATCATGCGCGCAGCCACGCCTGTGAAAAACCGCCCGGTCTTGAAACGGTCAGGCTGACCTACTACCAGGACCACGTCGAGCATCGCGTGATGGGCGGGATCATGGCGACGCTGCTGGCCGAGCATCAGGTTAAGCTGGAGATCCAGGAACTGGAGTATCAGGAGTGGCACCGCGGTGAGGTGGTCAGCGACGTATGGCTCAACAGCGCCAACTTTACGCTGCCGATCGATTTCTCCCTGTTTGCCTGGCTGTATGAAGTTCCCCTGATTCGCAATTGTATCCCCATCGACTGGGAGCAGGACGCCGCTCGCTGGCGCGCGGGTGAGCTGAATCCGGCGACCTGGAGCCAGCAGCTGTTGGCCAATCAAACCGTGGTGCCGCTCATTCACCACTGGCTGATGATCCAGGGGCAGCGCAGTATGCGCGGCGTACGCATGAACACGCTCGGCTGGTTTGACTTTAAATCCGCGTGGTTCGCGCCGCCGGAGCCGTAATGCTTTCAGTCCGCTGACAAAATCATTACACTAACTGCCGTTCTCAACGGGGTGCTAATAAACATACGCAATCTCATTCAAGTTGCTTCAACGCGCGGTTAGCGCGGAAGCAACCCGAAGATAAAGCGTATGGGCTGAGAAAATACCCGTCGAACCTGATCCGGATAACGCCGGCGAAGGGATTTGAGGCCCTCTCAAAATCCTTTGCCCCCCCCTTTTTCTGAGGTGCAAAGTGTTGAAAAAATTACTCCCCCTGCTGGCGCTGGCCGCCGCGCCCGCTTTTGCCAAACCGCTGCTCACCGTTTATACCTACGACTCATTCTCCGCCGACTGGGGCCCTGGCCCGGCGGTTAAAAAAGCCTTTGAAGCCGACTGCGGCTGCGAGCTGAAGTTCGTGGCGCTGGAAGATGGCGTCTCGCTGCTCAATCGTCTGCGGATGGAAGGCAAAAACAGCAAAGCCGACGTAGTGCTGGGGCTGGATAACAACCTGCTGGAAGCGGCTTCGCAAAGTAAGCTGTTCGCCAAAAGCGGCGTCCCTGCCAGCGCGGTGAACGTACCCGGCGGCTGGAACAACGACACCTTCGTCCCGTTCGATTACGGCTATTTCGCCTTTGTTTACGATAAAAACAAGCTGAAAAATCCGCCCAGGAGCCTGAAAGAGCTGGTTGAGGGCGAGCAAAAATGGCGGGTGATTTATGAAGATCCGCGTACCAGCACGCCGGGTCTGGGCCTGCTGCTGTGGATGCAAAAAGTCTACGGCGATAAAGCGCCGGAAGCCTGGCAGAAGCTGGCGGCGAAAACCGTCACCGTCACCAAAGGCTGGAGCGAAGCCTACGGCCTGTTCCTGAAAGGCGAAAGCGATCTGGTGCTGAGCTACACCACCTCCCCGGCTTACCACATTATCGAAGAGAAGAAGGATAACTACGCCGCGGCAAACTTCGCTGAAGGACACTATTTGCAGGTCGAAGTCGCCGCCCGCACCGCGGCCAGCAAGCAGCCGGAACTGGCGGAAAAATTCCTCAAATTTATGGTATCGCCGGGCTTCCAGAATGCGATCCCCACCGGCAACTGGATGTATCCGGTCACTCAGGTTGCGCTTCCGCCAGGCTTTGACGCGCTGATGAAACCGCAGACGACCCTCGAATTTACACCGCAACAGGTGGCCGCCGAACGTCAGAACTGGATTAGCGCATGGCAACGCGCCGTCAGCCGCTAGCTTTCGGCTGGCTCCTGCCGGGACTCACGGCGGCCATCGTTCTGGTCGTCGTGGCGCTGGCCGCCTTTCTGGCGCTATGGTTCAGCGCCCCGGAGACCACCTGGAAAGCGCTTATCAGCGACGGCTATCTCTGGCACGTGGTGCGTTTCTCCTTCTTGCAAGCCTTCCTTTCCGCGCTTTTTTCGGTGCTACCGGCGATATTCCTCGCCCGCGCTCTGTACCGGCGACGTTTCCCCGGGCGCACGCTGCTGCTGCGCCTTTGCGCGATGACCTTAATCCTGCCGGTACTGGTGGCGGTCTTCGGTATTCTGAGCGTCTACGGTCGTCAGGGATGGCTGGCTGAATTATGCAACGCGTTCGGCTGGCAGTGGGAATTCTCGCCCTACGGGCTACAGGGGATCCTGCTGGCGCACGTGTTCTTTAATATGCCGATGGCTACGCGCCTGCTGCTGCAGACGCTGGAAAATATCCCCGGCGAGCAGCGGCAAATCGCCGCCCAGCTCGGCATGCGCGGCTACGTCTTTTTCCGGCTGGTTGAATGGCCGTGGCTGCGGCGGCAAATCCCGCCGGTTGCGGCGCTGATCTTTATGCTCTGTTTCGCCAGCTTTGCGACCGTGCTGTCGCTGGGCGGAGGTCCGCGGGCCACGACGATCGAGCTGGCGATTTACCAGGCTCTCAATTTCGACTACGACCCGGCGCGCGCGGCGATGCTGGCGCTTATCCAGATGATCTGCTGTCTCGGGCTGGTGTTGCTTAGCCAGCGCCTGAGTAAAGCGCTCGCCATCGGGGCCAGTCATATCCGCGGCTGGCGCGATCCCGACGACCGGCTATATAGCCGGCTGTGCGACACGGCGCTGATCGGCGCTGCGCTTTTACTGCTGCTACCGCCGCTGCTGGCGGTGATAGGCGACGGGCTGAACAGCAATCTGTTTAGCGTGCTGCAGCAGCCCGCGCTTTGGCAGGCGCTGTGGACATCGCTGCGTATCGCCCTTGCCGCCGGACTCTTAAGCGTCATCCTGACCATGATGCTGCTGTGGAGCAGCCGTGAGCTCCGCGCCCGCCGTCGCCCTCTCGCCGGTCAGGCGCTTGAGCTGAGCGGCATGCTGATCCTCGCCATGCCGGGCATCGTGCTGGCCACCGGTTTCTTCCTGCTGCTCAATAATAGCGTGGGCCTGCCGGAATCCGCCGACGCCATCGTCGTTTTCACCAATGCGCTGATGGCGATCCCCTACGCGCTTAAGGTGCTGGAAAACCCGATGCGCGATATCGCCGCCCGCTACGGTACCCTCTGCGAGTCGCTGGGGATGCACGGCTTTACCCGCCTCCGGGTGGTCGAGCTTCGCGCTTTAAAACGGCCGCTGGCCCAGGCGCTGGCCTTCGCCTGCGTGCTGTCGATTGGCGATTTCGGCGTCGTAGCGCTGTTCGGCAACGAAGATTTTCGTACTCTGCCCTTTTATCTGTATCAGCAAATTGGCTCTTATCGCAGCCAGGACGGCGCCGTCACCGCCCTCCTGCTTCTGCTGCTGTGCTTTTTACTCTTTAGCGTGATTGAAAAACTTCCGGGACGCGATGCTAAAACTGAATGATGTGACCTGGCTTTATCAGCATCTGCCGATGCGTTTCACGCTTGCCGTCGAACGCGGTGAGCGCATTGCGGTTCTTGGCCCCAGCGGCGCCGGGAAAAGTACGCTGCTGAACCTGATTGCCGGTTTTCTGCCGCCTGCCAGCGGCAGTATCGAGATCGATGGTCAGCCCCATACCTACACGCCGCCCGCGCGTCGCCCGGTATCGATGCTGTTTCAGGAAAATAATCTGTTTAACCATCTCACCATCCGCCAGAACATTGCTCTGGGAATGCATCCGGGGCTCAAGCTGAACGCGACGCAGACCGCCCGCCTGCAGGCCATTGCCGGGCAGATGGGAATCGACGCCTTGTTAGAGCGGCTGCCGGGCGAGCTTTCCGGCGGCCAGCGTCAGCGTGCGGCGCTGGCGCGCTGTCTGGTACGCCAGCAGCCGGTACTGCTGCTGGATGAGCCCTTCTCCGCGCTCGATCCCGCGCTGCGTCAGGAGATGCTGACCCTGGTTGCCGACATCTGCCGGCAACAGCAGCTGACGCTGTTAATGGTCTCGCACAGCGTGGAAGATGCCGCGCGTATCGCGCCGCGGTCGGTGGTCGTGGCTGAGGGACGGATTGCCTGGGATGGCGAGACCGCCGCGCTGCTCAACGGCAGCAGCAGCGCCTCGGCGCTACTGGGAATTAGCGCAAAATAACCTTATGCAGGATGTCGAGATAGACCGGCATCAGCGGATGACGGAAGGCGAGCACCAGGGCCGCGACGGCGGCGCATACCATCAGCGGCGCGATCCACAGCAGGCGCGAACGCGGCAGAAAGCGGGTGAGACGATCGCCGGCGCTTTTGGCGCTGCGCCACAATCGCCAGCATAGCCACGCCGCCAGCCACGCCAGCAGCGCCGCCCCCAGCAGCAGCCACTTAAAGCTGGCGCTATTCTCATCGGCCGGAATATCAATTGCCGCCCCGGCTAGTATCCCCGGTAAGAAGTAGAGCGGCGGCCATAGCAGGCAGCCAATGATATTCGGCGGAATGAATTTCGCGACCGGCAGATCGAGCATCCCGGCGACCATCGGCACCAGCGGGCGCGTTGGCCCGACAAAGCGGCCAATCAAAATGGTAAACATGCTGTGCTGATGCAGCGCATGTTCGGTTTTATCCAGCAGCGCTTTGTTTTTCTTTAAAAAAGACCAGCGATGCAGCGGCTTTTTAAACCGCCAGCCAAGCCAGAATGATATCCAGTCGCCGAGCAAACAGCCGATAATCCCCGCCAGCCACGCCTGCCAGAAGTTAACCTCTCCGCTGCCGATCAGCGCCCCCAATCCGGCCATCATCACCGTTCCCGGTAAGATAAGCCCCACCAGCGCCAGCGACTCGAGGAAGGCGACCAGCAGAACGGCTATCAGGGAATAGACCGTCGATTGAGTAATAAAGTGTTCCAGCAATGCTTGCATAATGTACCCGGATTAAAAACGAAGCACGGATTCTCCGGAGCCGTTCATACTTCGTCAAGCCATCATTTGTTTGTATAGTTTACTGGCTGTGTTAAAAATCCGGGCCATCATTTCACTTTCTTTACTTTTTATTCACACCCAGCGCGAAACTCGCTCGGGCTGGCGCCGGTGCATTTCTTAAACACGCGCGAAAAGTAGAGCTGGTCCTCAAAACCGACGTTACGGCCAACGGTAGCGATCGGCATCCGCGTCGTGCTCAGCAGCAGCTTGGCCTGGCTAATGCGCTGATCCTCCCGCCACCCCAGTACGCTGATCCCTAACTGCTGGCGGAACAGATGCGACAGGCGCGACGGCGACAGGCACACGTGCTGGGCGACGCTGGCAATGTCGAAATGGCTGTCCGCCAGATGATCGCTGATGTACTGGCAGGCATCGCGCACCCGGTTATCCAGCGGCGGATGCAGCGATTCATTGATGGCCTCCATACGGCGCAGCAGCAGTTGCTCCATAAGATTGATCGCCAGCAGCTCGGAATAACGCCCCGCGCCCTGCCCGGCCTCCACAATCTGCCCGAACAGCTCGCCAAAGCGCGCCTGCCACTGCTCATCCGGGCGGAAAAAGCCGGTCTGGGCAAAAATCGTTGGCCAGTTAAGCCATTCATGCCAGTAGGCGCGCGGCCGGAAATAGACCCACTGGTGATACCACTCGCGGGCATCGGGATGGCGGCCGTAGTGGTGTATCTCTCCCGGCGGAAACAGCAGCATATCGCCGGGGCGGCAGATAAACTGCTCCCCGTGGTTATTGATCACCCCTTCGCCGCGGATCGTCAGATTAAGGATATAGCCCTTCATGCCCAGCGGACGGTCAATAAAGAAATCCAGATAGCCGTCGGCCTCAATCGGCGTCAGGCCCGTCACCAGATGGGCATTAAAAGAGTAACCCGGCAACAAAGGATCGTTTTGCGTTTCGGCCATAAACTCTGCTCTCCCGGAGACATTAAGGACACCAATTGTCCATACCTTGTATTTTATCCTCAGGCTGAAGACCCGTACTGCGACGCACGTTAGAAATCGGATTAAAACCCGCCTCATCTCGGCAAAAACTGAGCAAGGCGCACAATTCAGGCACTTTTGGCGCATAACTGAAGTGTCTATAAAGACGGCAGGAAAGTCCACATTGAATATTTGCACGGCGTCACACTTTGCAGCTTCACAGCAATATAGTCCATAAGATTAGCGAATACGGCCTGACGGTTTTCAGCCCAGATATCTACTGTTGCACCATGAATGATTTTTAGCATGGAGTAACAGTATGGCAATTGCGATTGGCCTCGATTTTGGCAGTGATTCAGTACGCGCCCTGGCGGTAGAGTGCGCGACCGGCGAAGAGCTCGCCGCAAGCGTCGAGTGGTATCCGCGCTGGCAGGAGGGGCTATTCTGCGATGGCCCGAACAACCAGTTCCGTCATCATCCACGCGACTATATCGAATCAATGGAAGCCGCGCTGAAAAACGTCCTCGCCGCCCTTAGCGCCGAACAGCGCGCTGCCGTCGTAGGTATCGGCGTTGATAGCACCGGCTCAACACCCGCGCCCATCGACGCTGACGGCAACGTGCTGGCGCTGCGCGAAGAGTTCGCCAACAACCCCAACGCCATGTTCGTGCTGTGGAAAGACCATACCTCGGTGGAGGAGGCGGAGGAAATTACCCGCCTGTGCCACCAGCCCGGCAAAGAAGATTACTCCCGCTATATCGGCGGTATCTACTCCAGCGAATGGTTCTGGGCCAAGATTCTCCACGTGACTCGCCAGGACCGCGCCGTCGCCGAGGCCGCCGCGTCGTGGATTGAGCTGTGCGACTGGGTGCCGGCCCTGCTTTCCGGGACGACGCGCCCGCAGGATATTCGCCGCGGCCGCTGCAGCGCCGGGCATAAATCCCTTTGGCATGAAAGCTGGGGCGGCCTGCCGCCAGCCGGGTTCTTCGATGAACTTGACCCGATAATTAACCGGAACCTGGCCTACCCGATGTTCAGCGAGACCTGGACTGCGGATCTGCCGGTCGGCACGCTGACCACCGAATGGGCCGCGCGTCTGGGCCTGCCGCAAACCGTCGCCATCTCCGGCGGCGCATTCGACTGCCATATGGGCGCCGTCGGCGCCGGAGCGCAGCCAAATGCGCTGGTTAAAGTTATCGGCACCTCCACCTGCGACATTCTGATCGCCGATAAACAGAGCGTTGGCGAGCGCACGGTAAAGGGCATTTGCGGCCAGGTTGATGGTAGCGTCGTGCCTGACTTTATCGGTATGGAAGCGGGGCAATCCGCCTTTGGCGACATCTACGCCTGGTTTGGCCGCATTCTCGGCTGGCCGCTGGAGCAGCTGGCGCAGGCCCACCCGGAACTTAAAGAACAGATCAAAGCCAGCCAGAAACAGCTGCTGCCCGCGCTGACCGACGCATGGGCGAAAAATCCGTCTCTCGACCACCTGCCGGTAGTGCTGGACTGGTTTAACGGGCGCCGTACGCCGAATGCCAACCAGCGTCTGAAAGGGGTCATTACCGATCTGAACCTCGCCACCGACGCCCCGGCGCTGTTCGGCGGGCTGATTGCCGCCACCGCCTTCGGCGCCCGCGCCATTATGGAGTGCTTCACCGAACAGGGGATCCCGGTCAATAACGTGATGGCGCTCGGCGGCATCGCGCGCAAAAACCCGGTGATCATGCAGGCCTGCTGCGATGTGCTGAATCGCCCGCTGCAAATCGTCGCGTCCGATCAGTGCTGCGCGCTGGGCGCGGCTATCTTCGCCGCCGTTGCTGCCGGCGTCTACCACGATATTCCTGCCGCGCAGGAGCAAATGGCCAGCCGGGTGGAAAGCACCCTGCAGCCTCGCCCGGCGCAGGCGCAACGTTTTGAACAACTCTATCAGCGCTACCAGCAGTGGTCGCTCAGCGCGGAACAACGTTACCTCCCTTCGACTGCAAAAGCGGAATCCGCGCCGCAATCTCAGGCAGCCTTCACCCATTAAGGACATGAAAATGACAATTTTTGATAATTATGAAGTGTGGTTCGTCATCGGTAGCCAGCATCTGTATGGCCCTGAAGCGCTACGCCAGGTGACAAAGCACGCAGAACATGTGGTGAACAGCCTGAATGCGGAAGCCAAACTGCCGTGCAAACTGGTGCTTAAGCCGCTGGGTACCACGCCGGATGAGATCACCCATATCTGTCGCGACGCAAACTACGATGATAAGTGCGCCGGAATGGTGGTGTGGCTGCATACCTTCTCACCGGCGAAAATGTGGATCAACGGCCTCACGATCCTGAATAAACCGCTGATGCAGTTCCATACCCAGTTCAACGCGGCGCTGCCGTGGGACAGCATCGATATGGACTTTATGAACCTGAACCAGACCGCCCACGGCGGCCGCGAATTTGGCTTCATCGGCGCGCGGATGCGTCAGCAACACAGCGTGGTAACCGGCCACTGGCAGGATAAAGAAGCCCATCAGCGCATCGGCGCATGGATGCGTCAGACGGTTTCGAAACAGGATACCCGCCACCTGAAAGTGTGCCGTTTCGGCGATAACATGCGTGAAGTGGCGGTCACCGACGGGGATAAAGTCGCCGCGCAGATTAAGTTTGGTTTCTCGGTTAACACCTGGGCGGTGGGCGACCTGGTACAGGTCGTCAATGCGGTCACCGATGGCGAAATCAGCGCCCTGGTCGATGAGTATGAAAGCAGCTATCGCCTGACGCCAGCGGTGCAAATCCACGGTGATAAGCGGCAGAACCTTCTTGATGCCGCACGCATTGAGCTGGGGATGAAGCGCTTCCTGGAACAGGGCGGCTTCCACGCCTTTACTACCACCTTTGAAGATTTGCACGGCCTGAAACAGCTTCCGGGTCTCGCCGTACAGCGTCTGATGCAGCAGGGCTACGGCTTTGCGGGCGAAGGCGACTGGAAAACCGCCGCCCTGCTTCGCATCATGAAGGTGATGGCAACCGGTCTGCAGGGCGGCACCTCCTTTATGGAGGATTACACCTACCACTTCGAGAAAGGCAACGATCTGGCGCTGGGCTCGCATATGCTGGAAGTCTGCCCGACCATCGCTACCGCGGAGAAACCGATTCTCGACGTGCAGCCGCTGGGCATCGGCGGGAAAGCCGATCCAGCACGCATCATCTTCAACACCCAGACCGGCCCGGCGATCGTCGCCAGCCTGATCGATCTCGGCGATCGCTATCGTCTGCTGGTGAACACCATTGAGACGGTGAAAACGCCGCACGAGCTGCCGAAGCTACCGGTGGCCAATGCGCTGTGGAAAGCCCATCCGGATCTGCGCACCGCGTCCGAGGCCTGGATCATTGCTGGCGGCGCGCACCATACCGTCTTCAGCCATGCGCTGACCCTTGATGATATGCGCCAGTTCGCAGAGCTACAGGATATCGAACTGACCGTGATTGACAACGAGACCCGCCTGCCCTCCTTCAAGGATGCGCTGCGCTGGAACGAAGTGTATTACGGTTCAAAACGCTAAGAGATCGTCCCCTCACCCTTACCCTCTCCCATAAGGAGAGGGTACCGCTCGGGCGCGAAACTGCTTTTCTCCCCTACCCTTGAACCGGGAAGAAAAGTTCGGGCACGGGACGGCTTCCTCCCTGGCCCTCCGGGAGAGGGTCGGGGTGAGGAGAAGCTGACTCGCCAGCTATTCGGAGCACATTATGTTAGAAGATCTTAAACGCCAGGTTCTCGAAGCCAACCTGGCCCTGCCAAAGCACAATCTGGTCACTCTCACCTGGGGCAACGTCAGCGCCGTCGACCGTGAACGGGGCGTGCTGGTGATTAAACCCTCAGGCGTCGACTACAGCGTCATGACCGCCGAGGATATGGTGGTGGTCAGCCTGGAGACCGGCGAAGTGGTTGAAGGCCAGAAAAAACCCTCGTCTGATACCCCGACCCACCGTCTGCTGTATCAGGCATTCCCGACGCTGGGCGGTATTGTCCACACTCATTCGCGTCACGCCACCATCTGGGCGCAGGCCGGACAGTCGATTCCCGCTACCGGCACGACCCACGCCGACTATTTCTACGGCGCGGTTCCCTGCACCCGCCTGATGACCGACGACGAGATCAACGGCGAGTACGAGTGGCAAACCGGCGAAGTGATCGTCGAAACCTTTCGTGAAAAAGGCATCGATCCGGCGCAAATGCCCGGCGTGCTGGTGCACTCTCACGGGCCGTTTGCCTGGGGTAAAAACGCCGAAGACGCAGTGCATAACGCCATTGTGCTGGAAGAGATCGCCTATATGGGCATCTTCTGCCGCCAGCTGGCGCCGCAGCTGCCGGAGATGCAGCAGACGCTGCTGGATAAACACTATCTGCGCAAGCACGGCGCGAAAGCCTATTACGGGCAATAAACCCGCGCTCTCCCCGGCTCGCGCTGCGCTTAGCCGGGCTACAGGTGCGCAGCCGTCTGCAGGACTGGTAGCCCGGACTGGTGCGCAGCGCCGCCTCCGGGAGATAGCCCGCGCCACACCTGTATAAAATCCCAGCATTACTCGGTGAACCAGGCTATAATCAGGCCTGGTTTTTACTGATGAGAGCACGGCGTGACGCAGCCACGAGAAGGTTTTTTACTGACCCGTCACTGGCGGGATACCCCGCAGGGCACCGAACTGACTTTCTGGCTGGCGACCGATGACGGCCCGCTTGAGGTCACGCTGCCGCCCCAGGAGTCCGTGGCGTTTATCCCTGAATCCCAGCGCACGCAGGTTGAACGCCTGCTGCAGGGGGAAAACGGCCATCGCCTTGCCCCGCTCAGCCTGAAAGATTTTCATCGCCAGCCGGTTTTTGGCCTTTACTGCCGCGCTCACCGCCAGCTGATGCGGCTGGAAAAAAAGCTGCGCGAAAACGGCGTCACGGTTTATGAAGGCGACGTTCGCCCGCCGGAGCGCTATCTGATGGAGCGCTTTATCACCGCCCCGGTGTGGGTTGAAGGCGAGTCGCGCGGCCAGCAGCTGGTCAACGCCCGGATGAAGCCCAATCCCCACTACCGCCCGCCGCTAAAATGGGTTTCGCTGGATATTGAAACCAGCCGCCACGGCGAGCTCTACTGCATCGGTCTTGAAGGCTGCGGCCAGCGGGTTGTCTATATGCTCGGGCCGGAGCCCGCCTCGCCCCCTGCCGTCAACTTCCAGCTAGAGTACGTCGCCAGCCGCCCGCTGCTGCTGGAAAAGCTTAACGCCTGGTTTGCCGCTCACGACCCGGACGTGCTGATCGGCTGGAACGTGGTGCAGTTCGATTTACGCGTCCTGCAAAAGCACGCCGAGCGCTATCGCATCCCGCTGCTGCTCGGGCGCGGCAACAGCGAACTGGAGTGGCGCGAACACGGTTTTAAGAATGGCGTCTTCTTTGCTCAGGCCAACGGCCGCCTGATTATCGACGGCATTGAGGCGCTGAAATCCGCGTTCTGGAACTTCTCCTCTTTTGCGCTGGAATCGGTCGCCCGCGAGCTGCTCGGCGAGGGCAAAGCCATTGATAATCCCTGGGATCGGATGGATGAAATCGACCGCCGTTTTCACCAGGATAAACCGGCGCTGGCCACCTACAACCTGCAAGACTGCGAGCTGGTCACCCGCATCTTCCATAAAACCGAGATCATGCCGTTTTTGCTGGAGCGCGCGACGGTCAACGGCCTGCCTGCGGATCGCCACGGTGGTTCGGTCGCCGCCTTCAGCCACCTCTATTTTCCACGCATGCACCGGCTCGGCTACGTCGCGCCGAACTTCGGAGAAGTGCCGCCGCAGGCCAGCCCTGGCGGCTACGTAATGGATTCACGCCCCGGTCTGTACGATTCTGTGCTGGTGCTGGACTACAAAAGCCTGTACCCGTCGATTATCCGCACCTTCCTGATCGACCCGGTGGGGCTGGTTGAAGGTCTGGCGCAGCCCGATGACGCTCACAGCACCGAAGGCTTTCTCGGCGCGCGCTTCTCGCGAGATAAGCACTGCCTGCCGGGGATTGTCGGGCAGATCTGGCACGGGCGCGACGAAGCCAAGCTGCATAAAAACAAACCGCTGTCGCAGGCGCTGAAGATCATTATGAACGCCTTCTACGGCGTGCTCGGCACCAGTGCCTGCCGCTTTTTCGATCCGCGCCTGGCCTCTTCCATTACCATGCGCGGTCACGCGATTATGCGCCAGACCAAAGCGCTGATTGAATCCCAGGGCTATGACGTTATCTACGGCGATACCGACTCCACCTTCGTGTGGCTCAAGCGGGCCCACAGCGAAGAGGAAGCTGGCGCTATCGGTCGGTCGCTGGTGGCCTTCGTCAACGAATGGTGGGCGACGGAGCTGGGCAAAGAGGGGCTCGCCAGCACCCTGGAGCTGGAGTTTGAAACCCACTTCTGCCGCTTTCTCATGCCTACCATTCGCGGCGCGGATACCGGCAGTAAAAAGCGCTACGCCGGGATGATTCAGGAAGGCAGCGAGCAGCGCATGGTGTTTAAAGGCCTGGAGACGGTACGCACCGACTGGACGCCGCTGGCCCAGCAGTTTCAGCAGGAGCTTTATCTGCGCATTTTCCGCCATCAGCCCTATCGCGATTATGTGCGCGAAACCATTGATAAGCTGATGAACGGCGAGCTTGACGATCGACTGGTCTATCGCAAACGCCTGCGCCGTCCGCTGGCGGAGTATCAGCGCAACGTGCCGCCGCACGTGCGCGCGGCGCGGCTGGCTGATGAGCACAACGTTCGGCTGGGTAGACCGCAGCAGTATCAGCAGCGCGGCAGCATTAAATACGTCTGGACTACCGGCGGGCCGGAACCAGTGGATTATCAGCAGTCGCCGCTGGATTATGAGCACTATCTCTCTAAGCAATTAGAGCCTGTCGCCGAAGGAATACTTCCCTTTGTCGACGACGATTTTGCTACAATAGTGACGGGGCAACTGGGGCTATTTTGATTTTTTCTCACTCGTTCCGTCAGCACAAAAGCCGCAAAATGAAGGGTGAGGAGGACGTGACGAACGTTCCGCCATCCAGTAATATAGCGCCCTTTCCATTCCTGGACCCAATTTTGACGCATCTCCGATTCTCCATGGAGATGATCAACTATTGCCTGCAATTAAAGAACTAAAGAGCCGAACATATATGCCTTTTACACTTGGTCAACGCTGGATTAGCGACACAGAGAGCGAACTGGGATTAGGGACGGTCGTTGCGCTGGACGCGCGCATGGTGACCCTGCTTTTCCCCGCCATCGGCGAAAACCGTCTGTACGCACGCAACGACTCCCCGATCACCCGCGTGATGTTTAACCCGGGCGACACCATCACCAGCCATGAAGGCTGGCAACTCCAGGTTGACGAAGTTAATGAAGAGAACGGCCTGCTGGCCTACACCGGCACCCGACTCGACACCCAGGAAGCCAACGTTACCCTGCGTGAAGTGCTGCTCGACAGCAAGCTGGTTTTCAGCAAACCGCAGGACCGTCTGTTCGCCGGACAGATTGACCGTATGGATCGTTTTGCCCTGCGCTATCGCGCGCGCAAATTCCAGAGCGAACAGTACCGCATGCCGTGGAGCGGCCTGCGCGGTCAGCGCACCAGCCTGATCCCGCATCAGCTGAATATCGCTCATGACGTTGGCCGCCGCCATGCGCCGCGCGTCCTGCTGGCGGACGAAGTGGGTCTGGGTAAAACCATCGAAGCCGGGATGATCCTGCATCAGCAGCTGCTCTCCGGCGCCGCCGAACGCGTACTGATTGTCGTTCCGGAAACCCTGCAGCACCAGTGGCTGGTGGAAATGCTGCGCCGCTTTAACCTGCGCTTCTCGCTGTTTGACGATGAGCGCTATGCCGAAGCGCAGCACGATGCAATTAACCCGTTTGAAACCGAACAGCTGGTGATCTGTTCGCTGGATTTCGTACGCCGCAGCAAGCAGCGTCTGGAACACCTGTGCGAAGCGGAGTGGGATCTGATGGTCGTTGATGAAGCGCACCACCTGGTCTGGAGCGAAGACGCCCCGAGCCGGGAATATCAGGCGATTGAACAGCTGGCCGAATGCGTGCCGGGCATTCTGCTGCTCACCGCGACGCCGGAGCAGCTGGGAATGGAGAGCCATTTCGCCCGTCTGCGCCTGCTCGACCCCAACCGTTTCCACGACTTCGCCCAGTTTGTTGAAGAGCAGCAGAACTACCGTCCGGTTGCCGACGCCGTCGCCCTGCTGCTGGCCGGCAATAAGCTGAACGACGCCGAGCTGAACGCGCTGAGCGATCTGATCGGCGAACAGGATATCGAGCCGTTATTGCAGGCCGCCAACAGCGATCGCGATGATGCCCAGGCCGCTCGTCAGGAGCTGGTGTCAATGCTGATGGACCGCCACGGTACCAGCCGCGTGCTGTTCCGCAATACCCGTAACGGCGTCAAAGGCTTTCCGAAACGCGAGCTGCATACGATTCGTCTGCCGCTGCCGACCCAGTACCAGACGGCCATCAAGGTTTCCGGCATTATGGGTGCCCGCAAAACGGCCGAAGAGCGCGCCCGCGACATGCTCTATCCGGAGCAGATTTATCAGGAATTTGAAGGCGATACCGGTACCTGGTGGAACTTTGACCCGCGCGTTGAATGGCTGATGGGCCATCTCACCAGCCACCGCTCGCAGAAAGTGCTGGTGATCTGCGCTAAAGCGGCCACCGCGCTGCAGCTGGAGCAGGTTCTGCGCGAGCGCGAAGGCATCCGTGCCGCGGTGTTCCACGAAGGGATGTCCATTATCGAACGCGACCGCGCCGCCGCCTGGTTCGCCGAGGAAGATACCGGCGCTCAGGTGCTGCTGTGTTCTGAAATCGGCTCGGAAGGCCGCAACTTCCAGTTCGCCAGCAACCTGGTGATGTTCGACCTGCCGTTCAACCCGGATCTGCTGGAGCAGCGTATCGGTCGTCTTGACCGTATCGGCCAGGCCCACGATATTCAGATCCACGTTCCGTATCTGGAAAGAACCGCCCAGTCGGTGCTGGTGCGCTGGTATCACGAAGGTCTGGACGCGTTCGAGCACACCTGCCCGACCGGCCGTACCGTTTACGACAGCGTGCATAATGAACTGATTAACTATCTCGCCGCGCCGGAAAATACCGACGGCTTCGACGACCTGATCAAAGCCTGCCGCCAGCAGCATGAAGCGCTGAAAGCGCAGCTGGAACAGGGCCGAGATCGTCTGCTGGAGATCCACTCCAACGGCGGAGAAAAAGCCCAGCAGCTTGCGGAAAGCATTGAAGAACAGGATGACGACACCAGCCTGATCGCTTTCTCCATGAACCTGTTCGATATCGTCGGCATCAACCAGGACGACCGTGGTGAAAACCTGATTGTCCTGACCCCCTCCGACCATATGCTGGTACCGGACTTCCCTGGCCTGCCGGAAGATGGCTGCACCATTACCTTTGAGCGTGACGTCGCCCTGTCCCGCGAAGACGCGCAGTTCATCACCTGGGAGCATCCGCTGATTATCAACGGTCTGGATCTGATCCTCTCCGGCGATACCGGCAGCAGCACCATCTCGCTGCTGAAGAACAAAGCGCTGCCGGTAGGTACCCTGCTGCTGGAGCTGATTTACGTCGTTGAGGCCCAGGCGCCGAAGCATCTGCAGCTCAACCGCTTCCTGCCGCCGACGCCGGTGCGCATGCTGCTCGACAAAAACGGCAACAACCTTGCCGGTCAGGTGGAGTTCGAAAGCTTTAACCGTCAGCTGAGCGCGGTAAACCGCCACACTGGCAGCAAGCTGGTCAACGCCGTCCAGCAGGACGTCCACGCCATTTTGCAGCAGGGCGAAGGCCAGGTGGCCAAAGCGGCCCAGGCCCTGATCGACGCCGCGCGTCAAGAAGCCGACGATAAGCTGTCGGCCGAACTGTCGCGCCTTGAAGCGCTGCGCGCCGTTAACCCGAACATCCGCGATGATGAACTGGCGGCTATCGAGAGCAACCGTCAGCAAGTCATGGACGCGCTGGCGCAGGCAGGCTGGCGCCTGGATGCTCTGCGCTTAATCGTGGTCACCCACCAGTAACGGAACGCGAATATGGCGATGGAAAACTACAATCCGCCGCAGGATCCCTGGCTGGTTATCCTCTACCAGGATGAGCACATTATGGTGGTCAACAAGCCAAGCGGCCTGTTGTCCGTACCGGGCCGGCTGGCTGAGCACAAGGACAGCGTGATGACGCGCATTCAGCGCGATTTCCCGCAGGCCGAGTCGGTGCACCGGCTGGATATGGCGACCAGCGGCGTGATTGTGGTAGCCCTGACCAAAGCGGCAGAGCGCGAGCTTAAGCGGCAGTTCCGCGAACGCGAGCCGAAAAAGCAGTACGTCGCCCGCGTCTGGGGGCACCCGGAAAAAGCCGAGGGTCTGGTGGATTTACCGCTGATTTGCGACTGGCCGAACCGGCCAAAGCAGAAGGTGTGTTACGAAACCGGCAAAGCGGCGCAAACCGAGTATGAAGTGCTGGAGTTCGCGACGGACAACACCGCCCGCGTGCGCCTGAAGCCGATTACCGGGCGTTCGCATCAGCTGCGCGTGCATATGCTGGCGCTGGGCCATCCGATTCTTGGCGACCGCTTTTATGCGTCGCCGGAAGCGCTGGCCATGGCGCCGCGTCTGCTGCTGCACGCTGAAACCCTGACCATCACACATCCGTCATTCGGTAATACGATGACGTTCCGCGCGCCGATCGACTTCTGATCGTTCAAATCTGTCCCGGGTCTTGCCGCCAGCGGCATACCCGGGCAATTCTTCGCTCATCATCGCAGCGGAACACCGGCGTTAGTCGCGGGCAAACCACGCATCAATCATCTGCTCAACGCGGGCGACAACCTCCCCGGTGTCATGACGGCGGCTGCGCGCGCAGGCGTGCGCAGGTTCATCGCACAGCAGGCAGCGGCGCTGGTTTTCCCCCATTGACTGACGGCCAACCAGGCCATCTTTCGGGCAAATAACGTCGATATCCCACAGGCGGCCCAGCGGATGGGTATGCTCAAGATCGGTACAGAAGGCTTTGATTTCACTGGCGGCGTGATCGACGCACCACAGCGCTTCCGGACCGGTCGGCAGCCACAGCACCTGGCGATCCAGCGTCTGCCAGCGGTGTTTCCACAGCATCTGATCGCAGGCCTGCAGCGCTACGCCCATCATATTACGGTAGCGAATGCTGTCTTTCACCGCGCCCGGGGTCACCAGGGTCAGCGAAATCACCGGCCGCTGATAATGGGCTAACCAGTCGGCCTGACGCGCGGCGCGCTGCTCTTTCGCCGCCAGCAGCGCTTCCATGCTTACGCCCTCACGGGCGAGAGTATCCACTGACATTTGTTTCTCTCCTCACTCAATTACAGGCAGCGGACAGGCTGCCGTCGCAGTCGCGAATAATGGCGCTGATTGTATCGCTAAACGATCCCTGTTTTGGAGACGGGGCGCAGATATTTTCTGCGCCATTTAGCACGAAAAAGCAGACTTAGCGGTTATAAAAAAGTTAAATCAGGCCAGAAAGTGACTGAGGAACAGCAGACCCAGCGAAACATTAATCGCGCCGCCGATCCTGGTTGCGATCTGCGCGAACGGCATCAGGTTCATGCGGTTGCCGGAGGTCAGTATCGCCACGTCGCCGGTACCGCCCTGACCGCTCTGGCAGCAGGAGACAATCGCCACGTCAATCGGGTACATGCCAATCTTTTTGCCGACCAGGAAACCGGTCGCCACCAGCGCCGTTACGGTGCTGATAATCACCAGCAAATTGGTTACGGTAAACGCGTTGACCAGCTCCTGCCACGGGGTGATCGCCACGCCGACGGCAAACAGAATCGGATAGGTGACCGCCGTGCGGAAGAACTTATACACCATCTGCGATCCCTCCTGCAGGCGCGGAGAGACGCCGTTCACCAGCTTCAGCAGCACCGCGAGGAACAGCATGCCCACCGGCGCGGGCAGGCCGATGGTCTTCTGCCCCAGCATGCCCAGCATATAGAGCAGCACCGCCAGCAGCGCGCCGGAGGCCAGCGTCGTTACGTCCATTTTGCCCTCGACGGGCGTTTCGCGATGCGTCTCATTGCGGCGGTTCGGCATCAGCTGTCCCTCACCGGTCAAATGCGGAAAACGCTTGCCCAGCTGATTTAAACAGCCGGAGATAACAATCGCCGTCAGGCTGCCCAGCATCACCATCGGCAGCACGCGCCCAAGCGCCACGCCCTGATCCATATGCATCAGCGCGGCGTAGCCAATCGACAGCGGGATCGCTCCCTCGCCGACGCCGCCGGCCATGATCGGCAGGACGATAAAGAAGAATACCTGGAACGGCTCCAGCCCCAGCGCGGTACCGACGCCGACGCCAACGACCATGCCGACGATTTCTCCGCACAGCATCGGGAAGAAAATTCGCAGAAAGCCCTGAATCAGCGTGGTGCGGTTCATGCTCATAATGCTGCCGACGATAATGCAACAGATATAAAGATAAAGAATGTTGGTCGACTTATAGAATTTGGTGGTCGATTCCACCACCACCTCCGGCAGCAGGCCGTAATGAACCAGCGCAG
Organism: Klebsiella sp. K5-306; assembly: GCF_051835185.1. Taxonomy (NCBI): domain Bacteria; kingdom Pseudomonadati; phylum Pseudomonadota; class Gammaproteobacteria; order Enterobacterales; family Enterobacteriaceae; genus Klebsiella; species Klebsiella sp. K5-306. The sequence goes on from NZ_JAIFJY010000011.1 coordinate 194,009, forward strand.
AAGGAATAAAAGTCGCGCAGATGGCCGCTGCGCCAAGCTTACCCAGAACCGGCAGGCGTTTGCCGAATTCACCGCAGGCAAAGCCGAAAAAGGCCAGCGTCGCCACCATCACGACGATATCGCTCGGCAGCTTGCCGCCTAAACAGTCCAGGGCAATCAGGCCGCCGGCCAGCAGAAAGAGCGGCAGCGGGATAATACCGACTTTCCAGTTATCGAGGATATGCCACCAGCGCTGCTTAAGCGGCGCTTTCGGGGTATTGATAGGGTCGATGGTTGCAGAGAATGCATTGTCTGTGGTGCTCATAATTAAGCCCTCTGGTTATTATTATTTTTCAGGTTAGAGGGCCATGCGCAGAGTTAATGTGAGGATCGGCAGATTAAAAAAGAAGTTTTAATGGTCACTATGGTTTTTATGGTTTCTATTATTATTGTGAAACCGCTCTGATTTATTGCCGTGGTTTTTAAGGTTTTTAAATCCAGCGCCTGATTAACCTTGATAAATTCCGCGCCAGCAGATAATTGTGGTTTCCGGACGCCTGCGAAGGGGGTCACCGTTTTCCCTCAGCCACGATGTCGGTATGGCCAAAGATGATACAGTGCCGCATCCCTGATACGGTGCAATAGAATTATGAAGGTTTCATTTCAATTTAAGCTGTTCATTTCACTGGTCGCTTTTTTCTCAGTGCTTTTCGCGCTGCTGGGCGTGTATTACTATTTTGACGCCAGCCGTCAGCTTTATCAGGAAATGAGCGCCCGCGCGAAAATACAGGCGCAAGAAATTGCCCTGATGCCGGATTTACGCCAACAGGTCGCGCGTGAAGACGCGCTGGCGATAAAACCTTTTATGCAAAATATCGCCGCCCACAGCGACGCCAGCTTTATTGTCATTGGCGACAGGCGAGGCGTGCATCTGTTTCATTCGGTCCACCCGGAATGGGTCGGCACGCGGCTGGTTGGCGGCGATAACCAGCCGGTGCTGGAGGGGAAAAGCGCCACCACCATCCGCAAAGGGGGACTGGGGATTTCCCTGCGCAGCAAAGCGCCGATTTTCGACGATGCGGGCCGGGTCATCGGTATTGTTTCCGTCGGCTACCTTACCAGCTATCTCGACAGCATCACGCTGGAAAAAGTCATCAATATCTTTGTCGCTGCAGTGCTGCTGTTGATTGCGCTGTTTATCTTCTCCTGGTACTTCACCCGCAGCATTAAGAAGCAAATTTTCTCGCTGGAGCCGCGGGAAATCGGCCTGCTGGTGCGCCAGCAAAAGGCGATGATGGAGTCGATATACGAAGGGGTGATCGTAATTGACCATCACCGGCGTATCGAAGTGATAAATCATGCCGCCCGCAGCCTGCTCGGACTGAGCCAGCCGGCGCATCAGCTGCGCGGTAAGTCTATCGATAGCGTCATTACGCCGCAGCCGTTTTTCGCCAGCGGGGAGATGCTCGAAAACGATACCCACGACGAGCTGTGCCGCTTTAATCAGCTGACCGTTCTCGCCAGCCGGGTGCGTATCCTGCTGGAGAGTGAACTGCAGGGCTGGGTGATCACTTTCCGCGACCGCGACGAAATCAACTCGCTGAGCGCCCAGCTCAGCCAGGTGAAGCGCTACGTTGATAATCTGCGCATCATGCGCCATGAACAGCTGAACCGTATGACCACCCTTTCCGGCCTGCTGCATATGGGCCACTATGATGAGGCGATTCGCTACATTCAGGCGCAGTCGGAGCATGCCCAGGAGCTGCTGGACTTTATCTCATCGCACTTTAATTCGCCGACGCTGTGCGGTCTGCTGCTGGGCAAAGCCGCCCGCGCGCGGGAAAAAGGGGTTGAACTGAGCTTTGACCCGGCCTGCCGCATTGACCGTCCGCTGCCGTCATTGATGGAGTCCGAGCTTATCTCTATCATCGGTAATCTGCTGGATAACGCTATTGAGGCTACCCAGCGCGCCGAACTGCCGCACGAACCGGTCGAGATTCTGATTCAGCTCAACGCCCGGGAATTAATGATTGAAGTCGCCGACCGCGGCGTCGGTATTCGTCCGGAGATCCGCGAGCATATTTTTGAGCGCGGCGTCACCACCAAAACCCGCGGCGATCACGGTATTGGCCTGTATCTTATTGAGCGCTACGTTACCCAGGCCGGCGGCACAATTGAAGTGGCCGACAACGCCCCGCGCGGCGCGATTTTTACGCTGTTTATCCCCGCCAGCGGGCCAGCCCATCCGCAAGAAGAGACGCACTATGCATCATGACCTGGTCGATGTTCTGATCATCGAAGATGAAAGCGAACTGGCGCGGCTGCACGCCGAGCTTATTCAAAAACACCCGCGCATGCGGCTGGCAGGCATGGCGGCCTCCCTCGCCCAGGCGCGGCAGAGACTCAACGCCAGACCGCCCCAGCTGGTGTTGCTGGATAATTATCTGCCGGACGGCAAAGGGGTCACGCTGATGAACGACCCGATCATGGCCCAGGCTAACTGTTCGGTGATCTTTATCACCGCCGCCAGCGATATGGAAACCTGTAGTCTGGCAATCCGCAACGGCGCCTTCGACTACATTCTTAAGCCGGTGTCATGGAAGCGCCTGAGCCAGTCCCTTGAACGGTTTGTGCAGTTTTACGATCAGCAGCGCGAGTGGAAGATTGTCGACCAGCAGAACGTGGATTCGCTGTATCAGCTACAGGCCAAAAACTATCGTGCCGATAGCGGTAGTAAAGGGATTGAAGAAAAAACGCTGGCGCTGGTGCAAAATCTGTTTACCGGCGATCAAGAACGCTGCTTTTCGGTCGATGACGTGGTGAGCGAGGCTGGATTGAGCAAAACCACGGCTCGTCGCTATCTGGAGCACTGCGTGGAAATCGGCTTTCTGGAGGTGGAAATGCTGTACGGCAAGATTGGCCATCCGCGGCGTATGTACCGCCGCGCCGCCAGCCCATCGTGACGCCTCCCCCGCCCGGGAGAGGCCGGTCGTTCAGAAGCCGCGCTGTTCTTTGATCAGCTCCCAGGCTTTCTGGATCTCCTGCGCTTTCTGCTTAGCCATCTCCATCATTTCCGGCGGTAGCCCTTTCGCCACCAGCTTATCCGGATGGTGCTCGCTCATCAGCTTACGATAGGCGCGCTTGACGGTGGCGGCATCATCAGTCGGTTTTACCCCCAGCACATTGCAGGCATCTTCCAGAGTGGGTCCGCGCTGCGCCTGCTGCCAGCCGGCGTTGCCGCCGCGCTGGCCGTAAGATTGCTGCTGCGACCCGCCGCCGAACTGCGCCCCGCCCTGCATCATGCGCAGGAACTGCTCAAACTGAGCGCGGGAGATGCCCAGCTCATCGGCAATCACAAACAGCACTTCACGCTCGTTGGGATGCAGATCGCCATCGGCAAAAGCCGCCTGCAGCTGAATTTCCAGAAACATCCGAATTAAATCAAAGCGGCCAAAACAGACGCTGCGCAGCTGGCGCATTTTCTCACGCAGCGGATAATCATCTGATTTCCCTACCCGAAACGCGTGCTGTGCCGCCGTCCGCGCTTCGCCATGAAGATTCATGCGATCCATCAGCAAATTGGCGACGTGGATATCGGCTTCGGTGACGCGCCCTTTAGATTTAGTCAGGTGCCCCATCACTTCAAACGTCGTCGAGAAGAACAGCGACTGGCGCTCCTGCTGGTTGGCAAAGACGTTCAGCCGGCGGCTGCGCGCGCGGTCAAACATATGCCCGATTAAAAAGCCCAGTACCACGCCCCAAAAGCCGCCGCCCATCATCAACGCAACCGCAACGCCAATTATTTTACCCAAATACTGCATAGACTCCCCAATCTCTCTGCCGCCAGTTAAGCTATATCTGACCGCACGTTACAAAGCGTTTACGCCTCGGTCAATTGTGGGACATAGCCTATAATTTGCTTTATCATACTCGTCATTCTACACGGTGCCTAACGCTCGGGCTCGAAACGGGCAGGATTAACACTAGCGCGATTTAGACGAGTAAGTTAGGCTCTGACCGTTTGCAAGCCGCTGCCACACGATGACGGAACAACAAATACAACGTATGAAAAAACGTATTCCCAGCCTCCTGGCCACCATGATCGCCAGCGCCTTGTATAGCCAACAGGGCCTCGCTGCCGATCTCGCCACGCAGTGTATGCTTGGCGTCCCAAGCTACAATCGTCCTTTGGTCGAAGGGAAACCCAACGACCTGCCGGTGACGATCGATGCCGATCATGCGAAAGGCAACTACCCTGATAACGCCGTATTTACCGGCAACGTCGATATTAATCAGGGAAACAGCCGGCTGCAGGCCGATGAGGTCCAGCTCCACCAGCAGCAGGCGGAAGGCCAGCCGCAGCCGGTGCGGACGGTTGATGCCCTCGGCAACGTGCACTATGACGATAATCAGGTGATCCTCAAAGGGCCGAAGGCCTGGTCGAATCTCAACACCAAAGATACCAACGTCTGGCAGGGCGATTACCAAATGGTAGGCCGTCAGGGGCGCGGTACCGCTGACCTGATGAAGCAGCGCGGTGAAAACCGCTACACCATTCTGGAAAACGGCAGCTTTACCTCCTGTCTGCCGGGCTCTGACACCTGGAGCGTGGTCGGCAGCGAAGTTATCCACGACCGCGAAGAGCAGGTGGCTGAGATCTGGAACGCGCGCTTTAAGCTCGGTTCAGTGCCGATTTTTTATAGTCCTTACCTGCAGCTGCCGGTGGGCGATAAGCGCCGTTCAGGTTTCCTGATCCCCAACGCTAAATACAGCACCAAAAACGGCGCGGAGTTCTATCTCCCTTACTACTGGAATATCGCGCCTAACTTTGACGCCACCCTGACCCCGCACTATATGAGCAAGCGCGGCGGCGTGATGTGGGAAAACGAATTCCGCTATCTGACCAAAGCAGGGACCGGTTTATTTGAGTTCGACTACCTGCCGTCGGATAAAATTTATCATGACGATCATTCGAACGACAGCAACAGCCGCCGCTGGCTGTTCTACTGGAACCATTCAGGCGTCGTAGACCAGGTGTGGCGTTTCAACGCCGACTACACCAAAGTCAGCGACCCGGACTACTTTAACGATTTCAGCTCCAAATACGGTTCCAGTACCGATGGCTATGCCACGCAGAAACTCAGCGCCGGCTACGCGAATCAGAATTTCGATGCCACCGTATCGACCAAGCAGTTCCAGGTCTTTGACCGCGACTCAAGCAATGCCTATTCCGCCGAGCCGCAGCTGGACGTGAACTACTACCAGAACGACGTCGGCCCGTTTGATACGCATCTTTATGGCCAGGCGGTGCATTTTGTTAACTCGAACAGCAAAATGCCGGAAGCAACGCGTCTTCACCTTGAGCCAACCATCAACCTGCCGCTGTCTAACGGCTGGGGAAGCATCAATACTGAGGCAAAACTGCTGGCCACCCATTACCAGCAAAGCAACCTTGATAGCTACAACGCGGCCAACGGCACTGACTATAAAGACTCCGTTAACCGCGTCATGCCGCAGTTTAAAGTCGACGGCAAAATGGTTTTCGAGCGCGATATGCAAGAGAACTATACCCAGACGCTTGAACCGCGCATGCAGTATCTGTATATCCCGTATCGTGACCAGAGCAAGATCGGCAGCTACGACTCAACGCTGTTGCAATCAGACTACAGCGGCCTGTTCCGCGACCGCACCTACAGCGGTCTGGACCGTATTGCGTCCGCCAACCAGGTCTCCACCGGCATCACATCTCGCGTTTATGATGCCGCCGCAGTTGAACGTTTTAATATTTCCGTTGGTCAAATCTACTATTTCACCGAAGCACGTACCGGTGACGACAACATCAACTGGGAGAACAACGACACGCGAGGTTCACTGGTATGGGCCGGGGATACCTACTGGCGCATTACCGACGACTGGGGTTTACGCGGGGGAATTCAGTACGATACGCGTCTGGATAACGTCGCGACCAGCAGCGGAACCGTGGAATACCGTCGCGACGAAAACCGTTTAGTACAACTTAACTATCGTTATGCAAGTCCGGAATACATTCAGGCGACTCTGCCTTCGTATTCCACCGCTAAGCAGTATAAAGATGGTATTTCGCAGGTGGGAATGACCGCCAGCTGGCCAATCGTCGATCGTTGGGCAGTCGTCGGCGCGTATTACTACGATACGAATACCAGAAAGTCAGCGAACCAGATGTTAGGGGTGCAGTATAGCTCCTGCTGCTACGCTATCCGCGTTGGCTATGAACGTAAGATCAACGGCTGGGATAACAGCAGCAGCGAAAGCAAATACGACAATACCTTCGGCTTTAACATTGAGCTGCGCGGCCTGAGCTCCAATTACGGTCTCGGCACCCAGCAGATGCTGCGTTCGAACATTTTACCGTACCAGAGCTCCCTGTGATGTGGCTGGTTTAAACGTAATCCGCAATTGCGGTTAATTGAAATGGAAAAAGTATGAAGAACTGGAAAACGCTGCTTCTCGGTATCGCCATGATCGCGAATACCAGTTTCGCTGCCCCACAGGTTGTCGATAAGGTAGCGGCTGTCGTCAATAATGGCGTTGTTCTGGAAAGCGACGTCGATGGCTTGATGCAATCGGTAAAACTTAACGCCGGCCAGGCCGGGCAGCAGCTGCCGGATGACGCCACCCTGCGTCATCAGATCCTTGAGCGTCTGATCATGGACCAGATTGTCCTGCAGATGGGTCAGAAAATGGGCGTGAAGATCTCTGACGATCAGCTGGACCAGGCTATCGCCAACATCGCCAAACAGAACAACATGACCATGGATCAGATGCGCAGCCGTCTGGCCTATGACGGTATTAACTACAACACCTATCGTAATCAGATCCGCAAAGAGATGCTGATTTCGGAAGTGCGTAACAACGAAGTACGTCGCCGTATTACCGTTCTGCCGCAGGAAGTTGAAACCCTGGCGAAGCAGATTGGCGATCAGAACGACGCCAGCACCGAACTCAACCTCAGCCACATTCTGATCCCGCTGCCGGAAAACCCCACTTCCGAGCAGGTGGCAGAAGCTCAGGACCAGGCCAACTCGGTGGTTCAGCAGGCGCGCAGCGGCGCGGATTTCGGCAAACTGGCGATCACCTACTCAGCCGACCAGCAGGCGCTGAAAGGCGGCCAGATGGGCTGGGGTCGTATTCAGGAACTGCCGGGCATCTTCGCCCAGGCGCTGAGCACGGCTAAGAAAGGCGATATCGTTGGTCCGGTACGTTCCGGCGTTGGCTTCCATATCCTGAAAATCAACGATATGCGCGGCGGCAGCCAGAATATCTCCGTGACTGAAGTTCACGCCCGCCACATCCTGCTGAAACCGTCGCCGATCATGAATGACAATCAGGCCCGGGCAAAGCTGGAGCAAATTGCGGCTGACATTAAGAGCGGCAAAACCACATTTGCTAAAGCGGCAAAAGAGTTCTCTGAAGATCCGGGTTCGGCAAACCAGGGCGGTGATTTAGGCTGGGCAACGCCGGATATCTTCGATCCGGCCTTCCGCGACGCTATTCTGCGCCTCAATAAAGGCCAGACCAGCGCACCGGTTCACTCATCCTTCGGCTGGCACCTGATTGAGCTGCTGGATACCCGCAACGTCGACAGAACCGACGCCGCGCAGAAAGATCGCGCTTACCGCATGCTGATGAACCGTAAATTCTCTGAAGAAGCGGCGACCTGGATGCAGGAACAGCGCGCCAGCGCCTACGTTAAGGTACTGAGCAACTAATCGCATTAGCCTCATACACAACATCACTCAGGGTGTATCGAGGCGGCTCGGCGAATCGCCCTGGCCTCTGACTGGGGCGACGAAGCGCAGCCAGTAAGAGAACGCCTGAAGGATGAAGTGTATGAATCGAGTTGTTATCACTCCCGGCGAACCTGCCGGGATTGGCCCCGACCTCGTTGTGCAGCTTGCACAGCGCAACTGGCCGGTCGAGCTGGTGATTTGCGCCGATGGCGCTCTGTTATCCGACAGGGCAAGCCTGCTCGGTCTTCCTTTATCGCTTCTGCCTTATGACCCTACCGTTCCCGCTACGCCGCAGCGCGCAGGCACCCTGACGCTTCTTCCCGTCGCTCTCAATGCGCCGGTTGAGCCAGGCGTGCTCAACGTCAGCAACGGCAGCTATGTGGTGGAAACGCTGGCCCGCGCCTGTGATGGCTGTCTGAACGGCGAATTCGCCGCGCTGATTACCGGGCCGGTGCACAAGGGCATTATCAACGATGCGGGGATCGCCTTCACCGGTCATACCGAGTTCTTTGAAGAGCGCTCGCAGGCCAGTAAAGTGGTGATGATGCTGGCGACCGAAGCGCTGCGCGTGGCGCTGGTGACCACTCACCTGCCGCTTAAAGCAATAAGCGATGCGATTACCCCCGAGCTGCTGCGGGAAATCATCACCATTCTGCATCACGATCTGCGCACCAAATTTGGCATCAATAACCCGCACGTGCTGGTTTGCGGCCTGAACCCGCACGCGGGCGAAGGCGGCCATATGGGCACGGAAGAGATTGATACCATTATTCCGGTGCTGGAAGAGATGCGCGCGAAGGGGATGAATCTCAGCGGCCCGCTGCCGGCAGATACCCTGTTTCAGCCGAAATATCTCGACCATGCCGATGCGGTACTCGCGATGTATCACGATCAGGGCCTGCCCGTGCTAAAATACCAGGGCTTTGGCCGCGGCGTGAATATTACGCTCGGTTTACCATTTATTCGCACTTCCGTTGACCACGGCACCGCGCTTGAACTTGCGGGCCAGGGGAAAGCGGAAGTCGGCAGTTTTATCACGGCGCTTAATCTCGCCATTAAAATGATTGTTAATACTCAATGAATAATCGAGTCCATCAGGGCCACTTAGCCCGTAAACGCTTCGGGCAAAACTTTCTCAACGATCGGTTTGTGATCGACAGCATTGTCTCGGCCATCAATCCACAGAAAGGCCAGGCGATTGTTGAAATCGGCCCCGGCCTCGCCGCGCTGACCGAACCGGTCGGTGAACGCCTCGACCAGCTCACCGTTATCGAGCTGGACCGCGACCTGGCCGCTCGTCTGCAAACGCATCCGTTCCTCGGACCAAAGCTGACGATTTATCAGCAGGATGCGATGACCATGAACTTCGGCGAGCTGTCGCAGAACATGGGCCAACCGCTGCGCGTATTCGGCAACCTGCCGTACAACATCTCGACCCCGCTGATGTTCCATCTGTTCAGCTATACTGATGCCATTGCCGATATGCACTTTATGCTGCAAAAAGAGGTGGTCAATCGTCTGGTTGCCGGGCCGAACAGTAAGGCGTATGGTCGACTAAGCGTCATGGCGCAGTACTACTGCCAGATTATCCCGGTGCTTGAAGTTCCGCCGAGCGCCTTTACGCCGCCGCCTAAAGTTGATTCCGCCGTGGTGCGCCTGGTGCCTTACCGCACGCTGCCGCATCCCGTTAAAGATGTACGCGTGCTGAGCCGCATCACGACAGAAGCATTTAACCAGCGTCGGAAAACGATCCGCAACAGTCTGGGCAATCTGTTCAGCGTTGAAGTTCTGACCGAGCTGGGCATCGACCCGGCGAAGCGCGCAGAGAATATTTCCGTGGCGCAGTACTGTCAGCTAGCTAACTGGTTATCTGAGAACGCGCCCACCAAGGAGAGCTAACCATGATTAATTCGCCCCGAGTTTGTGTACAGGTGCAAAGCGTCTATATCGAATCGCAATCTTCTCCGCAAGAAGAGCGCTACGTCTTCGCTTATACCGTCACCATTCGCAATCTGGGGCGGACTCAGGTTCAGCTTCTTGGCCGCTACTGGCTTATCACCAATGGGCACGGTCGTGAGACCGAAGTCCAGGGGGAAGGCGTTGTCGGCGAGCAGCCGCATATTCCGGCCGGCGGTGAATACCAATATACCAGCGGCGCGGTCATTGAAACGCCGCTGGGCACCATGCAGGGACATTATGAGATGATCGATGTGAACGGCGCGCCGTTCACCATTGAAATCCCTGTTTTCCGTCTCGCAGTACCCACTCTCATCCATTAAAACAATGTCTACATACCTTATTGGCGACGTTCACGGTTGCTACGATGAACTGATCGCACTATTAGAGCAGGTGGAGTTTAACCCTGAGACTGATACGCTGTGGCTGACGGGCGACCTGGTCGCGCGCGGCCCCGGTTCGCTCGAAGTACTGCGTTTCGTGAAACAGCTTGGCGACAGCGTACGCATCGTGCTGGGCAATCATGACCTGCACCTGCTGGCGGTCTTTGCGGGCATTAGCCGCAATAAACCCAAAGATCGGCTGAAATCGCTGCTTGAGGCGCCGGACGCCGACGATCTGCTCAACTGGCTGCGTCGTCAGCCGATGATGCAAATCGATGAAGAGAAAAAGCTGGTTATGGCCCACGCCGGGATCACGCCGCAGTGGGATCTGGAAACCGCTAAACAGTGCGCACGCGACGTGGAAGCCGTGCTTGCCAGCGACTCCTATCCGTTCTTCCTCGATGCGATGTACGGCGACATGCCGAACAACTGGAGCAACGAACTGAGCGGACTGGCGCGCCTGCGCTTTATCTCTAACGCTTTTACCCGCATGCGCTACTGCTTCCCGAACGGCCAGCTGGATATGTATGCCAAAGAGGCGCCGGAAAATGCGCCCGCGCCGCTCAAGCCGTGGTTTGCGATTCCCGGCCCGGTGGCCAGCGAATACAGCATCGCCTTCGGTCACTGGGCTTCGCTGGAAGGAAAAGGCACGCCGGAAGGTATTTACGCGCTGGATACCGGCTGCTGCTGGGGCGGCGATCTGACCTGCCTGCGCTGGGAAGATAAGACGTACTTCACGCAGCCGTCAAACCGGCAGCCAAATCTTGATGAAGGCGAGGCGATCGCCTCCTGAAGAACGCTGCTCTGAAGAAGCGCTCAGGCTGCTGACACAGTGCGTTGTTGTGAAATTGCCCGGCGGCCTCGCTTGCTCGGGCCTAAGGGGCCATGCACGATCGGCTGATATTTCTGCTTTTCCAGGCCGGGTGAGGCGCGAGCCGCCATCCGGCAGAAACACAATCACATTTTCTATAGTCGTTTTTCATCCTTCCCGGAGCGCTGAAAGAGCGCCAACCCCATCCAGGCATCGTGTCTACATCAAATGGACACAGCCGCTGGCAGACTGGTTATCAATACATCTCTTCAGCCAAAGGCAAGGGGCGGTCTCTCGACCAGCGCGCGTACAGTACCAACGCCGCGTTCACTTCGTCAGAGTCAAAAGTATACAAATGCTCCATCATTTTCTGCGGATCGGCATCTGGCTACTCAATAAAATCCAGTAGCGCCTCAAAATCCTCTTTATTTTTATGAGGCTCACTAATGATATCAAGCAAATGCATATGGCCGGCTGGGCCCCCGCTATCTTCCATCGGGCAACGCATCCTGCCTTCAATACAGCCAAAAGGTGTGGGGATAGCGTCCTCCTTGATGAAGTTTTTATTTTCGAGGACAATTTCATGCACCCAAGCATCACCAAAATCATAGTTATAGATCAGCGAGTTACCGCTTTTCTTGAGGAGTTCATTTAGGCGGGTCAACGCTTCATCTTCATCATCGGCGGATTTAGGCTCTTCAAGCCAGATCGTTTTTTTGAATTTGAAACTATGAAGATGGCAATCTTCCCACCCCATCACAATCTGAATCACATCATGAAGACGATCGAGCGTGATACTTGCGGGCACGACAAAAGAACGCCAGATGGGCGGACTGACATCTTTGAGGGTGATTTTCAACTGATAGAATTTGTTCATGCAAGTCTCCTTTTGATGATCGCCATACATTCAGGATGTCAGCATACACCAAACCCCGGCAACCTTGCGCTACCGGGGTGGAGAGCACTATAACTTAGCGGCGCTCCAGAATCTCGAAGCAGTAACTATGGGAATTCTGCGCATCAGCATCGTGGAACTCGCTGAATACCGACTCCCACTCGTCCGGATCGTAATCCGGGAAATGAGTATCGCCTTCCACTTCCGCATCAATATGGGTCAGATAAAGCTTTTGCGCTTTTGGCAGGAACTGCTCATAAACGCGTCCGCCGCCGATCACCATCATCTCTTCGACGTCGCCGCAGGCGGCGATGGCTTCATCGACCGACTTCACCCACTGCACGCGATCGTCGGTGCCGGGCTGGCTGCTAATAACGATATTTTTACGCCCCGGTAACGGGCGACCGATAGATTCCCAGGTGAGACGCCCCATCACTACCGGTTTGTTTAAGGTATTGCGCTTAAACCAGGCGAGATCGGCAGGCAGATTCCACGGCATGGCATTTTCCATACCAATGACGCGATCTACCGCTAACGCCGCAATCAGACTGATCATTGAATAATTCCCGAATGCAAAAAATTGCCGCCACTATACGGAAAGCGTAATACTTCGTCGACTGGGCGGAGAGTAAAGAATCAGAAAATTTTAAGATTTGCTGGCGAGCCCACGTAAGCCCCGTGAGCCGCCAGACAGGATCTAAATTGAAAACAAAATGTTACTTGTAAAGCTAACGTAACACCCTGAATTCCCCCTTATGCCGGGGGTTTATTTTCCGGCTCATCAGCGATATCACCGGTATGCCTCCCCTCTTCCGTTCCTTGCCAGCCATGACGCTGAACCAGCGATAAATGGTTGCGGTCTTCGTTGATTATTCCGGTCAGCATATCGCTGGTGCGCTTGAATACCGCCACCCGGGAGGCCGCATCGTTTTCCGCCATGGCCACCATCTCTTCGACCATTTGCAGGTTGAAACGGCGGAACAGATCGGCGCGCTCGCGGGCCTCGTAGGCTCCCAGGCCCAGCGCCTCAAGCGTCATACGCCCGGACTTCAGCGCCGCTTCAAAGGTTTCACGCTCCGGCGCCTCAACGCCGGCCTGGCGCAGCTTGATGTAATGATCGACATCGCGGGCGCGGGAGATGATCTGCAGATGCGGGAAATGCTCTTTTGCCAGCTCCGCCAGCTGCAGGTTTGTCTGCGGATCGTCGATGGCGTTAATCAGCACTTCCGCTTTTTCCGCCCCCGCCGACTCCAGCAGGTCAACCCGCGTCGCATCGCCGTAGAACACCTTCATATCAAACTTACGCAGGGTATCGACGTGGTCAGGATCGTGATCGAGAATCACCATCTTCACGCCGCTGGAGAGCAGCACGCGGCCGGCAATCTGCCCGTAGCGGCCAAAGCCAGCAATAATTACCCGCGGCTGCTCTTCGTCAATTTCATCCGCCTCGCGCTCCTGACCGCTGGTGGATTTCTCCAGACGGGTCAGCAACACCAGCAGGATTGGCGTGGCAGCCATCGATAGCGCCACCGCCAGGGTCAGCGCCTTCGCCCATTCGCCGTCCAGGACATCGGCCATCTGCGCCGCGCCGAAGACCACAAAGGCAAATTCACTCCCCTGCCCCAGCAGCACCGCAAACCAACGGCGCTGCGCGCGAGGTACGCCTAACGGCCTGGCGATCAACCACAGCATCAGGGATTTAATCACCAGAAATCCCACCAGCAAAATCAGGATCCGCAGCGGATGAGTCACCAGAGTACCGAAGTCGATAGACATCCCGACGCCGATAAAAAACAGCCCCAGCAGCAGCCCCTTAAACGGTTCAATATCGCTTTCGAGAGCGTGGCGGTACTCCGAGCTCGCCAGCAGCACCCCGGCCAGGAATGCCCCCATCGCCATCGACAGCCCAACCTCTTCCAGCAGCAGCCCGAAGCCAAACACCAGGAACAGGGCCACGGCGCTGAAGACTTCACGCAGGCCGGAGCGCGCAACAAAACGCAGCATCGGCCGGGTCAGATAGCGGCCAAGCACCACCACCAGCGCCAGCGCACCCGCCACTTTCAGGGCCGAGAGTGCAAACGCGCCCAGCGTCGTCGAGCCGCCGCTCGCCGCCAGCAGCGGGATCATCGCCACCAGAGGAATAGCCGCAATATCCTGGAACAGCAGCACCGCAAAGGCGCTCCGGCCCAACTGGGTGACCGTCAGGTTACGCTCGTTCATCGCCTGCATAGCGATCGCCGTTGAAGAGAGCGCCAGCGTCATGCCAATCAGCTCGGCAACCTGCCAGCGCAGACCAAGCGACATGCAGAACAGGCCGATCAGCACGCCGCAGACGACCATCTGCAGCGCCCCGCCGCCGAACACCGAAGCGCGAAGTTTCCACAGGCGCTGGGGATCGAGCTCAAGACCGATAACGAAAAGCATCAGCACCACGCCGATTTCCGCGAAGTGCAGAATCGACTCGGCGTCGGTGACCAGCCGCAGCCCCCACGGGCCAATAATACAGCCGGCAATTAAGTAGCCGAGCACCGACCCTAAGCCCAGACGTACGGCAATCGGCACGATCAGCGCGGCGGAGCCTAAATAGATGAGCGCCTGTATCAGCGTATGGCTATCCATGGTTGTGCGCCTCCTGCCATTCGATTAAGCGTTGCCGATAGCGGCGCGCCTGCGCCTGTAGGGTTTCGTCATCGCAGATAAAAGTGCAATGCATTGCAAACGGCGGTAGCCATGTCATGCCGCAGTAGAGGGCTGTCGCCTGCAGCGGCTGCGCCAGGACGTCGAAACCGGGAAAGGAACCAATATCAAAGTGGCTTTCGCCGCCGCCGGTAGTAACCGCCCACATCAGCGATTTACCGCGCAGCGCGATACCGTTGTGACCGTATGCCCAGCCGTGCGCCAGCACTTTATCCATCCACAGCTTGAGCAGCGGCGGCACGCTGTACCACTGCATCGGATGCTGCCAGATAACCAGATCGGCACGAGCCAGCGCCGCCTGCTCGGCGGCGATATCAATATTAAAGTCAGGATAAAGCTGATAGAGGGAGCGTATCTCTACGCCATCAAGCGTCCCTGCCTGCTCAAGCATCCGCTTATTCGCATGCGAGTGCTGCGGATAAGGGTGCGCATAAATTATGAGGATCATTGATTAGCCTGCGTTAGCTCTTGTTGTAATCAGCAAGAGTGTAGACAGTTAATTGAATCGCTTACAATGATAAGTGTGATTTATCTCTCATTCAGGGCGAGGATCGCTCAGGCAGGGATGACCCCGCGATGCGGGGCCATGAATAACGCTTAGTTATCCAGTTCATCCATCGATTTAACCTGATCGCGATTGATCTGCTCGGTACGACCGGTTTCCGCGTTTTTGTAGGACACCAGACCGGTGTCGTCATCCACCTGGGGTTTGCCATCGGTGACAATAGTTTTGCCATCGGTGGTTTTTAGCGACTGATTAGATGAACAGCCAGCCACGGTGAAAAGCGCAGCAGCGGCAAAAATAGCGGCGGTGAGGGGCTTGTTGTACATGGTGTTTCTCTCCCGTTATTCAGTCATATTCATTATCACCCTAACCACTTTAGGCTAGCTGACTGTCCGGGGAGAGAAAACCAGAACTCTCCGAAGTGGCCTGTTAGCGCCGATCCCTCTGTTTTTGTTCGAAGTTCACCGCCGCGCCGATCAGGTTAGCATCGTTGCGGTATTGGCAGAGCACCACCTGCGGTAAAAATTCTGCTAAATCTTTTTCATTCACCAGCTCGTTCAGGCGCTGCTTGATGCCGTTAAAAATCCTATCGCTGGCGGAGATACCGCCGCCGATAATCAGGCAGTCTGGGTCGTAGCACACCTGCAAATTCAGTAAGCCTGTCGCCATCCAGTGGTAAAACTGCGCCACTTCCTGCTGCGCGATATTGTCGCCCTCCTCGGCCAGGCGAAAGACATCCTCTCCGGAGACGGAGTCAGCCGCCAGCGACATGCGCCGGGCATAACGACGCGCCGTAGCGACGGCGGTTGCCAGTTCGCTAAAGGTTTGCCCCTCGTGCAGGGTCATCATGCCAAATTCCCCGGCGTAGCGATGGCTGCCGTGGCGCAGGACTTTATTGTCGACAATGGCGCCACCGATACCTGAACCGGCAATCACAAACAGTACGCTGTCATACTCGCGGCCCGCGCCCAATGCCGCCTCGGCGATACCCGCCGAGTTGGCGTCGTTCTCAATGCATACCGGCAGTGAAAACAGCCCGGAAAGCTCTTCGACGATGGGAAAGTGATGAATATAGGGAATGGCGCTCAGGCCGCTAATGACCCCGCTCTGAGGATCCACGCACCCAGGAGCACTAATTGAGATCCCATCAATGGCGTAGCGCGACTGAAACTGTTGATAAAGTTCCAATAGCCGATTTTTCATCTCTTCCCAGCTATCAGGCGTCTCAACCGATGCGGTGTCCTTCAGCTCCCCCTGCTGCCAGACGCCATATTTAATCGATGTGCCGCCCCAATCAAACAAAAGTATCGCCATGTCGTTATCCTTGCGTGCGTCATGAAATGGTTTTGTTCCATTAAGGATGAACCCTCTCCCCCTATTTCGCTTTATCGCAACGCAAAAAAAAGCGCCTCCGGCGTTGGCCACCGGAGGCGCTTTTACTGGCAGATGAGATTACTTTTTAATCTGCGCGTGCATTTCCTGCACCGAGGTCACTTTCTCTATCGCGTTGGCATTGAGGGCCATTGCGGTAGCGAAACCGCCGTTCAGCGTGGTGTCGTAGTGCACTTTGTACTGCAGGGCGCTGCGGCGAATCAGCTTGGAGTCTTCAATCGCCTGACGGCCTGCGGTGGTGTTGATGATGTAGGTGTATTCGCCATTCTTGATGCGGTCCTGAATGTGCGGGCGGCCTTCATGCACCTTGTTCACCAGACGCGGGTTGATGCCGGCTTCGCCCAGCACAATCGCAGTACCGTGGGTTGCATCCAGCTCGAAACCAAACTTCAGCAGTTTTGCCGCCAGATCCACCACGCGCTCTTTGTCGCCTTCGCGTACGGAGAGCAACGCGCGTCCCTGTTTCTTCATCGTCGAGTTGCTGCCTAACTGCGCCTTGGCGAACGCTTCCGCGAAGGTGCGGCCAACGCCCATGACTTCGCCGGTAGAGCGCATTTCTGGCCCTAACAGCGGGTCAACGCCCGGGAATTTGTTAAACGGCAGAACCACCTCTTTCACCGAATAGTACGGCGGGATGATCTCTTTAGTGACGCCCTGCTGAGCCAGCGTTTTGCCCGCCATCACGCGCGCCGCGACTTTCGCCAGCGGTACGCCGGTGGCTTTCGAGACAAACGGGACGGTACGCGCCGCGCGCGGGTTGACTTCAATCAGGTAGACTTCGTTGTTTTTGACCGCAAACTGCACGTTCATCAGACCGCGTACCTGCAGCTCAAAGGCCAGCTTCTGCACCTGCTCGCGCATCACATCCTGAATTTCCTGGCTCAGGGTGTAGGCCGGCAGCGAACACGCGGAGTCGCCGGAGTGTACGCCCGCCTGCTCGATATGCTCCATGATGCCGCCAATCAGCACCATTTCGCCGTCGCAGATGGCATCGACGTCAACTTCAACCGCATCGTCAAGGAAGCGGTCCAGCAGCACCGGCGCATCGTTAGAGACGCTGACGGCGGTCTGGAAGTAGCGACGCAGGTCGATTTCGTCGTAGACGATTTCCATCGCGCGGCCGCCGAGAACGTAGGACGGGCGCACCACCAGCGGGTAGCCAATCTCTTTCGCCTTCTCGACCGCCATTTCGATCGCGGTCACGGTGGCGTTCGCCGGCTGCTTCAGCTTCAGGCGGTCAACCGCGTGCTGGAAGCGCTCACGGTCTTCCGCACGGTCGATTGCATCCGGGCTGGTGCCGATAACCGGCACGCCTGCGGCTTCCAGCGCGCGCGCCAGCTTCAGCGGCGTCTGGCCGCCGTACTGCACGATAACGCCTTTCGGCTTCTCAATGCGCACGATTTCCAGCACGTCTTCCAGCGTCACCGGCTCAAAGTAGAGGCGGTCAGAGGTGTCGTAATCGGTAGAGACGGTTTCCGGGTTACAGTTGACCATAATGGTCTCGTAGCCGTCTTCGCGCAGCGCCAGGGAGGCATGGACGCAGCAGTAATCGAACTCGATGCCCTGGCCGATACGGTTCGGGCCGCCGCCGAGCACCATGATTTTATCGCGGTCAACGGACGGATTGGCTTCGCACTCATCTTCATAGGTGGAGTACATATAGGCGGTGTCGGTAGCGAATTCCGCCGCGCAGGTATCCACGCGCTTGTAGACCGGGTGCAGGTCATACTGGTCGCGCAGCTTGCGGATTTCCGCTTCGCGCACGCCAGCCAGCTTCGCCAGACGCGCATCGGCAAAGCCTTTACGCTTGAGCTGACGCAGGAAGTCGGCGTCGAGGCCGGTAATACCGACTTCAGCCACTTTCTCCTCCAGACGCACCAGCTCTTCAATCTGCACCAGGAACCAGCGGTCGATATTGGTCAGGTTGAACACGCCATCAACGGAGAGGCCCGCGCGGAAAGCGTCAGCGATGTACCAGATACGCTCAGCGCCAGCATCTTTCAGTTCGCGGCGGATTTTGGTCAGCGCTTCCGGATCGTCGAGGCTCACTTTCGGGTCGAAGCCGGTGGCGCCCACTTCCAGACCGCGCAGCGCTTTCTGCAGGGATTCCTGCTGGGTGCGGCCAATCGCCATCACTTCGCCCACCGATTTCATCTGGGTGGTCAGACGGTCGTTGGCGCCGACGAATTTTTCAAAGTTGAAGCGTGGGATTTTGGTCACAACGTAGTCGATGGACGGCTCAAACGACGCCGGGGTGCGGCCGCCGGTGATATCGTTCATCAGCTCATCAAGGGTGTAACCGACCGCCAGCTTCGCCGCCACTTTAGCGATCGGGAAGCCGGTGGCTTTCGAGGCCAGCGCCGAGGAGCGGGAGACGCGCGGGTTCATTTCGATAACGATCAGGCGGCCATCTTTCGGGTTCACCGAGAACTGAACGTTGGAACCGCCGGTCTCTACGCCGATTTCACGCAGTACCGCCATCGAGGCGTTACGCATGATTTGGTACTCTTTATCGGTCAGGGTCTGTGCCGGCGCGACGGTGATAGAGTCGCCGGTGTGGATGCCCATTGCGTCGAAGTTTTCAATAGAGCAGACGATGATGCAGTTGTCGTTTTTATCACGCACCACTTCCATCTCGTACTCTTTCCAGCCAATCAGCGACTCATCAATGAGCAGCTCATTCGTCGGCGAGAGATCCAGACCGCGTTCGCAGATTTCTTCGAACTCTTCGCGGTTGTAGGCGATACCGCCGCCGGTGCCGCCCATAGTAAAGGAAGGACGGATGATGCACGGGAAGCCAACTTCAGCGGCAACCGCCAGCGCTTCTTCCATGGTATGTGCGATCCCGGAACGCGCAGTGTCGAGGCCAATTTTCTTCATTGCCACGTCGAAACGGCGGCGGTCTTCCGCTTTATCAATCGCGTCGGCGGTCGCGCCAATCATGGTCACGCCGAACTCGGCCAGCACGCCCTGACGCTCCAGCTCCAGCGCGCAGTTCAGCGCCGTCTGGCCGCCCATGGTCGGCAGAACCGCATCCGGACGCTCTTTCTCAATGATCTTGCGCACCACTTCCCAGTGAATCGGCTCGATGTAGGTAGCATCGGCCATTTCCGGGTCGGTCATGATGGTGGCCGGGTTAGAGTTCACCAGAATGACGCGGTAGCCCTCTTCGCGCAGCGCTTTACACGCCTGGGCGCCGGAGTAGTCAAATTCACACGCCTGACCGATAACAATCGGGCCCGCGCCCAGAATCAGGATGCTTTTTATATCTGTACGTTTTGGCATGGCTCTCTTAACTCCTGATTATTTCGCGGACTGACGGTACTGCTTAATTAACTCGATAAAATGGTCGAACAGCGGTGCGGCATCGTGCGGGCCGGGGCTCGCCTCCGGGTGTCCCTGGAAGCTGAACGCCGGTTTGTCAGTACGATGAATCCCCTGCAGGGTGCCGTCGAACAGCGACTTATGGGTGACGCGCAGGTTGGCCGGCATAGACGCTTCATCCACCGCGAAACCGTGGTTCTGCGCGGTGATCATCACCACGTTGTTATCAATATCTTTTACCGGATGGTTGCCGCCGTGGTGGCCGAACTTCATCTTCACGGTCTTCGCGCCGCTCGCCAGCGCCAGCAGCTGGTGGCCGAGGCAGATGCCGAATACAGGAACGCTGGTTTCCAGAAACTTCTCAATCGCGTCGATAGCGTAGTCACAAGGCGCCGGGTCGCCGGGACCGTTGGACAGGAAGATCCCGTCCGGATTCATCTTCAGCACCTCTTCGGCAGGAGTCTTAGCCGGAACCACCGTCAGACGGCAGCCGCGGTCTACCAGCATGCGCAAAATGTTGCGCTTGGCGCCGAAATCGTAGGCCACCACGTGAAACGGCAGCTCGCTTTCCGCTTTGGCTTCCGGCAGGTCACCCGCAAGGGTCCAGCTTCCCTGCGTCCAGCTGTAGGTTTCTGCGGTGGTTACTTCCTTCGCCAGATCCATACCGTTAAGGCCCGGGAACGCTTTTGCCTTTTCCAGCGCCAGCTGCGCATCCGGGCTATCGCCGGCGATGATGCAGCCGTTCTGCGCGCCTTTTTCACGCAGCAGGCGGGTCAGCTTACGGGTGTCGATATCGGCAATCGCTACAATGTTATGGCGCTTCAGATAAGAAGAGAGGTCTTCGGTATTGCGGAAGTTGCTGGCAATCAGCGGCAGATCGCGAATGACCAGACCCTGCGCGTGTACCTGAGAAGATTCTTCATCGGCGGCATTGGTGCCGACATTGCCGATATGGGGATAAGTTAGAGTGACGATTTGGCGGGAATAGGAAGGATCAGTGAGGATTTCTTGATAACCGGTCATTGAAGTATTGAAAACGACTTCCCCAACCGCCGTGCCGGTAGCCCCAATGGCCCGACCGTGAAACTGGGTTCCGTCTTCCAGAACCAATAGCGCTGACTTAATCAAAACACCCTCCAGAGAATATCCACTCACTTTATTTGCATATTAATTCATAATGTAGATCTGAATCAATGCAAATCTGTTGCCCGCAGAATTTTGGCAAACGGCGGCATTCTGGAGAGATGGCGGGTAAAAGTCAACTTAAAGCGGATATTTTTAATCTTGTTTCAGGCGACTACTCTGTAATCTCTGCTTTAAGCGGCAAAAAGATCAACTAACTCGCCTGGGAAAACGCTTGCGGAGGCGCAAGAGTGTAAAAACTGCGCTCAAGGTGTAAAAAAGTGGACCGGATGGTCAAAATTTACAATAAAACAACAAAATCAGGGTGGATAATGTATTTTTTTGGAGAGTTCATCCAATAAAAATCGCAAAAATCAAAAAATAAAAAAGGGCAATAAAGTATTGCCCCTTGCAATCAATTACTTATTGAAAGCAATAACCACATCACGATGGGTAATAATCGTTATAAAGAGTTCAATTCAAGCACATCACGCATATCAAAAAGACCATTTTTCTTGCCTTTTAGCCATAATGAAGAGCGAACGGCACCATTTGCAAAAGTCATCCGGCTGGAAGCCTTATGGCTGATTTCAATACGTTCGCCGATATCCGCAAACATCGCCGTATGTTCGCCGACGATATCCCCGGCGCGCACGGTTGCAAAGCCGATGGTGCCGGGAACGCGTTCACCGGTATAGCCTTCGCGACTGTATACCGCGCACTCCTTCAGATCTTTATCCAGCGCGCCGGCAATCGCCTCGCCCATCGCCAGCGCCGTACCTGATGGCGCGTCGACTTTATGGCGATGATGCGCTTCAATAATCTCAATATCGGTATAGTCGCCCATCACCTTCGCCGCTTTCTCCAGCAGCTTAAGCATAACGTTAACGCCAACGCTAAAGTTGGCGGCAAAGACGATGGCGATCTCCTGCGACGCCTCGCGAATGGCCTGCTTCCCGGCGTCGTCAAAACCGGTGGTGCCGATAACCATGCCTTTACCATGTTGACGGCAAAAAGCGAGATGGTTCAGCGTGCCTTCCGGACGGGTGAAATCGATGAAGACATCGAAATCGTCTTTTACCGCCTCAAGGCTGCTCTGCACCACCACCCCTGACTTGCCCGCGCCCGCCAGTTCGCCCGCATCGCTGCCGAGCAGCGAGGAACCTTCGCGCTCCAGCGCCGCGCCAAGCGCCGCGCCTTCCATCTGCTGTACCGCCTGAATTAACTGGCGTCCCATCCGGCCGCCCGCGCCCGCGATGGCCACGCGGATATGTGCATCATGCATAGCTATTCTCTTTTGTTAACACTACGTAAATTGTTTTCAGAGTAACCAGCCCAACGATGAGCCGCTACTCAAAAACACCGATAATTAGAAATTTATGACAAACTGCCGCCGATATCAGTAAAAACTATACGATTATGCCGGGAATCGGCCATTGGGCAGAGAGAAGGAATGAACAAATGGGGCTGGAACCCCGGTTCAGCCATGTGCAGGTCAATCCGGGGTCAGCTATCGATGAAAAACCGGGCAATTAATGCAGGAACATCTCCCCGGCAGGAAAACCAGACAGGAACCAGGTTACCGCCAGCAGGTCAGCGCTGCCGCCAGGGCTAAGATGGCGAACAATCAGTTCATCATCCAGCTGGCGCAGCGCTTCCAGCCCGCCATCGGCCAGCACTCCGCCTTCCCACAGCAGCTTTTGCGCCTGCTGCTGAACAAAATTCAGCCCTTCCAGCCCACCGCGCGATACCAGATTGGTATCGTCATTCCAGGCCATCAGATGCAGCAGGGTCTGCAATAACGCCAGATTGGCGTCGCCGGTATTCGCCATGACGCGATTGAATACCGGCATCGCCTGAGTGCGCACGGTGTGAAAGCCACTTTCCGCTTCGCCTCTGGCGCCGGAGAGCCCGTAGCGCAGGAAATGCCCTTCGCCTTTGCTCACCTTCTTTCCTTCAGAGGAGGAGAGCTCGCGCGCCACCAGGCCGCGACAGAATCGGGCCACCTGATCGCAAACCCGATGCTGTTCAACCGGCTCCCCTCTGGCAACCAGTCTTCCCGCCGCCGCGCAGAGCAGGCCAAAAGCGAAGATCGCGCCGCGATGGGTGTTCACCCCGCCGGTGGCTTCCAGCATATCCGTCTCGCAGGCCATGCCCACCGGACGCAGCATCGTCAACACCTGTTCCGGCGTGATATTGGCGGTGTCGTGTCCCATAATGAAAAACTTCTCCATCCACGGGGCGACAACCGCCGTACTGGCCTCAAAGGTGGCCAGATCCATATCCCGATGCGCGCCGGCATTACGAATATCCACCAGACCCGGCTTCGGCGTCAGGCGAACTTCAGTCAGTAGCGCCCGTCCCACGCGAGAAACCATCTCCTCAGCCGTCACCGTTTGACGGCTCAATGGCCGATGCTGGCTTATTATCACTTCGCTCATGCCTTTCTCCTCAGCGCGTTTAACCAGCGGTTTTAACCTGACGAATCACGTCGATCACCGAACCATCGCGATAGCGCACCACGGCCACGACCCGATCGGTGAATTCGATCGGATCAGGCTTGCCGGTCAACAGTTCGGCGCGCTGCTGTAGCTCTTCGATGGTCATGAGCTGGATGCCCGCGTTACGCAGGTTATCAATCAGGTCCTGACGCGCCGGGTTAACGGCAATACCGTGGTCGGTCACCAGCACATCCACGCTGGCCCCCGGCGTGACGCGAGTCAGGACTTTCTCCACCACGCACGGAATACGCCCACGCACCAGCGGCGCGGTGATAATGGTTAAATCCGCTCCTGCCGCCGTATCGCTATGGCCGCCGGACGCCCCGCGCAGGACACCGTTGGAGCCGGTCATCACGTTAACGTTAAACCCGGTGTCGATTTCCAGCGCGCTGAGCATCACCACATTCAGGCGTTCGCAGGAGATTCCTTTCGAACCGGGATTGGCGTACTGATTAGCGGAAATTTCGATATGATTAGGGTTGTTCGCCAGCGAACGGGCGGCATCGCCGTCGAAAGATTGGGTATCCAGCAGCGCTTTGATCAAGCCCTTTTCATGCAGATCGACCATCGTGCCGGTAATCCCGCCCAAACCAAAGCTGGCGGTGATATTGTTACGACGCATCTTATCTTCGAGGAAGCGGGTTACCGCCAGCGATGCGCCGCCGGTACCGGTTTGTAAAGAGAAGCCCTCTTTGAAGTAGCCCGAATGTTCGATGACTTTAGCCGCCTGGCGGGCGATCAGCAGCTCGCGTGGGTTGCTGGTCAGACGGATCGCGCCAGCGGTGATTTTCGCCGGATCGCCGACTTCATCAACCTGCACGATCAGATCCACCTGATCCTGGGCGATGCTGGCCGGATAGTTCGGATAATCCACCCACTCTTCGGTCAGCAGCACCACGCATCTGGCGGCATCGGCATCCACTTTGGCGTAACCCAGCGAGCCGCAGCGGGATTTACCGCTAAAGCCGTTGGCGTTGCCATATTCATCGCAGCACGGCACGCCGAGGAACGCCACGTCAATGGTTAGCTCACCGGTTTGCACTAAATACGCCCGGCCGCCGTGGGAATGGATTTGTACCGGGTTTTCCATCAGCCCGGCGGAGATCTCTTCCCCCAGCTTCCCGCGCAGACCGGAGGTGTAAATCTGCCGGATCACGCCGTTTTTTATGTGCTCGATCAGCGGCCAGTGGGCGTCGATCAGCGAGCTTGAGGCCAGCGTCAGATCGCGAAAGCCCATTTCAGCCAGCTTCGCCACCACCATATTGACCACCTTGTCACCGCCGCGAAACGCGTGATGGAAGGAGATGGTCATACCGTTTTGCAGCCCGGAGCGGCGAATCGCCTCCTCCAGCGAAGCGCAGACTTTACGCTGCCGCTTTTCGCTTTCACTGGCCAGCCACGGACTCTTCGCCGTTACCCCTGCGTAAGGTTCTAATCCTTCCGGCATGACGTACTGTTGATTAAGCATTGCCACGGTCTCTTTCATTATTTCCTCCTTAATCACGAATGCCGGAAGCCGACAGCGCCACGACTTTGCGCGCATGATCGATAATCGGTCCATCTATCATCTTGCCGTTTAGCGAGACCACGCCGAGTCCGCGTTCTTCCGCCTCTTCCGCCGCCGCGATGACGTCCCGCGCATGCTCAACTTCTTTCAGCGTTGGGGCATAAACCTGGTGCAGCAGCTCAATCTGGCGCGGGTTAACCAGCGATTTGCCGTTAAAGCCGAGATTTTTCGCCAGATTCGCTTCCGCGAGGAAACCCTCTTCATTGTTAATGTCCGACCACACGACGTCATAGGCCGCGATTCCGGCGACGCGGGCCGCGTGCAGCACCGCGCAGCGGGCGTAGAACAGCTCCGTGCCGTCGCCGCGGCAGGTCCCCATATCCATGACGTAGTCGAAGGCCGCCAGCGCAATGGCCGACAGACGCGGACTGGCGCGGGCGATTTCTACCGCGTTCACCACGCCCAGCGCCGACTCAATCGCCGCCATTAATTTGGTGCTGCCCACCTCCCGGCCGCACTCGCGCTCAATACGTTCGACGTGAGCCTCCAGCTCATGAATATCTTCTTTGCTATCGGTTTTCGGCAGACGCACCATGTCGACACCTGCCCGCACCACCGCCTCAAGGTCGGCAAGGCCGAACGGCGTGCTGAGCGGGTTAATACGCACCACGGTTTCCACATCCCGGTAGAGCGGATGCTGGAGCGCATGATGCACCAGCAGGCGAGCGGTATCTTTTTCTCGTAGCGAGACGGCGTCTTCGAGGTCAAACATCACCGCGTCAGCGCCGTAGACAAAAGAGGTGCTTAACATCGCGGCGTTGGCGCCGGGGATAAACAGCATACTGCGACGAGGTTTCATAGCTGGCTCCATTGCGGTTGAGATTGTTGCGCCGCGCGCAGCGCTGCGGCCTGGACGCGAGCCTTCAGCACGCATTCGAGCGCGCCTTTATCATCGACGACGACGTTCGCCCGGGTAACGCCAAGCTGGGTCAGCGTCTCTCTGACGACGCGTTCAATCGCCGCGCCAAACTGCTGCTTCACAATGCTGTCGATTTCAAGCTGAATACCTGGCTCATTCGCAGGCCCAATCCTGACCATCACATCGCTGGACTCCAGCGTGCCGGCCAGGGCGTCAATCATCATTTCCATAGAGGCTGATCCTTAGTTATGGCGGTAAAATCAGGCGGTCTGGCGTTCGCTTTCCGCCAGATGCATCAGAAAAGCGAGCGTTCCCGGCGGTACCAGCGGCTCGATAGCCGACCACTGGCGCTGCTGATACAGCTTGCGCACCCGGGAAGCGGAAATCGGCGCGCCCTCTTTCTCAACCCGCGCCAGCTCAACCACTTCAATGGTCGGCGCGTCGCCGGGCGCTTCCAGCAGCTGTCGCATACGCAGGTTGTAATTACGGGTTAATTCGCACAGCGGTTCGCTGCCGACAAAGCGGTGGGTGACCCCCAGCGCCGGAGCTAAATGTTCGCGAAACAGCTGCAGATCGATCTGGCAGTGGCAATCGTCAACCACGCCTTTGTCTTTCAGGAAGTAGCCGGGGAAAGTGGCGCGCGAGATCAGATAGGACGATCCCGGATGCAGGGTCACGTTATCGATCCCGGCGATCCCCTGCTCGATCAGCGCCACGCGATCCTGGTAGCTGAAAAATGAAGCATCTTCCTTCACCACGAAAAGATGCAGCCAGTCGCACTGGCGAGCGGCTTGCTCCACCAGCCAGCGATGCCCCAGCGTAAAGGGATTGGCGTTCATTACGATGGCGCCGATTTTTTCTCCGGGCTGGCGATACATCCTGAGCTGGCGGCAATAGCGGGTCAGGCGTTCGCGGCTGTTCTCCATCAAAACGGCCCTGTCGCCCGCACGGGCGATAGGCCAGAAACCGGCGCAGGAAAAGAGCGCCGCGTTATAAGGTTTAGTGAACAGAAACAGCTCGCTGCGGCCCAGCTCATACGCCAGGGTCATCAGTTCAGTCAGCAGCTTCAGGCTAAGCCCTTCTCCCTGCAGCGACGGGTCGACGGCAATGCACTTCAGCACGCATCCGGCAATCGCGCCGCAGCCAACAATGCGCCGCTGGTACTCGGCGACAATCACTATTTCGCAATCCGCCTCGAGCGAGAGCTGATGCTGATGAAGAAAGAGGTCAACGGCCTCTCGCCGCCGGGGATCTTTCTGTACCACGACGCGTTTTAATATCAGATTCATTTTTTTCGCGCTTCATTGACCAAAACGAGCTATATTTCGCCACCGTTCCCGTAGCGGTTCTTTTATTTGAATCACACTTTTCCCCGTACCTTAATTTGCTTTATGGTTTTTATGTTGTTAATTAATTCAGAAGAATAAAAACAATTAAATTAATTAAAAACACGACTAATCAGTGAACGTAATCACATATCGCCGTAGCGCATCTTTATTATTATGCCGCCGTCCTATTATTGCTTTTTCTAACGGCATTATTCCTTTTTTTAACAGGGTGACGTCATATGACTAATATGAGCCAGGCTCCTTCGACGGAGAAAAATGGTGTAAGTGAACTGCTGAAGTTTAAAATCTTCGGCATGCCGCTTCCGCTATACGCGTTTGCGTTAATCACTTTACTACTTTCACATTTTTATAACGCGCTGCCGACCGACATTGTTGGCGGCTTCGCCATCATGTTTATTATCGGCGCCATCTTTGGCGAAATTGGCAAACGGCTGCCGATATTTAATAAATATATTGGCGGCGCGCCGGTGATGATCTTCCTCGTAGCCGCTTATTTCGTTTACGCAGGCATTTTTACCCAAAAAGAAATTGATGCAATCACTAATGTGATGGATAAAAGCAACTTCCTGAACTTATTCATCGCAGTTTTGATAACTGGCGCAATTCTCTCGGTTAACCGTAAACTGCTGTTGAAATCGCTGCTGGGTTATATTCCGACGATCCTTATGGGGATCCTCGGCGCATCTATCTTCGGGATTATCATCGGCCTGTGCTTCGGTATTTCCGTAGACCGCATCATGATGCTGTACGTTCTGCCGATTATGGGCGGCGGCAACGGCGCAGGCGCGGTTCCGCTGTCCGAAATTTATCACTCCGTCACCGGCCGCTCCCGTGAAGAGTACTACTCCACCGCGATTGCCATTCTGACCATCGCCAATATCTTCGCCATCGTTTTTGCCGCACTGCTCGATATTATCGGTAAAAAACACACCTGGCTGAGCGGGGAAGGCGAACTGGTACGTAAAGCCTCCTTTAAAGTCGATGATGATGAAAAAGCAGGCCAGATTACCCATCGCGAAACGGCGGTCGGCCTGGTGCTCGCCACCACCTGTTTCCTGCTGGCCTACGTCATTGCCAAGAAAATTTTGCCAAGCATTGGCGGTGTCTCAATCCACTATTTCGCCTGG
This sequence comes from Klebsiella sp. K5-306, assembly GCF_051835185.1. NCBI lineage: Bacteria > Pseudomonadati > Pseudomonadota > Gammaproteobacteria > Enterobacterales > Enterobacteriaceae > Klebsiella > Klebsiella sp. K5-306. The sequence goes on from NZ_JAIFJY010000011.1 coordinate 222,245, forward strand.
ATGGTGCTGATCGTCGCGGCGCTGAATGCTTCCGGCCTCTGCTCGCCGGAGATCAAAGCCGGGGCCAAACGCCTGTCTGACTTCTTCTCTAAGCAGCTGCTGTGGGTACTGATGGTCGGCGTCGGCGTGTGCTACACCGACCTGCAGGAAATTATCGACGCGATTACCTTCGCGAACGTCATCATCGCTGCGGTAATCGTTGTAGGTGCTGTCGTCGGGGCGGCCGTCGGCGGCTGGATGATTGGCTTCTTCCCGATCGAATCCGCCATCACCGCAGGCCTGTGCATGGCTAACCGCGGCGGCTCAGGCGACCTGGAAGTGCTCTCTGCCTGTAACCGTATGAATCTTATCTCTTATGCGCAAATCTCCTCCCGTCTGGGCGGCGGTATTGTGCTGGTCATCGCCAGCATTGTGTTCGGCATGATGATGTAACCAACACGCACGATGGCGATGTTTGAGCGTCAACCACAGCGATGCCAATTAGGGGCCAGAGCCGGGGGCGGCTTCGGGAAATCCACCCTACTCCTTAGCCGGAAGTATCGTTTGGTTAGCCTTCAAACACGCCGTCGTGCCCTTACTTTAGGGTCTTTCAATGACTGAAGCTGTACTGCTGGGTGAAGGCTTCACCCTGATGTTCCTCGGCATGGGGTTCGTGCTGGCGTTTCTGTTTCTGCTGATTTTCGCCATCCAGGGCATGTCCGCCGCCGTCAACCGCTTCTTCCCCGAACCGGCTGTCGCGCCGAAGGCGGCACCTGCGCCCGCCGCCGCGCACGCTGACGATTTCGCCCGCTTAAAGCCGGTGATTGCCGCCGCTCTCCACCACCATCGCCGACTTAACCCTTAATTCTCGGAGGAATCCATGACCGTTGCCATTACCGATGTCGTCCTGCGCGACGCCCACCAGTCCCTTTTCGCCACCCGCCTGCGCCTCGACGATATGCTGCCGGTTGCCGCTCAGCTCGACGACGCGGGCTACTGGTCCCTTGAATGCTGGGGCGGCGCCACCTTTGACGCCTGCATCCGCTTCCTCGGCGAGGACCCCTGGGTCCGCCTGCGCGAGCTCAAAAAGGCCATGCCGAAGACCCCCCTGCAGATGCTGCTCCGCGGCCAGAACCTGCTCGGCTACCGCCACTACGCCGATGACGTGGTGGAGCGCTTCACTGAGCGCGCCGTCAAAAACGGCATGGACGTGTTCCGCGTCTTCGACGCCATGAACGACCCGCGCAATATGAAAGCCGCCCTGCAGGCGGTGCGCAGCCACGGCGCTCATGCCCAGGGGACGCTCTCCTACACCACCAGTCCGGCGCACACGCTACAGACCTGGCTTGACCTGACCGAACAGCTGCTGGAAACCGGCGTCGATTCCATTGCGATTAAAGACATGTCCGGCATTCTCACCCCGATGGCCGCCTTTGAGCTGGTGAGTGAAATCAAAAAACGCTACGACGTGAAGCTGCACCTGCATGCTCATGCCACCACCGGGATGGCGGAGATGGCCCTGCTGAAGGCGATTGAAGCGGGGGTTGACGGCGTCGATACCGCGATTTCGTCCATGAGCGCCACCTACGGCCACCCGGCCACCGAGGCGCTGGTGGCGACGCTGGCGGGCACAGAGTACGACACCGGGCTGGATATCCTCAGGCTGGAGAGCATCGCGGCGTACTTCCGCGAGGTGCGCAAAAAATACCACGCCTTCGAAGGCCAGCTGAAGGGCACCGACAGCCGTATCCTCGTGGCCCAGGTGCCGGGCGGGATGCTCACCAACCTTGAGGGCCAGCTGAAGCAGCAGAACGCCGCCCACCGTCTGGATGAGGTGCTGGCGGAAATCCCCCGCGTGCGTGAGGACCTCGGCTTCATCCCGCTGGTCACCCCGACCTCGCAGATTGTCGGCACCCAGGCGGTGCTGAACGTGCTGACCGGCGAGCGCTACAAAACCATCGCGAAGGAGACTGCCGGCATTCTGAAGGGCGAATACGGCCACACCCCGGTGCCGGTGAATGCGGCATTGCAGGCCCGCGTGCTCGACGGCGCAGAAGCCATCACCTGCCGCCCGGCGGACCTGCTGAAGCCGGAGCTGGCGCAGCTGGAAGCCGATGTTAAACGTCAGGCGCAGGAGAAGGGCATCGTTCTGGCGG
>NZ_JAIFJY010000012.1:0-216766 GCF_051835185.1 Klebsiella sp. K5-306
CCGAACTCAGAAGTGAAACGCCGTAGCGCCGATGGTAGTGTGGGGTCTCCCCATGTGAGAGTAGGGAACTGCCAGGCATCAAACAAGTGAAGAGCCCATCCTGACGGATGGGCTTTTTGCGTTTTTGAAGTAAATTTGCTTTTTTCCTGCCACGGGCAACATTTCTCGCTCTTGTGCGGGACGCCTGCTGTCCGAGGGTATCGCTGGCTCTCATGCGCAGAATCTCCCCATCTTGTTGATACAGATAACGTTTTATCTTTTATTGCCTGCATCATCCTTGTGAGCGTCTCTGTTTCTGTGGAGGCCGCCCCGAAAACTACCAATTAGCCGCTACGAAGAATGAAAATACATTTATGGCAGCGTAATTATTTATTGGAAAATAATCGACGATAAATTCGCTTTCTGAATGAAATAATATCCTGAGGCGTTGTTTTCTATTGATTGGCAATTGACAAAGAAATAACCATATATATAAACCTGCTTCTTAATATTTAATGTGAATTATTTAAAGAATATTTCTGTGCTAATTCTTAAGTTACTCTAATGTAAATATATTAACAAACAGGTGAGAAAGCTTCGCGACGCGGCGGGCTATGGGCATAACCGCTGGACTTTTTCAGCGAAATGTCTTAGTGTCCTTAACACTTTGTTAACTCGATCTGGTTTAAGTTAATTCAAATTTGCTAAAAACATAGGGTGCATTGCCTGTATGGAAGCTAACCCGGTAACGTCTTTTGACGAATAATGCATGTTACCGGCTGGCAATATGAGAATAGTAATGAAAATTCTGATTAACTGGCCTCCTTTGCGCCAACTGATAAATTATATCCAGGAGCGTTTTACCTTTCTGGTTTTGCTCTGCTGGCCGGCGATTATCTGGCTGGTTTGTTGGCTGCTCGTATGGCTAACGGAGAGCGTAATGACGATGCTGGGCAAGTCGGTAGACCACTCATTTACCGTGAATTTACAGCCTTTTATGACGCTAAGTACGCTGCTGCGAATCTCCGTTAGCTGGGTGCTGCTGCTATTTATCCTGTTCAGCATGGCGATGGGATTCACCTGGCTCCTGCGGCGCTTTATGAACCGTAAGAAATAGAGCCGGTACGGCGACAAGCGACGATACCGGCATGACCTCAGGCCATTTCCCCGATCGTCTTACGAAAACGCAGTAGCGCGATAGTAAAAAACACGCCACCGATAGCCAGCAGCGTCAGAAACTGCGGCCAGACGATAGAGAAATCAGCGCCTCGATAAAGAATAGCCTGCGCCAGACTAACAAAGTGGGTTGTCGGCATGGTGAGCATAATGTCCTGTACTGCCTGCGGCATACTTTCGCGAGGCGTGGAGCCGCCGGATAGCATCTGCAGTGGCAAAAGCACCAGAATCATCAGCAGCCCCAGCTGCGGCATTGAACGCGCCACCGTCCCCATAAAAATGCCGATTGAGGTGGTAGCAAACAGGCTCAGGGCTACCCCCAGCATAAATAGCGGTATTGAGCCCTCTATCGGTACCTGCAGAACCCCCTGAACCATCAGCATCAGCGAGAGCCCGGAAACCACCAGCACCACCAGCCCCATTGACCATATCTTTGCCATCATGATTTCGAACGGCGTGACCGGCATAACCAGCAGGTGCTCCACGGTACCATGTTCCCGCTCGCGTATCAGCGCCGACCCGGTCAGCACGATCGCCAGCATGGTGATATTGTTAATGATTGCCATGACGGCGCCGAAACGCTCCTGCTCCAGATTCGGGTTAAAACGCATTCTGACGGCCAGCTCAACCGGCAGCGTGCCGTTGTCCCGGTAGCGGGCGACAAAGCTGTTCACCTCGCCGGTGACAATATTCTGGATATAGCTATTGCCGGTAAACGCCTGGCTCATTCGCGTCGCGTCCACGTTAACCTGCAGCTCGGGGTGGCGTCCGGCCAGAACGTCGCGCTGAAAATCCGGCGGGATATTGATGGCGAAAGTATACCGCCCCGCATCCAGTCCGGCGTCCATCTCATCAGCTGTAATCAGCTCCGGAGGCAAAAACCAGGGCCGGTAAAAACCATTGATGATACGCGATGAAAGCTGCGACTTATCCATGTCGGCAATAGCGATGGGCGCCAGATGCAGCGAACCCGGCATGACGGTTGCGGAGGAGTAAACCGAGACGGTAAAAGCGAAGACAATTAACGTCAGCATCGCTTTATCGCCCAACAGGCTACGGAGCTCTTTCATTCCCAAATTATAAATATTGCGTAGTCCGCGCATTATCCCTCCTGTTTTTTCAACAGCCACACGCTCAGGCCCAGCACCAGCGGAACCGCGATAAGTAGCGGAATAAAGGATCCCCACAGGTCGGTCAGATTCAGCGCTTTGGAAAACGTTCCTCGCGCAATCGTCAGAAAGTGGCTGGTTGGATAAATCTGGCCAATCCAGCGCCCAGGCCCTTCCAGCGAGGCGACGGGGTCGATCATCCCGGAAAACTGCGTCGCCGGGATAAGCGTAATGATCGCGGTGCCGAAAATCGCCGCAATCTGACTTTTCATAAAGGTTGAAATCAGCAGGCCAAGTCCGGTGGCGATAGTGACGTAGAGCAGCGCGGCCAGGGTGAGCGTCAGAAAACTCCCTTTGTGCGGTACGCCAAAGACAAAGACCGACAGTGCGCAGAGCAGAAAGAAGTTAAACATCCCCAGTACGATATACGGCAGCTGTTTACCCAGCAGAAATTCGCTGCGAGTGGTTGGCGTCACGTATAAATTGATGATTGAACCAAGCTCTTTCTCGCGGACCACGCTGAGCGCGCTGAGCATCGCCGGGATCATCATCAACAGTAGCGGGATCACCGCCGGAACAATAGCCGGCAGGCTCTTCACATCCGGGTTATAGCGGTAGCGGGTCTCAATGGAAATCAGTGAAGTATCGCGATTGGGGCTAGCCTGGCGGCTGGCCATCTCCTGCAGCCAGGCCAGATGCATGGCCTGCACGTAGCCGCGCACGGTTTCCGCGCGGTTCGGCATCGCGCCGTCCACCCAGACGCCAATTTGCACCGGCGTCCCTCGGGCGATATCGCGGCCAAAGTTGGGCGGGATCTCGATAGCCACCGCCAGCTCGCCGTTGCGCATTCTTCTGTCCAGTTCACTATAGCTTTGTAGCGGTGGCTGTTCGATGAAGTAGCGCGAGCCGGCGATATTTTGCGACCATCCCTGGCTGCTGACGGTCTGGTCGCGGTCGAGCACCGCAAATCGCAGATCTTCGACGTCCATACTGATCCCGTAACCCATGATAAACATCAGGATCACCGTGCCGAGCAGCGCCAGGGTCGATCGAACCGGATCGCGGCGCAGCTCAAGCGCCTCGCGGCGACTGTAGCTAAACAGGCGCTGCAGGCTGAACGCCTGTCGCGGCACACTGCTTTCGGTTTTGTGTTCTATCGCGGGAACCGCTGTAGCCTGCGCATCTGGCGGCTGCGTCGCCTCTGCCGCCTCCTGTAGCCAGGCGATAAATGCCTCTTCAAGCGTGGCCGAACCGCGCTGTTCGACCAGTGCCTGCGGCGTATCGCTGGCCAGGACTTTTCCGGCATGCATCAGCGAAATGCGATCGCAGCGTTCCGCTTCATTCATAAAGTGGGTGGAGATAAAAATGGTCACCCGATCCTGACGGGCCAGATCGACCATTAGCTGCCAGAACATATCCCTGGCCACCGGATCGACGCCGGAGGTAGGTTCGTCAAGAATTAACATTTCCGGGCGATGAATCACCGCGACCGCCAGCGAGAGCCGCTGACGAATACCTAACGGTAGCGAAGCGGGCAGGGTATCCTCTACCTCTTCCAGCATAAAGCGCTGGCTTATTTCGGCGATCCGCCCGGGGATCTCCGCATCCGGAATGTGGAACAGGCGGGCATGCAGCTCAAGGTTTTGCCGTACGGTCAGTTCGCTATAGAGAGAGAAGGCCTGCGACATATAGCCGACGCGGCGGCGGGTTTCGATATCTCTGGGATCGACCGGTTGTCCAAACAGCCACGCCTCGCCTTCGCTGGCCGGTAGCAGTCCGGTCAGCATTTTCATGGTTGTTGATTTGCCGCAGCCGTTAGATCCGAGGAAGCCGAAAATCTCGCCGCGGGCGATGCGAAAGTTGACGTGATCAACGGCGACAAATTGACCGAAGCGCATCGTCAGCCCGCGCGCTTCAATCGCAATTTCGCTTTCATCGGCATTGCGCGGTGGGATGATCACTTCTTTATGCGCCAGGCGCTGGGCTTCGGGAAGCAGAGCGATAAACGCCTGTTCCAGCGTCTGACTTGCCGTATGCGCTTTAAGCTCATCGGCGCTGCCGGTTGCCAGAACTTCCCCCGCGTTCATGGCTACCAGCCAGTCAAAACGTTCCGCCTCCTCCATGTAAGCGGTGGCGACCAGCACGCTCATGTCCGGCTGACGCTGGCGAATGCTGTCGATCAGATCCCAAAACTGCGCTCGCGAGAGGGGATCGACGCCGGTGGTAGGTTCATCAAGAATCAGCAGCTGCGGGTCGTGAATAAGCGCGCAGCACAGGCCGAGCTTTTGCTTCATCCCGCCGGAGAGTTTTCCCGCCGGACGGTCGCGAAACGGCGCCAGGCCGGTACTCTGCAGCAACTCATTGATGCGGATGTCGCGTTCGGCTTTATCATGGCCGAACAGACGAGCAAAGAAATCGACATTTTCATAGACCGACAGGGTATGGTAGAGGTTCTTTCCTAGCCCCTGCGGCATCCAGGCGATTTTCGGGCAGACGTCCCGGCGATGGCGCACATCGCTCATATCGCCGCCGAGCACCATGACGTTACCGTGCTCAATCACTCGCGCGCCGGAGATCAACGATAGCAGGCTGGACTTGCCCACGCCGTCAGGCCCGATCAGGCCCACCATACAGCGGGCGGGAATGCTCAGCGTAATGTCCTTCAGCGCGACGGTTACGCCAAAGTGCTGGCTGACGTTTTCCAGGCGGGCGACGGTTTTCATTGCGGCAACCTCACCTTCAGCGCTTCAGGCCACGCCTGCTGGTTATCCAGACGGACCCATGCCATACCGGGCAGGCCGGTCTTCACATACTCCAGATGCTCTGCCAGCAGCTCTGGCGGAATGCGGGCTTTCACGCGGAACATCAGCTTCAGCCGTTCATCGCTGGTTTCCACCGTTTTGGGCGTAAACTGCGCCACGCTGGCGACAAAACTGATATTGGCGGGAATCACCAGGTTCGGCGCGGCATCAAGGATAATTCGCGCTTCGCTGCCCAGCGCCAGCAGACCCGCCTGCTCGGTCGGCAGGAAGAAGGTCATATAAACGTCGGACAAGTCGACCATATTCAGCACCCGGCCTCCCGCCGCCAGTACCTCTCCTGGTTCGGCAACGCGGTACTGAATACGGCCATCGCGCGGCGCTTTCAGCTCGCTATCGTCGATGTCGGCGATAATCCGCCGTTCGGTCGCCTGGGCGGCCTCGACCCGGGTTTGCGCCTGAATGATGCTGGTTCGCGCCGCCTCAATCGCGGCCCTGGCGGCAGAGACCTGAGATTTCGCGGATTCCAGCGCCGCCCTGGCGCTTTCTGCCGCCGCCTGGTCGTCATCCAGTTGCTGGGCGGAGACTGCACCGCGCTGCGAGAGCGTGCTGGAGCGGACGTGGCGTTTAGCCGAGGAGTTCAGCTCCGCCTGCCGCTGCTTCACCACCGCTTCCGTGGCGCGCATTTCGCTTTGACGCTGGTCGAGCAGGGCTTTCGCGGCGGCAATCGCGCTCTCTGCTTCCTTGATTTGCGCGGCGGCCTCCAGCCGCTGTTCGTTGAGCACTCGGGTGTCCATACGCGCCAGCACATCGCCCTGACGAACAAACTGCCCCTCTTTGACCAGGATGGTATCGATACGTCCGGCGGTTTTGGTGGCAATATCGACTTCTGTGGCTTCGATTCTACCGTTACTGCTGGCAAATCCTGCCGGAACCCCCGGCGGGCGCAGCATCCACCATGCCGCAGCGGCAATCACCACTGCTAAACCAATAACGTATCCAACCCAACGTCGTTTGATTTTGTCCATACGCGACTCGCTTTTTTCCATTGGCTGAGTGGTGCGCGCTTCTCCTCCGCATGGCGAAGTTTCGTCTCTTCAGGAAAGGGAGAAATCGGGGATAAGGCCAACCGGCGCAGGGTTCCAGCAGCGCTGCTAACCGGTCAGAAGGAGGTGCGATCAATGTGGTCATCATCAGCAATCCTCGCCTTAAATGAAACACGCATATTTATTGCTACCGTCAATGTCATACTAACACCCGCGATGAGTATGTCCATATACAAAGCAGGGTCTTGTCGTTGAGTTAACATAAAAACGGTCCGCAGCGCAGTGGGTCAATATTATCCATTATGCTTATTGGGTTTTATGCTCCGGATACCGGCGCAGATAATCTTTCCGCGCTTCATTAAATCATCGTACATATAAGCTATTTTTCAGCGCTAATAACCAGAGGATATTATTCCCGGGCGACTGGTGCATTTTTAATCTGGTTGCTCCTGGAGAACTGTTGTATGATCGGCGGCCCTGAAAATACACTCACGCCGGGCGAGCGCTTTATTCAATGAAAGATGAAAGCCAAAAATATATCTCAATTATTTTTAAGGAGTGGTTGCCGCTGTACGACAGCCTGACGCCGGAAGTGAGGGCGGTACTTAAAAATATTGCCGGGCAGCAGGCGGAGGCGTTAGCGACCCGTTTTTATGATTTTATTTTCCAGGATCCTGACATCGCGCGGCACCTTAGCTATGACTTAGTTCAGGAACGGCTCAGCAGCTCGCTGGCCGGATGGGTGAAAGATATCCTGATGTGCGATAAGGAAAATTTGCAGGCGCTGGCGGAGCGGCAGTATCTGATCGGCAGCATTCATTCACGCATCGGAATCCCGGCAGAGGCGGTACTTCGCGGCGCGCGCCAGCTGAAAGCCGGGCTGATTGAAAATATCCGCGATAGTCACTTCGATCGCGAGACCAGCGTCGCCGCCATCTACTACGCCATCATGGCCATTAATATGGCGGTAGAAATGATGTGCCATGCCTATACCCTGTCGCACTATCGGGCGACGAAAAATGAAGAGGCCTACCGCCTGTATAGCCTGATGGATAACGTGCCGCTGGAATATGGCAAACAGCAGGCTTCGCTCTCCGGATGGGAAAATACCGCTATTTTTAATATTGTCAGCGATAATAAAACGGATATTAACGGGGCGTTATTATCTGATTCGGAATTTGGCCTGTGGTTCCGCCATAAATGCGTGCGTTATTTTAACAAAAATCCGCAAATGCAGGAAATCGCCGATTTAATTAGCAAGGTGGATGCGCTGTTATCCGCCTGGAAATCCTCATCTGACGGTTCTGAGTATAAAAATACGCAGGCTCTGCTGCAGGGGATCCATATCCATTGCCAGCAGATCGGCAGCCAGCTGGGCGTGCTGTTTAGCAGCCTGTCGCAGATGCAAAGCGGTAAAGATACGTTGACCAGCCTGCTGAACCGCCGCTATCTGCCGGTGGTGCTTAAGCATGAAGTGACGCTGGCGATGGAATATGAACTGCCGATGACGGTGGCGATTATCGATATCGACCACTTTAAAGAGATCAATGATAGCTGGGGTCATATGGTCGGCGACCGGGCGATTAAGCACGTTGCGGAGCTGCTCAGCGATAATATTCGCTCCAGCGATTATATCTTCCGCTACGGCGGCGAAGAGTTTCTGCTGGTGCTGGTGGAGACCGGCGCTGCGGAAGCCTTTACTATCCTCGAACGGCTGCGTAAAAAAATCAGCCAGCTGGCATTTAGCGTTGGCGCTGACAATGAGATTTCGATTACCGCCAGCATCGGCTACGCCGTCCACTCCGGTCATCCGGATTACAATCTGCTGCTGCGCGATGCCGACAGCGCGCTGTACGTCGCCAAGCGCAATGGGCGCAACTGCGTGAAGATGCATGAAGGCGACGGGAATTAATCTGCCAATCTGCCGAGCCCTTCCCGGAGGCGGCGCGCTGCGCCTGTCCGGGCTACCTGACCGCAGGCGGCGGTGAACCTGTAGCCCGGGCAAGGCGCGTCAGGCGCCGCCCCCGGGAGAGATATGGCAACGGCTTTCAACGCGGAGATATTTCCACGCCTCAAAACAGCACCGGCAGCCCCAGCCCGCGTTTTACTTCATGCAGCGTCCGTTGTGTCAGTTCGTGCGCCCGTTCGCTTCCCCGGCGCAGCAGCGCCAGCAGCATGCCTTTATCCTGAATATAAGTCGCCCGACGCTCGCGTATCGGCGCCAGCAGCTCCTGTAAGCAGGTCTCCAGCGCATTTTTGCACTGCCTGTCTCCCAGCCCTCCGCGCCGATAGTGGGCTTTCATCTCGGCAACGAAGGCCTTATCAGCATGAAAGGCATCGAGATAAGTAAAGACCACGTTGCCTTCTGTCTGACCCGGGTCGGCGACCCGCAGGTGATTCGGATCGGTATACATGGCGCTGACCGCACGATGGATCTCCTCTTCGCTGGCCGAAAGGGTGAGCGTGTTGCCCAGCGATTTCGACATTTTGGCGTTGCCATCGATGCCCGGCAGGCGGCTGACGTCGCTGAGCAGCGCTTTGCAGTGCTGTAAGATCGGCGTCGTCGTCAGGCTATTCATTTTGTGCACGATCTCGTTGGTCTGTTCAATCATCGGTAGCTGATCGTCGCCAACCGGCACCAGTTCGGCCTTAAAGGCGGTGATATCGGCGGCCTGGCTTATGGGATAGGCTAAAAATCCCACCGGCAGCGAGCGGGAAAACCCCTTCTGGGCGATTTCATTTTTTACCGTCGGATTGCGCTCAACCCGGGCGACGGTGACGATATTCATATACAGCGCGCTGAGTTCGGCCAGCGCCGGCAGAGCGGATTGCAGGCAAATGGTGGTCTTCTGCGGATCGATACCGACGGCGAGATAATCGGCCATCACCTCAAGGATATTGCTGCTGATTTTTTGTGGGTTACTGCCGTTGTCGGTCAGTCCCTGCAGGTCCGCGACGAGGATAAACTGCTGATGGTCGTGCTGGAGCAGCACGCGCTGGCGCAGGGAACCAACGTAGTGGCCGAGGTGCAGCTGGCCGGTAGGACGGTCGCCGGTCAGGATCGTTTGGCTGGTGTTCATGAGTGACTCCTTAGGATGCTATCAGGCCGAAGGGCGACACTCAGAAACAACAAAGCCGCCTTCCGGCGGCTTTGAATAGAGGAAACGTGAAATCTTGCCGCCTGTTATGCAGGCAGCCACCAACGGCGGAGGTGAGAGATGACAACGTTTCTGTTCATCTTTTTATCCTGCCACGAAAAGTGGCGCGAGTGAAAGCCCTTTTTTCATTTAGCGATAAACCGGTAGCAGGTTAAAACTGGATAAAACATGAATTATCGCGTTGGCGCCGCCGAAGCATAAAATCAGGATAATCATGGCATTGCCGCCCCAGACCCGATAGTTCGGGCTGCCGAAACGCCTGCGCGAGGCGCGCGCCAGCAGGGCGGGGACGATAGCGGCCCAGACGGTAGCGGCGAGACCGGCGAAGCCAATGGCGTAGATAAAACCGTCAGGCCACAGCAGACCGCCGGCGATCGGCGGCAGAAAGGTCACCAGCGCGGTTTTAAACCGCCCCAGCCGGCTATCGTCAAACTTAAACAGATCCGCCAGGTAATCGAACAGGCCGAGTGTTACGCCCAGGAATGAGCTGGCGACGGCGAAGTTGGAAAAGACGGTCAGCAATAAATCGAGAGTCGAACTGTTCAGCAGGCCGCTTAAGGTCTGCACCAGCACGTCGATGTTGCCGCCTTTTTCGGCGATAGCGATAAACGCCGGGCGCGGAATATTGCCCATTGTGCCGACCAGCCAGATGATATATAGCACCAGCGCCATCAGCGTGCCGAGCAGCAGGCAGCGGCGAATGATAAGCGGGTCTTTACCGTAGTACTTCATCAGGCTGGGGACGTTGCCGTGATAGCCAAAGGAGGCCAGGCAGAACGGCAGCGTCATCAGAACGTAGGGCAGATAGGACGCATTGACCTCCGCGCGGTTAAACAGAATCGCGGGCTCCACGTGCCACATCAGACCGCCAAAGGTCATAAAGAAGGTGAGAATTTTGGCGCCCAGCACGATAGTCGTCATCCGGCTTACCGCTTTCGTACTCAGCCAGACGATAAAGGCGACGATCAGCGCGAACGCCAGCCCGCCCAGGCGTGCGGGAACCGCGAGGTTCATCTGCGCAAAAGTATGCTGAATAACTGAACCGCTGGCGGAAATATAGGCGTAGGTCAGGATATATAATACAAAGGCGACGGTCAGACCGTTGATAATATTCCAGCCGTTTCCCAGTAAATCTTTCGTAATCGTGTCGAAGCTGGCGCCAATATGATAATTGAGATTGGCTTCGAGGATCATTAGCCCGGAATGCAGCATGCAAAACCAGGTAAAGATAAGCGCCAGCAGCGACCAGAAAAACCAGGCACCGGACATCACCACCGGTAAAGAAAACATGCCTGCGCCAATAATCGTGCCGCCGATAATCATCGCTCCGCCAATCAGCGATGGTGTATTAGTTGAGACCGCTTTTGAGACTGATAATGTAGCCATAAGGTGCATTCCTCACGTGGCTATATAGTAAATAACGGGCTGCGGGCAAACGGCTACCCGGCGCAACCCGAATAATTGAGCTTAAAAAGATGGAGTTAAATTAATGGCGCTCTTATTGCGAGAGCGCCCTGATAGGGTTTATTTCACCGGTTTCAGTCTGGCGACGAAGTGGCGCAGTACCGGCGGTTCATAGGTAAAGGTCAGGCCCTTAATCGTGGCGGCGCGCGCCTTAACGGCGATCAGCGCATCAGCGATATAGTCCATATGATCGTTGGTATAAACCCGACGCGGAATGGTCAGGCGCAGCAGCTCCATCGGCGACGCCTTCTGCTTACCGGTTTCCGGGTCGCGTCCCAGCAGCAGGGAGCCGATTTCCACGCTGCGAATGCCCGCTTCCAGATACAGCTCGTTGTTTAGCGCGTGCGCCGGGAACTGCTCCGGCGGAATATGCGGCAGCAGCAGCTTAGCATCGACGAACACCGCATGGCCGCCGGTCGGATACTGAATCGGAATGCCGCCTTCGCGCAGGCGTTCACCGAGGTACTCCACCTGATTGATGCGATAAGCGAGGTAATCCTCGTTGGTCCCTTCTTCCAGACCGATAGCCAGCGCCTCCATATCGCGCCCCGCCAGGCCGCCGTAGGTGACAAAGCCTTCCATCGGCACGCAGCGAATGCGCACTTCGTTGAAGAGCTCTTCGTCATCGCGGAAGCAGCACAGTCCGCCAATATTCACCATCGGGTCTTTCTTGGCGGACATGGTCAGCATATCGCCGTACTGGTACATCTCGAGAATAATCTCTTTCACCGATTTATCGGCATAGCCCTCTTCGCGCTGTTTAATAAACCAGGCGTTTTCGCAGAAGCGGGCGGAGTCGATTACCACCGGAATATTGTTCTGGCGCGCAATTTGATACACCTCGCGCATATTCGCCAGCGATACCGGCTGGCCGCCGGAACTGTTACAGGTGACGGTAGTAATAATCGCCGCCACGTTTTCCGCGCCGTGCTCGGCGATGGTCGCTTTCAGTAAATCAATATCAAAGTTGCCTTTCCAGTCGTACCACGAGGTCGTGTCGAAGGCTTTCGGCGTCACCACGTTAATGGCTTTTGCGCCGTTAAGCTCCACGTGAGCGGCGGTAGTATCGAAGTGGAAGTTGGAAATAAACACCGGATGCGCCGACTTGCGGCGAGCAATCAGGCTTGGGAACAGAATCTGCTCCGCGCCGCGCCCCTGGTGGGTGGGAATGGTATACGGATAGCCGATAATCTCTTTGACCTTTTCACACAGATGCTGATAGTTACGCGACCCGGCGTAGGCTTCGTCGCCCATCATCAGCCCGGCCCATTGATGGTCGCTCATCGCGCCGGTGCCGGAGTCGGTCAGCAGGTCGATATACACGTCCTGGCTATTGAGCAAAAACGGGTTATAGCCCGCCTCTTCCAGCGCTTTGACGCGATCGTCAAAGGTGGTCATACGAATATTTTCGACCATTTTAATGCGGAACGGCTCAGGGATACGTTTCATTTATTTTCTCCATGGGAATGCTGTGCCGCGTCTGGCTATTTGGCGACAAGTAATGGGCGCAACAAATAGCGACTAAACGCAGTGCTGAATTAATTTTTTTAGGGAGTAAACAGCAGCGGAGAATTAACGAGGGAAGTCGTTGGAGATGCGGTGATCTAAATTATACCAGTCGTCCAGGCCGCCCTGGGCGATGAGGCGATAAATCGATTTTTGCGTCATGACATCGTCCTCTGTGGTTGAAGGGATGCCATAAAAATAAGGTAATATGAGAAAATAACCACGATTAAAATCACAAAAAATTAGTTATTGATAAGTGGAGTATAAAAATTTGACGCTCGTCGTATTTTTAGCGTTATTGATTATTTGGTTAGCAGGCGATGGTTTTTTGTTTTTTTAATTGTGCCAATGACGGCTTATTTAGTAGGGGTATTTAGCGCCTTCACCGCAATAAATGAAGGCGCAGGAGTGACTTACATGCTGGAAAAGACGTTCATAATGATGCCGCCGGAGATGATCAGCACCATGGCGAGGATGGCCGGAATATCCGGTTTCTGCTTATAGAGGATCATCGAGCAAATCGTGACGCCGACGATACCAAAGCCGCACCATAACGAGTAGGCGACGCCGACCGGAATAGTGCTCATCGCGCGGGTGAGGGCGAAGTAGCACAGGCCGTAGGCGCAGACCACCAGCACCGACGGCGCCAGTTTACTGAAGCCGTTGGTCTTTTTGATCATCGACGTGCCGGTGATTTCGGAGCCGATAGACAGCGCCAGCCATAAAAATCCGAGGTTAAACATATGCGATTCCTTTTCAGTTAGTTGGCGACTTTTTTGTCCAGCGATGAAGCAGCCGAGGCTTCTGCGGGCGCTTCCTCGCTCTCTTCGCTACCCATTTTGGAAAACAGATTCATGATCACAATACCGCTGGCGATAACCGCCATGCCGATAATGGCGGCGGTATCCGGGTGCTGGCCGTAAAACGCCATTCCCAGCGTCGATACCACGAGGATGCCGGTACCGGACCAGGTGGCGTAGGCCAGACCGACGGGAATATCTTTCACCGCGCGGGACAGCGAGTAGTAGCAGGTGCAATACAGCAGTACCAGCAGCCCGAGCAGCAGCATTTTGGTTATCCCTTCACTGCTGCCGAACATTTTGAGGGTGGAGGTGGCTGAGGTTTCGGAAACGATAACCAGCAGCATCCATAGCCAACACTTTGTTTTTGAAGACATAAGTTAAACTCCGGGTTTACTATTTAAGGTAAGGTTCTTTTTTTCTGTTTTTTAAAAAATCGATAGCGGCATCGGTTAACTGCGCTTGAGGCGCACCGGCCAGCGCCGGATTATTCACCACGTCTGTGACAGTGAGATAACGGCGCGGACCGCTCGCCGGCGCCACCGTTACTTCGCGACCCGACGCCAGCTTCTCCAGCAATTCGTTCATGGTGCACAGCGTGACGCCGCATTCGGCCAGGCGGGAAAGCGTGGCCTGCATATGCCCGGCGTAAGCGGTATCAGGCTGCGCGCCCCGCAGCTGGTTAAGCTCGCTGGCGGGATCGCAGTGATAGCGCAGCGCCAGCACCGGCAGACCGCTCAGCAGAGCATCGTGCACGCGGCGGGCAAAGGGACTGTGCAGAGAACCATTCACCAGATCCGCCGCCAGCGGGTAGTCGAGAAATGGCAGCAGCAGCGCTTTATACGCAGCGGACGGCAGCCCATATTGCCAGTCAGCCGCCGGTAGCGTTTTACCGATACTCTGCCACTGCTCGCCGTCGTCAATGCCGCTATCCAGCGCCAGGTGCAGGCTCTCGCCGCAGCCGGCCAGCCGCTGGCGAATAGCGTGCCGGTAGCCCGCCGCGGCGGTCACCATTACCAGTACCGGCGGCCGCAGACGCTGGACAATGCGTTCAACCAGCTCTTCCATCTGTTGGTTGGTCATGGCGAGCCTCCGTTAGCCGATGAGCGCGACCTGCGCGCCGTTTTTCAAGCCGGCGGCGTTGGCCTCTTCGGTATCAATATGAAACTCCAGCGCGAAGTCTTCGCGTACCCGCACGACCACTTCATCGAAGGTCAGCTGGCGTTCACCGTTGCTGCGGACGCTAACCTTCTGGCCGTTGGTGACGTTCAACTGGCGGGCGTCCTGCGGTGACATATGGATATGCCGCCAGGCGCAGATCACCTGAGACCGCAGTTCAACGTGGCCTGCCGGGCCGATCAGCAGCGCGCTGCCCGCATTCTCCAGCTGGCCGGATTCGCGAACCGGTGCTTTGATGCCGAGGGTAAAGCAGTCGGCGCGGGAGATTTCCAGCTGCGATACCGGGCGGGTTGGGCCGAGGACGCGCACGTGGGTGAGCGAGCCCTTCGGACCGACCACAGTGACGCACTCCTGGGCAGCGAACTGTCCCGGCTGACGCAGCGGCTTAAACGGCGTCAGGACATAGCCCTTGCCAAACAACGCTTCGACGTCCTGCTGCGCCAGATGGACGTGACGGTTAGAGATGCCGACCGGGATAGCCGGCGCAACGTGGCTCAGGCGGGCGGCGATTTTTTCATGGAGCAGGGTGTCGATCATGCCTTCTTCCCTTTCCTTATCGCCGCGTTTTTATCTTCCGTCGCCGCGGGCGCGGCGGCGGGCTCAGTGGGTTCCCTTGTTTCCACAGCGGCGGGTGCGACGATTTCAGCCTCAAGCGGGGCTGCAGCGGCAGCTTCCGCACGCGGCGGATGGCCTTTGAGGGTGCTGAGGGCTTCCACGACGCTGCGTTCCGGACGAGCGATCATCAGGGATTTCACCTGCGGGTCGATAAGCTCAGCGACGGCCACGCCGCGTTCGATGGCGGTGTGAATCGCGCTGATCTCCCCCTCAAAGCAGACGCTAACCAGCCCCGATCCGACTTTGCGGTAGCCAAAGCAGGTCACTCCTGCGCTTTTACAGGCGGCATCTACGGCCTGAACGGCGGCAACTAACCCTCGAGTTTCAATTACGCCTAAACTTTTCATTGTCGGCTCCTGTTAATGGCGGACTAAGCGAATATCAAAATCAAACTGCGTGAAGAACGTTTCCAGCAGGTCTAACTCTTCGGCGGAATATGTCGGGTCCCGGGCGATGGGGTAGGGCATATCGAGGCGCTCATATTTTTTGCGCCCGAGCTGGTGGTACGGCAGCATATCGATGCGGCGGATATTTCCGCGCTTCGCCAGCTTTTGGACATAATCAATGGCCCCGGTAATGGCATCGAACGAGTCGTTATAGCCGCGAACCAGCGGCATGCGGATAATGACGTTAGCGCCGGAATCCACCAGCCACTCCAGGTTGCGGCGAATGCCTTCGTTGCCAATGCCAAATAACGCTTTATGGTGCTCGCTATTAATTTGCTTAATATCGAATAAGAAGGTGTCGGTCACCGGCGCCAGCTTTTGATAATTAGCCAGCGGCGTAGTGCCCTGCGTTTCCACGGCGGTATTGAGCATCATCTTTTTGCATTCGCTAAATAGCGCGACGGCAAAATCGGTCTGCAGGCTCATTTCTCCGCCGCCGATGGTGACGCCGCCGCCGGAGGAGATATAAAAGTCGTAGTCCTGCATGATGATCTCCATCAGTTCGCTGACGGTGACATCTTTACCCATAATATCCAGCGCGTTCTGCGTGCAGATCTCTTCGCACTTGCGGCAGCCGATGCAGTCTTTATTGCGGTTGACGAAGTGCTTCATTTCGCCGTTTTCTTCCGCCCGATAATGAATTCCCGCCGGGCAGACGTTGACGCAGTCGCCGCAGTTAATGCATTTATCCTGGGAGAACATCACCTGAAACTGGCTATTCAGCCCTTCCGGGTTAGCGCACCACGGGCAGCGAATATTGCAGCCTTTGAAAAAAACCAGCGTGCGGATCCCATCGCCGTCATAGATCGAATATTTCTGAATATTGAATATTCGCCCGGTTAATTCTTGTTTTGCGCTCACATTTACCTCCAGAAATACGATCGGGACATCCGTGTCCAAAAACGTCCGTGTTTTTATCAGAACTTCTCAATTACCGTACGGCTGATAATCTCGTCCTGAACTTCTTTGCACAGCTCAACGAAGTAGGCGCTGTAGCCCGCGACGCGGACGATCAGATCGCGGTATTTTTCCGGCTCCTGCTGGGCTTTTTTCAGCACTTCGTTATCGACATAGCTGAACTGCATCTGGCCATTGCCGAGAATCGACGCGGTGCGCAGCAGGGTAATCAGGCCGTGACGACCTTCCGGGGTATCCAGCAGCCCTTTGAGGAACTTGAAGTTGTGCACCATGCCGATATTCATGGTTTCGACGTTCATCTTGCTCACCGACTTGATGATCGCCGTTGGACCCTGTTTATCCGCGCCCTGGGTTGGGCTGATGCCGTCGGAGAGCGGCATCCACGCCAGGCGACCGTTCGGCGTGGCGTTGGTCAGCTCACCGATCGGCGTGTTGTTGGAGATGGATAGTGTGCCGTGGCTCAGGGTGGAGTAGAGCATCTTGTACTTACGGCACTCGCGCTCGGTCCACTCGGTGATATCCAGTGCATACTGGTCAACGTAGTTATCATCGTTGCCGTATTTCGGCGCGTTGAGGCAATCGCGACGCAGGCCTTCAAAGCCTTCGAAGTTCGCCAGCAGCGCGTCGCGCATCTGCTCAAGGGTGTATTTCTTATCTTCAAACACCAGTTTACGAATCGCCGCCATGGAATCGACGTAGGTCGCCAGACCGGAGAAGATCAGCCCCGGGCCGTGGTTGATCATCGCGCCGCCGGCGGCAACGTCTTTCCCTTTTTCCATGCAGCCTTCTACCAGCAGCGACATCAGCGGCTTCGGCGCCACGTCGCGGTGCACGCGCTGGCTGATGACCGTACCGATCGCCGACAGGCGTACGATATGGGCAATCTGTTTTTTCACCGCCGCGTCGAACGCTTCGAAGGTGTGCAGGTCGCGCAGGTCGCCGGTATCCAGCCCCTGATAGCTGTCAAACAGCACCATCCGACCGCGGTTTAAAACGAACTCAATGGCGATGGGCCACTGGGTGTAGCCGGTGGAGGTCCACTGGTAGATGCGGCCGGATTTCTGCGGCTCAACGCAGCCCATCAGGCAGTAGTCGCGGGCGTCTTCGAAATCGAAGCCTTTTCGCAGCATCATCTTGATATGGGAGTCGTCGAAGTGGCAGGCCGGGAAGCCCATCCCCGCTTTGACGACGTCGACGATTTTTTCCATATACTTCTGCGGCGACTGGTTGTGAATACGGCAGGCCAGCGACGGCTGGTAAACCTTCACGAAGCGCACGGCGTCCATGATCAAATAAGTCAGGTCGTTACAGGCATCGCCGCCGGAGCGCTTCTGACCGCCGACAGTCAGGTTGATAAACGGCTGATAGCCGGCGAAATATTTCGCCCCAAGCTCGCTGGACATCCACATCAGCTCGGCGCATTTGATGATAAACGCCTGCAGCAGCTCCAGCGCGGTGTCGTGAGTCAGGCGGCCTTCGCGGATATCGGCTTCAAACATCGGGTAGCAGTACTGGTCTACGCGACCCAGGGACAGCCCGGTCTGGTTCTCTTCAATTTCAAACAGCGATTCCACGGTCCAGATGCTCTGCAGTGCCTCCTGCAGCGTTTTCGGCGGGTTCGCCGGCACGTTCTGGTTCACCTCAGCGATGGTCAGTAGCTCGGCGCGGCGCTGGGCGTTCTGTTCAACGGCGGCCAGTTCGCGGGCGCGGGCGGCGATGCGGTGTGCGTAGTTAATCACCCCTTCGCAGGTTTCAATGGCCGCCTTGTAGTAGTAAATACGGTCGATATCTTCCGGGTTTTCCATGCTCAGGCTGGCAAGATGCGCCTCGGCGTCGGCTTTAATGCCGTTCATCCCTTTGGTAAACAGCAGCACATCGTAGCCCGGGCAGGTGTCGCCGCCGCCGTTGATCTGGTGGTAGGAGAGGTCGCTGACGAAGGTTTCGCCGCTGAATGCCCATACGCCCGCTTCGCGGTACTGGGCTTCGCAGATTTCGTCCAGCGAGCGGCCTTCCCAGAACGGTACGATCTCTTCGCGGATGGTTTTCTTATCTGCTTCGCTGATCTCAAACGGATCCTGCGGACGGGTACTCATGGTGTCGAGTTCGTCGCGCACCCAGCGCCAGGCGATATCCGGCGAGAAGGCGCCCGCGCGCGGCTTGCCGCACGGATGACCGACGATCAGCTCATCATCCTGAATCAGAATTGGCGCGGTTTCGCAGGCGTGGCGGAAGGCTTTGGCGCGCAGCAGAATTGTCGGCATGCCGGGGTTGGCTTTGACCACTTCGGTAAAGGCCAGCGCGCGATAGATAGAGACGCTCGGGCGCACGGTCAGGTAGTGGTTGCGCAGGCGCTGCATGCGCGGAGTCAGCCCTTCTGCTGCCGGCGTATCGCCGGCGGCGGCAAACGGGGCGGCGGAAACGTGTTGTACTCCCTTGAACAGACGCACCGGCAGATTCAGGGCGCTCAGGTTTTGCTGCGCGCTGAGGAACATGTCGGAGAGTTCGTTGATGCACGCATTCTCAAGGCTTGCGCCGTGCAGCATGGCGTCAAACATCGGATAACCGTCGATCGCGCAGGCGGCGCGCACTTCGCACAGTTCCGCCAGCTTGAACCACAGCGATTCGACGATTTCATACGCCTGCTGCGGGGAGAGCGCGCCGTTGTTGATATCGTGCTGGTAGTAAGGCAGCAGGGCTTTGTCGGCGCCTTCCGGGTTGACGGCGTAGCTGCCGTTATCCAGCTGGAGCGCCAGCTGGAACAGATAAAAGGCCTGGCACGCCTCTTTGAAGCTGCGCGCCGGATGCGCCGGAACATGGTGCAGAATGGCGGCGCTGTCCAGCAGTTCCGCCCGGCGGTAAGCGTTGGTTTCCGCGGCGGCCAGCTGTTCCGCGCTGTTGGCCAGGTTTTGCGCCAGCGCCAGCAGGGCATCGCAGGCGTAGATGGCCGCACGGCAGCCGTTGACGTCGTCCATGCCGCTGCGGCTGACGGCGCTGCCCAGCGCGCGGGTTTTCTCTTCCAGCTGATGTTTTATCGCCAGTACGCCTTTTTCGACCACCAGCTTGTAATCCGGGGAGTCGAGATCGCTATTCAGATTGAGAAACTGGAACGCGGACGGGCGACGGGCGGCGCTCTCGTCGTGGAAAATCGCCCCGTGCGGTTTGCGGGTCTGGTTGCCGACGATCAGCTCGTCGGCGCTGATGCACAGCGGCAGCTGGCGCATCAGTTCATAGAAACGGCGCGCCGGTTTGACGGCGGCGGGAACCCCGGCGATATCGCCATCAAGGGCGTTGAGTGTGGTGGCATGTTCGGTGCACAGGGTGCTTTTTTGTGAGAGTAAACGTTCTGCCAACACTTTGACGCGCGGCGTTAAGCTGTAGTGTGCCATGGGTAAGGTTCTCCAAATCTTGTTATCAGTGGCCCTGAACGGCGTTGCCGGTCCATGCCCGGCGATAGAGTTCGGTCAGTGCGTGAGCATCCGGCGCGCGTGGGTTCGTCGGGGTACAGCTGTCGCGTAACGCCTGGCCGACCATCTCCGCCAGCCGTTGTTCAAACTCGTCTGCAAGGACGCCGGTATCGCGGATGCCGGCCGGCATGCTCATTTCGTCTTTAAGCGCCTGAATGGCGACCAGCAGACTGGCGACGCCCTGGCGGGTAGTGGCCGCAGGCAGATCCAGCAGATGGGCTAATCGGGCATATTTGCGGGCGGCATCGGTATCGCACAGCCCGTGATAATCGGCGTTCCAGGCCACCACGTCCGCCATCAGCAGGGCGTTGGCGCGACCGTGGGGGACGCGAAACACGCCGCCGAGCGCGTGGGCAAGGCTGTGGGTAATGCCCAGCGAGGCGTTGGTGAAGGCCATGCCCGCCATGCAGGAAGCGTTGTGCATCTTTTCCCGCGCCAGCAGATCGCCACCGTTGCGCCAGCAGGTCGGCAGAAAGCGAAATACCTGCTGAACCACTTTCTCCGCCAGCGCATCGGAAAAGTCGCTGGCGGCGCGGGAGACATAGGCTTCCAGCGCGTGACACAGCACGTCCATCCCGGTATCGGCGGTGATCGCCGGCGGCACCGAGGCCACCAGCGCCGGGTCAAGAATGGCGATATCCGGCAGCAGCGACGGGTCCACCAGTACCAGCTTCTCGGCGTGGGCTTTTACCACTGAAAAGGCGGTGACTTCAGAGCCGGTGCCGCTGGTGGTGGGGATCGCCACAAAGCAGGGCGGCTCGCGGTGAGCGTCCGGACGGGTTTGCGCCAGGGCGAAAATAACCGCTTTGGCTGCATCAATCACCGAACCGCCGCCCAGCGCGATAACCAGATCCGGATAGCGGGTATCCATCCGCTTCATACCGCGCACCACGGTGGCGATATCCGGGTCGGCCACCACGTCGTCCCAGACCTGGAAAGCGATGCCGCGCGCATGGAGGATCTGCGTGACGCGATCGGCGAGGCCAAACTTAACCATCGCCTGGTCGGTGACCAGCAGCACGTTGCGGGCGGGCAGCTCGTTCAGGATGGCAAGCGCATCCTGACCAAAGCGAATCCGGGGTTTCAGCAAAAATTCACTCATTGGGTTATTGACTCCTTAAGCGTCCCGAAACACGTTCTCGACAATGGCGACCACCGACATGGCCTTGTAGTGCTCTTTGTTGAGCGCCAGGTACTCTTCGGCCAGCACGATGTCGTGCATACCGGCGCCGACGCTATCAACGGCAACCCAGGTCTGGTCTTTCATCGGCTGCTGGTCATCATCTAATTTGACGATCAGCAGCAGGTTGCTGCCCCTTAGCTCATCGCACTTCTGCGTGGCGACGACATGTCCGACTACCTTTGCGAGAATCATTGTTTTTATCGCCTTATATCAATGTGTTACTTACCAAGGCGTTCCAGCACCTGGCGGATGACGCGTTCCACGTTTTGCTCATTAATCTCGCTGTCCGCGCCGACGGCGGCGGCAGTCGCAAAGCGATCGTCGGCGCTGGCCGGGTGGGCTGCGGTGGCGGCGGTCGCTGGGGCGTTAAAACGTTCATCGTCGAAGATGCTGCGGTTCGGGCCGGACGCCGGGCTGACGATGGTCGGCTGCGGTTCCGGGCGGCTACCCGGCGCGCGCAGTTCATCGATGGAGCGAACGCCGTAGCCCACTTTGCGGATGTTGAGCAGGTTCATCGGTCCGACGTTATCTGAGCTGGAGCCGCCGCCGACTGCGCCGCAGCCGAGGGTCAGGGCCGGAGTGATATTGGTGGTCGCGCCGATGCCACCCAGCGCCGCCGGGGTGTTGATCAGAATGCGGTTAACCGGTTTTTCCAGGCAGAACTGGCGGATGACGTCCTGATTGCGGGTGTGGATCACCAGCGTGTGGCCGAGGCCTTCGTTGGTCAACAGTTCCACGACGCGGTGACAGGCGGCTTTCCAGTCCTCTTCGACGTACAAGCCGAGTACCGGGCACAGTTTTTCCCGCGAGTAGGGGTTGGTATGCGATACCGTGGTCTGCTCGGCAATCAGCACTCGGGTGCTGGCCGGGACGCAGAAACCGGCCATCTGGCTCAGATAGAGCGCGGTTTTACCCACCACTTTAGGGTTGATGGTGCCGTTAGGACGCAGCAGCAGGGCCGCCATTTTCGCCGCTTCGTTTTCGTTCATGAAGTACGCGCCCTGCGCTTCCAGTTCGCGATGCACTTCGTCGTAGATGCAGCGTTCGACGATAATCGACTGCTCGGAGGCGCAGATCACGCCGTTATCGAAGGTTTTACTGGTGATGATATCTTTCACTGCGTGGGGGATATCGGCGCTGCGTTCGATAAACGCCGGGCCGTTACCCGGACCGCCGCTAATGGTCGGCGTGCCGGACGCGTAGGCGGCGCGCACCATGCCTTCGCCGCCGGTCGCCAGGATCAGCGACACGTCTTTGCTGTGCATCAGCTCTGAGGTGGCTTCGAGGGTCAGTTGGCTAATGGCGTCGACGCTACCGGCAGGCGCCCCTGCCGCTTCCGCCGCGCGCTTCACGATTTCAATCGCTTTCCAGCTGCACTGGCGGGCGCCGGGATGCGGGGAGAAGATAATCGCGTTGCCGGCCTTCAGGGCAATCAGCGTTTTGTAGATGACCGTGGAGGTCGGGTTGGTCGACGGTACCAGCGCACAAATCACCCCCAGCGGCACGCCCACGTCCATCACTTTTTGTAGCGGATCGTCATGAATGATGCCGACGGTCTTCATATCTTTGATGGCGTCGTAGACGCGCAGCGAGGCGAAGCGGTTCTTCAGCACTTTGTCCTGCCAGTTGCCAAAACCGGTTTCTTCCGCGGCCATTTTCGCCAGCGCTTCGGCATGATGCGCTGCTTCCTGGGCCACGTTCTTCACGATGGCGTCGATTTGCTGCTGCGAAAAGGTGGCCAGAATCGCCTGCGCCTTTTTGGCATTGCGCACCAGTTCCCGGGCGTTCTGCCGGGACTGCAAATCGTTATCCAGTTCAATCATGAGTCTATCCTTCATCAGACTAAAAGAGTGGAGACGGGGCGCGCCCTGTCAGGTCATGCTTTGTGCTGCGCCGCGATTTTTTCGATGTCGTTATGCGGACGCGCGATGACGCGAGAGGTGACGACTTCGCCGATGCGTTTTGCCGCTTCCACGCCGGAATCTACCGCGGCATTCACCGCGCCGACGTCGCCCTTCACCATCGCGGTGACCAGGCCGGAGCCGACGTTTTCATAGCCAATCAGCTCAACGTTAGCGGCTTTGCACATCGCATCCGCCGCTTCAATACAGGCCACCAGACCTTTGGTTTCGATAAGCCCTAGCGCTTCTTTCATCAGGTTTTTCTCCGGTTAATCTATGATTTTGTAATGCGAGACGATTTTGTTGATGTCGTTATGCGGGCGGGCGATAACCAGAGAAGTCACCACTTCGCCGATGCGCTGCGCGGATTCGACGCCGGAATCCACCGCCGCTTTCACCGCGCCGACGTCGCCCTTCACCATCGCGGTGACGAGGCCGGAGCCGACGTTTTCATAGCCAATCAGTTCAACGTTGGCGGCTTTACACATGGCATCCGCCGCTTCGATACAGGCCACCAGACCTTTGGTTTCGATCAGACCTAATGCATCACCCATTTGCGTTCTCCTGGCCATCAGGCCTTGTGTTTAATGACGATTTTGTTGATGTCGTTATGCGGACGAGCGATAACCAGCGAGGTCACCACTTCACCGATGCGCTGCGCGGATTCCACGCCGGAATCCACAGCCGCTTTCACTGCGCCGACGTCGCCCTTCACCATGACGGTCACCAGCCCCGAGCCGATGTTTTCATAGCTAATCAGCTCGACGTTGGCGGCTTTACACATCGCATCCGCGGCTTCAATGCAGGCCACCAGACCTTTGGTTTCGATAAGCCCTAATGCATCACCCATGGTTTCTCCTCCAGAACAGGTTTTGTGATTCGGAAAACCGACCGCGTAACGGCGTCAGGACGCGGATGCGGCGTTCGGGGTTCACTATAGGGAATGGCGAATGAAGTGAAATTTAAATCTGCTGACGTGGTATTTTTAGTCTTTTACTCTGTGATTTAGATTGGTTAAGGCGCTTATTTATGCATTTGTGCTGCGATGGCAGGGCGGATTGAGTGACGATTGTGGCGCTTTTTTCACCATTTAGCCTGAGGCGGATTGATGTTAATAAGTTGCTAATTTATTGCAGATCGGGGGTAATTTATTCCCATGCTAAGTGTGGGGAGGATCGTGTTTTCTTCGGCAGGCTAAATGCAAAACGTGCGGTTTTACTAACGGGAAAGCGAGGAAGGAAAAGCGGGTGTGAGCTTAGTCAAGCTTGCTGCCGGACTTCAGCGTGCAGACGTAGAGCGGTGAGTTGATAGAGCTGAGAAGAATGGCTTTCTCATTGAGCTTCTGTGCGTTCAGGAACAGGCCATCGTGGCTGTCGGACATCTCGCGCATAAAGTAGTCGAAGATCACGTCCGGCGACTCATCGATGGACGAGGCGCTGGATTCCCACTTGCTGATGCGATAGTGGCGCTCGGTGGTGGAGATGCGCTTGCTGGTGTAGCTGAATTTGACGTAGCGCTGGAGGTAAAGCCAGCCGGCGGCGGAATCGGTGTAGCCTTCAACGACCATCGACCCTTTGCCGTTGGCGGCAAAGTTGAAATGGATATTGCCGTTAACGTTCTCCTTCTCCATGTTCTCAAAGCGCATAATCGCTTTTGTCGAACAGCTCATTACCCCGCCGTTTTCGACCGGCAGCAGCTTCCAGGCGCAGAACCCGGCGGCGGCAATAAACACCAGGCTGGAGAGGGCGAAAAAGGGGCGCGGGGCGATTCTCATTGCGGCTTCCATGAATAATAAAAATAGTTATCGCAGTAGCTGAACGGGTTATCTTCATGCATCGCGCAGTGGGCGAGGAACACCCGGCCCAGACCGTTGGTTTCCAGCCGGTCGCCATAGAAGAAGACGAAGCGTTCGCCGGGCTTGCACTCCAGCTTCAGGCGCTGGCGTACAGCATCAAAATTCTTGCCGTAGGCGCTTTCGGCAACGGATCGCAGCATCTCATCGCTGGCCAGCAGTTCGCACTGGCTGTGGCGTATTTGCGTCAGGGTAATGGGGTGCGCTGTGCTGCCGCCGAGAAAACTGCAGACCACCAGCAGCAGGGCGATGGTGAGCAGGCAGCCGCCGGCCAGATACCAGCAGGTGCCGCGCGCGTGGCGACTGGAAACGGTCTTCTGTTCTGCCGGGGCGGTGGCCAGATCTGGCTCAGCTTCTGCCGCAGGCGCCGGTTCCGGCTCCGGGCTGGCGTCGAGCATCTCGATAGCGAGGTCCGGATTGAGCTGTAGCAATCCGCGCGATACGGTGACGATAATGTTGTCGATATCGTAGTGGCGAAAGGTTTTGCGCAGCATGCTCAGATATTGATTGAGATTGCTGTTGGATGAGGTTAACCCATTGTCATCCCAGACTTTTTTAAGCACTTCGTCGCGGCTGACCACCTCGGTGTGGCGCAGGAAGAACCACAGCAGCGCGTTGGCGGTGATGGACAGCTGGCTGTCCGCCTCATCGCTTCCCGGTAACGTTAGCGTGCCGTCCATTGCATCATAAATAAGACGGCCATGGATGTTATAGCGCATCGTGGCCTCAACATGCTTCACGCAGGAAGCGTCATCTTCGTCAAATCGCTGACCAGCGACTGCCGGTGCCCGGGGCTCATGGTGCGCCCCTCGGTTAATTCCGATAGCCAGATGCCGTCCGCCGCATAGCGCACCAGCGTGCCGGTATGGCTATTGTCCAGTTCATCCCCTTTCGCCAGATGGTCCAGCATCCAGTCGCGCCAGCATTTTCGCAGCACCGGTTCATCCGGCATGGCCAGCGACAGCACCATCAGCTGGCGGCTCTCCTGGGTGTCCGTGAGTTCCGGCGCCGACAGATAGCGCAGATAGGCGCGGGTAAATCGGCCATAAGAGACGTTATCCGCGGCCATAAGCTCTGAAATCGCTTCTTCCATAATTGCCAGCAGACGGGCAAAGAGAGCGAAAATCAGCGCCTGCTTGTTGGGGAAATGGTGCAGTAAGCCGCCTTTGCTGACGCCCGCTTCGCGCGCGACGGCGTTCAGCGACAGCGAGGCGATACCGTCCCGACCGGCGATAGTGGCTGCGGATTCCAGCAGCTGCTTATGCAGGCGGACAGGATCTTTTTTACGATGTTGGGCTTCCATATTCATGGCCCGAATCATACCGACCAGACGGTATGATTATTCTTGATCGCTATCAATATGCGAAGGGGCGTAGCGGGGCGTGATGCCGTTATTGCGTGGAGGCTCACAGTTCACCTTATGAATTGTGGTGATATTCGCCGCGCCGCGAATATCACCCACCGAGATTCACATAGGCTTCACGTGGATAGCGAGGCCATTTTCTCCAGGCGCCAGCTCCGGACGCAGGTTCAGAGAGGGGATCAAATAGTCGCCGTGATTCTGACGGCGGAAAGGAATGGGCGGCGTTTCAGAGAGGGTATCCAGCCGCCGGGCCAACTCCTCGCGCAGGATGGCGAAGCGCTGTTCATCGAGTTTGTCGGTGCGGTAGAACACCACCGGCGGCAGCACCTCAAATCCGGGATAGAACAGCATCCCGTGCTGAATGGGGAACAGAATGCCGTCGATAGACCCGTTAATTCCACGCGGAGCATAGTGCTCCGCCCATCCGCCGGCGGTAACGACCAGCATCGCCCGTTTACCCGAGAACGTGCCTTCGCCGTAGCGATCGCCCCAGTGCGTATCGCTATGCTCGCCGACGCCGTAGGCAAACCCGTAAGCGTAAACCCGATCAATCCAGCCTTTCATGATGGCGGGCAGTGAAAACCACCACAGCGGGAACTGGAAAATCACCGTATCGGCCCACAGCAGCTTCTCCTGTTCGCCCACGATATCCGCGCTCTGCGTGCCGTGAGCGAAGGCATATTGCGAATCTCGCGTCGCCCGCCAGCTTGCACCCACCGGCGGGGCGCTGCTGTCGTCGGCATCAAATCCCGCCTTCCAGCGCATGGCGTAGAGATCGGACACCTGCACGTCGTGACCGGCGTTTTGTAGATGTTGCACGGTAAAATCTTTCAGCGCGCCGTTAAGCGAACGCGGTTCAGGATGGGCGTAAACCAGTAATATTTTCATTGAAATCATCTCAGCATAAGGGAGAGCTGCAGAGTAGAGTTGGCGGCGCTATAGTAGAAATGAATTACTTTAATGACAGGTATAGTCATGGTTAATCTCCAGCGTCTGGATCTCAATCTGCTACGCACGCTTCACGTCCTGCTTAGCGAAAATAACGTCACCCGGGCGGCGCAGCGCCTCAACCTGTCGCAGCCGTCGGTTAGCGTCCAACTGGCGAGACTGCGGGAAATTTTCGCCGACCCGCTGCTGCTGCCGGGGCCGCGCGGAATGCAGCCCACCGCCCGCGCCGATGAACTGCGCGGGCCGCTGCGCGATGCGCTGCTGGCGCTGGAGCTGGCGGTGGCGCCGGTTCAGCCTTTTGACCCGGCCACGGCGGCGCAGACCTGGCGGGTGGCGGCGACCGACTATATGGCGTCGGCGATTTTGCTGCCAGCGCTCAACGCGCTGCGCATCGCCTCTCCGGCCAGCCGTCTGGCGCTGTTTGAGCTGCAGCCTTCGCGGCTGGTTCAGCAGGCGGATCGCGACGAAGTGGATCTGTTTTTTCACACGCGCGATGGTGCACCGCCCGCGCTGCATCAGCGTTTGTTGTTCCACGAACGCTACGTGCTTGCCGGGCGGGCCGGGCACCCGGCGCTGCAGTCGGCGTTAACTCTGGCGCAGTTCTGCCAGCTGGAACAGGTGATTGTCTCGCCGGACGGCGGAGGATTCAGCGCCGCGACCGATAGCGCGCTGGCGAATCTCGGTCTGGCGCGGCGAGTTGTCCTTTCCGTGCCACATTTCCTGTTTATGCTGGAGACGCTGCGCAATAGCGAGCTGGTGGCGGTGCTGCCGGAGCGGCTGGTGAGCGGAGCTGCGGGTCTGACGGTGGTCGAACCGCCGCTGGCGGTCGCCGGATTTGATATGTTGATGCTGTGGCACGAGCGCTGGCATCGCGACCCGGCGCATCGGTGGCTGCGTCAGCAAATCGTAACGTCATTAGAGGAGAAGCCATGTTAAGCGGATTAAACCATCTGACTCTGGCGGTCAGCCAGCTGGCGCCGAGCGTGGCGTTTTATCAGCAGCTGCCCGGGATGACGCTGCGCGCGCGCTGGGATAAAGGCGCGTATTTTTCCTGCGGCGACCTCTGGCTGTGCCTGTCGCTGGACCCGCAGCGGCGCGTTACTCCGCCGGAGGAGAGCGACTACACCCACTATGCTTTCAGCATTGCGGAGGCGGATTTCGCGCTTTTTGCCGGACGGCTGAATGCGGCTGGCGTGCCGGTTTGGAAAACCAATAAAAGCGAAGGCGCGTCGCACTATTTTCTCGACCCGGACGGCCACAAGCTGGAGCTGCATGTTGGCAACCTCGCCCAGCGCCTGGCGGCGTGCCGGGCGAAGCCCTATAAAGGTATGGTGTTTTTTGGCGAGGACGAACAGGCGGCCGGGAACCCGTAGCCCGCCTAAGCGCAGCGCGAGCCGGGGAAAAGCGGAGGCTGCATTGCGCGTTGTTTCCCCGGAGGCGGCGCTGACGCGCCTTGTCCGGGCTACCGGCTCGCAGACGGCCGGGAACCCGTAGCCCGGCTAAGCGCAGCGCGAGCCGGGGAGATAAATCGCGCTAGCCTTCCAGCTTCAGTTCCACATTGCGCTTGAGCACCAGGCGCATCAGCAGGTAATAGACCACGCCAACCGCCAGCCAGCTCAGCCCAAGCACCTTGGCCTGCACGTCCATCTCATAAATCACAAAGCCGATAATGCACAGGCCAATCACCGGGAACAGCAGGTGCATCACCAGATTGCGTGACTTATTGCGGATCAGATAGTGGTTGATGACCGCAATATGCAACACCAGGAAGCCCATCAGCGCGCCGAAGTTCACCAGACGGCTGAGGTTATCGATATCGCCGTAGAACCAGAGGCCGGAAGCCAGCGAAATCAGCGCCACAAACAGGGTGCTAACGTAAGGCGTTTTCAGCCGCGGGTGCACTTTTGCCAGCAGCTGCGGCAGCTGCTTGTCGCGCGCCATCGCAAACAGAATGCGCGACACGGCGGCCTGCGCCACCAGGGCGTTGGCAATCCCCCAGGAGATCACAGTCGACCACATGGTGACATACTTCAGCCAGCCGCCGCCCGCCAGATTCGCGGTATCGTAGAAGGCGGTATCAAGGCTGCTGAACGTCATCCCCTGCGCCAGATCGGCGGCGATCCACGTCTGCAGGATAAACAGCGAACCGACCAGCATCAGCGCGCCCAGCGACGCCTTACCCACGGTATCTACGCCGCCTTTCGTTTCCTCCGACAGCGTGGAGATCCCGTCGAAGCCGAGGAACGAGAGCACGGCGATGGAGACCGCGCCCATCACCAGCGGCAGGCTGAACTTATCGGCGTTATAGAGCGGGTCGAGGGTCAGATGGCCCGCCCCGGCGCCGGAGTAGAGCGCAATCAGCCCCAGCACGACGAACACCGACAGCACCACGATCTCCGCGATCAGAATCGTGTTATTGGCGCGCGCGGTAAAGGTAATGCCGCGCAGGTTAATCAGGCTGTTAATCGCAATAAAGCCGACAATCCACAGCCAGCCCGGCACGCCAGGCAGCATAGGCGCCAGCGCCGCCGCGCTGACGATGTAGAGCAGCGAGGGCACCAGAATATAGTCCAGTAGGATTAGCCAGCCGGCAAAAAAGCCGACAATCGGATGAATACCGCGCTGGGCATACGCGTATACCGATCCGGAGACAGGGAACGCGCGCGACATCGACCAGTAGCTCATGGCGGTAAAGAACATCGCCACCATACCGATGAGATAGGCCAGCGCCACCATGCCCTGCGCGCCGTCCCAGACGTAGCCAAAGACGCCAAACGGCGCGATGGGCACCATAAATATCATGCCGTAGACCAGCAGATCGCGGAACGTCAGCGCCCGATGCAGCTCCTGCTTATAGCCAAATTGTTCAACGCTCATGCCTGCTCCCCTTCGACGCTCAGGGAGAGCTGCTTCGTCACCGATTTGGGTAACGCATAGCGGCAGGTTTTCAGCGGATCGACCACCTGACAGATTTGCAGGTCGCCGGCGATGCTCAGAATACTGATCGCTTCAGCCAGCGTCAGGGAGGTATTGTCGGCGATAAAATGCGCCATATTGCGGGTGGCCAGGGCGGCGGCATCATCAAGCGTCTGTGCCGAAGCGAGGGTAAACAGGGTCTCGCTGTTTTCGAGCATCGGCAGCGGCAGGCGACGGTTTTTAACCACCGTCAGTTCGACCAGCACTTCGCCGGGGATTTCCAGACCGCAAACCGAAACTTCGCCATCGCCCATCGCGGCGTGTAAATCCCCCAGCCCGAACAGCGCGCCGGGAACGTTGACCGGCAGCCACAGGGTGCTGCCGGCGGTAATCATTTTGCAGTCCATATTGCCGCCGTGGCTATCCGGCGTGCCGCAGGAGATGGCTTCCCCGGCAGGCGCGACGCCGATCACGCCGACCATCGGGTTGAGCGGGACGCGCACGTTGCCGGGCAGCACGGCATGGTCGTTTTCAATCGGGACGATAGTGACCTTCGGGGCATCAAGCTCATCGCCAATCACTCCGAGCTGCGGCGCGGTGACCATCACCGCCTGCTGGCTGCTCAGGGTAATGCGCTTGATGGTGACCTTGAGCGCATCACCCGGCTCGGCGCCCTCGACGTAGACCGGCCCGGTCGCCGGGTTGATGCGCTGCCAGTCCAGCTCGTTGAACACGGCATCGGCGGAGGTGATTTGGTCGGAGAAGCAGTCGCAGGTTTCAAACAGCACTTCGCTTCCGCTGCTGACGGTAGCGACAGGAGCGTTATCGCGCGACATGGCGTAGACCACCTGGTCTTTGGTTATTTTCATGACATTCATCCCGGTTATATTGTTGCGTTTTTTATATTTAGAGTTTCCCGCAGGGGGAAGGAGTGAATTTATCGGGATTAGCACGGGAAGGCAATTACGCCCGCTTCCTTAAAAATAAAAGATATATATTTGCTGATAAAACATGCGGTTAATGATTTTTGTTGGGTTGCTTTATATGCTGGTTATTTAGCAAAAAACATTTTTGTTATTTTGTCGTTAGTTGTCATTTGCTAATTGTTTACTGTATTGGGTTTATTATCCAGCATATTACGCTGCTGCCTGCGCCGGTATGGTTTTTAACTATGCGGTGATATGAGCGCATCGTAAGGTTTGGGGCCAGGAGAAGAGAGCCCCCGGAGGCGGCGCTTGACGCGCCTTGTCCGGGGTATCGGCCTGCACACGACTGAACCGTACTGCGTCGGTTCACAATCCCGCGCTGTATTGAGTATTTACATTTAACTTACTCATGGGCGTGGTTATTATTGGTGAACTTGATGTTTCACGGAAGAGAACGCTAAAAATGAAAGCTACAGAAGCCCGCTTACTTGATTTTCTTAAACGCTCACAGCAATTCGTTATCCCAATCTATCAACGCACCTATTCATGGTCTAAGCAGCAGTGTCTTCAGCTTTGGGACGATATTATTCGTGCCGGACAGCGCGATGATATCTCTGCACATTTTATTGGCTCCGTTGTTTATATCGAACAGGGGCTGTATCAGGTGTCGGGGATTTCTCCGTTGCTGGTCATTGATGGTCAGCAGCGTCTGACCACCGCAATGCTGCTGCTAGAAGCGCTATCCCGTCATCTTGGCGATGAAGAGCTGATTGACGGCTTCTCCGCGATGAAATTACGTAATTACTATTTGCTCAACCCTTATGAATCCGGGGAGAGAGGCTATAAGCTGCTGCTGACGGAGACCGATAAAGACAGCCTGCTGGCGCTGATTAAGCAAAAACCGCTGCCTGAAAACGGTTCGCAGCGTATCGCGGCCAATTTTGAATTCTTCGATGAGCAAATCAGTAAATTAGGCGATGACCTGATTCCGCTGTGTCGTGGATTATCTAAGCTATTGATTGTCGATGTGGCGCTCAATCGCGGGCAGGACAACCCGCAGCTGATCTTTGAAAGCATGAACTCAACGGGGAAAGCGCTCAGCCAGGCCGATTTAGTTCGCAACTTTATTCTGATGGGGCTGGAGCCGGAGCATCAGACGCGGCTGTATGATGACCACTGGCGGCCGATGGAAATTGCCTTCGGGCAGAAAGGCTACAGTGAATATTTCGATAGCTTTATGCGCCATTATCTGACGGTCAAAACGGGGGATATTCCCCGTACTGATGAAGTTTATGAAGCCTTTAAGCTGCATGCGCGTAGCCTGCCTGTCGCCGAAGCGGGGGTCGATGCGCTGGTGGCGGATATTCAACGCTATGCGGAATATTTTTGTGCGATGGCGTTGGGCAAAGAGAGCGATAAACCTCTCGCGGCTGCGTTTCAGGATTTGCGCGAGTTAAAGGTCGATGTTGCCTATCCATTCCTGCTGGCGATGTATTACGATTACCGTGAGGGTGATTTATTGCCTGACGATTTCCTGAGTGCAATAAGGCTTATTGAGTCGTATGTTTTCCGCCGCGCGGTGTGCGCCATTCCCACTAACTCGCTAAACAAAACCTTCGCCACGTTTTATAAGGTATTAAATAAAGAAAACTATCTGGAAAGTATTCAGGCGCATTTACTGGAACTGCCGAGCTACCGACGTTTTCCGGATGATGATGAATTCAGCCTTAAATTAAAAGAGCGCGATCTGTATAACTTCCGCAGCCGCAGTTACTGGCTGCGTCGTCTGGAAAATTATCAGCGTAAAGAGCGCGTGGCGGTGGATGAATATACGATTGAACACATTATGCCGCAGAATGAAAATCTGCCGGCAAAATGGCGTGAAGAATTGGGCAGCGACTGGCAGCGGATACATAAAGAACGGCTGCATACGCTGGGGAATCTGACGTTAACCGGCTATAACTCGCGTTACAGTGATAAAGCCTTTGTGGAAAAACGCGACATTGCTGGCGGTTTCAAGGAAAGCCCACTGCATTTAAACGCCGGGTTAGGGCAGTGCGAGAAATGGGATGAAGCGGCAATAGATGCGCGGGCCGAGCGTCTGGCGAAGCGGGCCGTTCAGGTCTGGTGCGCGCCTGCGCTGAGTGAAGAGGTGCTGAGTCAGTATCGTCAGCAGCCTGAAAAAACCATGAACTACAGTCTGTCGGACTTTCATCAACTGGAAGTTGGTTCGCACAGCCGGATGCTGTTTGACCAGCTGGCGCCGGAAATTTTAAAGCTGGATGCAAGCATCACCCAGGAGGTGCTGAAGCTGTATGTCGCCTTCAAGGCGGAGACCAATTTTGTCGACGTGGTACCGCAGAAAAGCCGACTGCGCCTGTCGCTGAATATGCCGTTCCATGAGCTGGTTGACCCGAAAGGGATGGCGAAAGACGTAACGGATCTTGGCCGCTGGGGCAATGGTGATGTAGAAGTCGGTTTCAGCGATATTGCTCAGCTGCCGTATGTGATGGGGCTGATCCGCCAGGCGTTTGAAAAACAGATGGATAGCGCGGCGGCGTAGCCTCGATGTCAACCCGGCAGCGCGGAGGCTGCCGGGTGGCTGGTTTTAATTTTTCTGCCTGCGGGGCTTGTCGCCAATCACGGCAATAAACTCCTGCACCTGCTTCTGTTTGCGCGCCGACAGCTTATGCAGCTGGCGCAGAGACTCTACCAGTTCCGGCTCCGGCTGCTTCGCGGTAATCACGATACAGCCTTCCATTACTTTGATATCGATTTTGGTGCCGGTGGCAAAACCGGCAGCTTCCAGCCACTGGCCTTTCATGATAATCGCCGGGATAGGCTGGCGATCTTCAAAGCGGCTCGCGTAACTGACGGTGCCTTTACGGTTATTTTCCGGGGAGACTTCTGGATCGGTGAATTCTGCAATAGAATGCGGGGTAGTCATGGTCTCTATTCCTTTTCAATAGGGATTGTGATTAGCGAGGCGCTCGTGTTGCCGCACGGGCGTCTTGCGAAAAATACCTGGATATATCATCAGGGAATAGAAGGAAAGTCCAGCTGAAAATGAATGAAAATAATGGCGGGGATAAAGGAAAGGATTATTTTTGGTGATGGGAATAAAGCGGCTATTTAGCCGCTTTATTGGTTTATGAAGGGCGGGTTAATTGATGGCGGCGTCGGTGAGGGCGTCTGCCAGGTGGAGCTGGGTTTGTTGGGCGGATTTTAGTTTTGCTTTTATATTTTCACATAAAATCTCTAATTTTTTAATTTTATTCACAATTCTAACTTGCTCTTTATAAGGAGGAAGTGGGAATTCGATCGGTGCGAGTCTTGATATGCTCAAATGAGCTATATTTGTTGTTTGTGTTGCTGCTTTTTGAAATCTTCCTGAATAGAGGCAATGTCGGAAATATTCAAGAATATATTCATTGCTAACTGACTCATTTGCTCTCAAACGGATTAAAGTGTTTTGGAAGCATACTTGTGCTATTTCATCTCTGAAAATTGCTGAACGCCCTACCAATTCTAAACTCTGTCCTTCATTTAGCAAAATATCACCAAATTTGAGTGAGTATAGAGTTTGTTCCTCCGGTGTAAAGTTCATAAGCTTGATATCATCAGTTCGAATTTCATTATCATGAACATTTGCAACCCGTAGGTAAGGGATCATATATGGGCCGTGGTGATCTTTCGGGGATCGTTGCCGTCCAAGCTTTAAATCACCTATATCATTAACTTGGCACCATTCCCACCCATCTGGCAATTCAAACGGTTTTTCCTCATCGCTAATCGGTGGCAACGGTTTTTGCTTTTTAATTTTCCCGTCTTTCACCAGTTGCGCTTTTTCCTGCGCAATACGTTTGAGCAGTTCAGAGGCCGGTTCATCGTTCGGGTCCTGCGGCACCAGTTTGCCCATCACCGCCAGTTGCAGAATGGTCTGTTTTAAGGCATCAATGCTGGCTTCGGTGGTAAACAGCGTGTCGAAATGCTCGCTGATACGCGACCAGTTTTCGGCCAGTTCATCGGCGTTCTGGCTGTCAGTTAGCGTGGTTAGCAGGGTTTCAACCAGCTGTTGATGGGCGTCCAGACTGGCCAGTGAGTGCTGTTCCAGTTCGTCGCAGAGGATCATCAATTGAGTAAAATTGTTTACTATTCGTTCTTGTTCTTGTAATGGAGGGAATGGTAGCGGATAGTTTTCAAAGAAATTTCTAGGCACACGCTTCTGGCCTGCGGAGCCTGTCATCTGAGATTCACCGGTTTTAAGAAAACCAGGTGATTTAAAGTTTAAAAGAAGATATTGCTGATTAACTGCCTGGCTGTACGGGCGCGCGACATGTAATTCTGTTGTTCCAACACCGACATTATTTTTTAATCCAGAAAATATTGCTGCTTTGCTATTTTCAAAGCAAGGTGTAATTTTTGCAATGGCTATATCACCATTGGCAAAGTGGGTATAACCTTTTTTTATCTCTTTCCATTTTCTGACTTCAAAATCATGAGACCCGTCAAATTTTGTTGATATGAGAGGCATCGGAACAAAAGATATGTCTTGCTCATCATCAGATACATCTATTTTGGGATTTATTTCTGCAAGAGTATTGAGTGTTGTCCACTCCCACCCCACCGGCAGCTCAAACGGTTTCTCCTCCTCGCTAATCTCCGGCAGCGGCTTCTGCTTTTTAATTTTCCCCTGCTTCAACAGCTCGGCCTTTTCCGCCGCAATACGCTCCAGCAGCACCGACGCCGGTTCATCGTTCGGATCCTGCGGCACCAGCTTGCCGCGTACCGCCAGCTCCAGAATCAGCTCGCGCAGCTTCTTAATGCCGTACAGGTCAATCTTACCCGAGCTGCCGCGCCCGGCGGTGGAGCGGGTTTGCAGCGCCGTGGTCCAGGTATCGATATGGTCGACAATCAGTTTTTCCACCACCATTAGTTGGCCTCCTTACCGGAGAGCGCCGCGCCGAGGATATCGCGCAGCTGGTGGCGCAGGGTCTGGATCTCCTGCTGCTGCTTCGCGTACTGTGCCAGCAGTTCGTCCGGATCGTGGCTGACGATTTCCGCCTGGTGCGGGTTTTTGATATCGAGGTTAAAGTTGCGGGCAATCACCTCGTCGATGCTGACCTTCCACGCCTGTTCGTTCTCGACGCGGCTGGCGAAGCCGTCGGCCTCGTTGCCCCACCAGTCGATCTCGGCCTGGAATTCCTCAAACTTCATCGGTTTGGTTTTGCTGTAGTTCTTCACGCCCGCCGGGTACGGATGCTCGTAGAACCAGATCTCTTTGGTCGGCTGGCCTTTGGTAAAGAACAGCAGGTTGGTTTTGATTCCGGTGTACGGGTTAAACACGCCGTTCGGCAGACGCACGATGGTGTGCAGGTTGCACTCCTCGGTGAGCAGCTTTTTGATCTTGGTTTTGACGCCTTCGCCAAACAGCGTGCCGTCCGGCAGCACCACCGCCGCGCGGCCGTTCTTCGCCAGCACTTCAACGATCAGTTGCAGGAACAGATCCGCCGTTTCGCGGGTCTGCATCTCT
Organism: Klebsiella sp. K5-306; assembly: GCF_051835185.1. Lineage (NCBI taxonomy): Bacteria > Pseudomonadati > Pseudomonadota > Gammaproteobacteria > Enterobacterales > Enterobacteriaceae > Klebsiella > Klebsiella sp. K5-306. Next base: position 36,242 of record NZ_JAIFJY010000012.1, read on the forward strand.
GCCGGGAAGTTCTTCTCGATACCGTCTTCTTCGGTGCCGCCGAACGGCGGGTTGGTGACGATCACATCCAGCTGTTCATCCCACGACGACAGCGGCTTGTTGAGGGTATTGTCGTGACGGATTTGCACCGGCACTTCGATACCGTGTAGCAGCATATTGGTGGTCGCCAGCAGGTGCGGGAGCTGCTTTTTCTCCACGCCGTGGATCTGCTGTTGCAGCGTCTGGTGATCGGCCACGCTCTGCACGTAGTTGTTTTTTACGTGATCGAACGCGCAGGCGAGGAAGCCGCCGGTACCGCAGGCCGGATCCATAATTGACTCGCCGAGCTTCGGATCGACGCGATCGACCATAAAGCGGGTCACCGCTCGCGGGGTGTAGAACTCACCGGCATTGCCCGCCGATTGCAGATCTTTGAGGATCTGTTCGTAAATATCGCCGAACAGGTGGCGTTCGCTGGCGCTGGTGAAGTCGATTTCGTTGAGCTTGTTGATCACCTGACGCAGCAGGGTGCCGTTTTTCATGTAGTTATAGGCATCGCTGAACGCCTGTCTGACCACAAAGCCGCGCGGATTTTTATCGATGGGGGCGGTGAGGTTTTTCAGCGTCGGGAACAGGTCGTCGTTGACGAACTCCAGCAGGGCGTCGCCGGTAATGCCCTCGGCGTTTGCCGCCCAGGTGCGCCACAGGTAGCGCTGCGGGATCGGGTACTGATAGCTATCCTGCTCCAGTTCCAGCGCTTCTTCCTGGGCGTCAAAGATTTTCAGAAACAGCAGCCAGGAGAGCTGGCCGAGGCGCTGCGCATCGCCGTCCACGCCGGCGTCTTTGCGCATAATGTCCTGTAATGATTTGATAACCGAGCTGATTGACATGATGTGTTCCGTGTTTCATTAACAATAAGGCCTTCTGCTACGCGGTGGCAGCAGAAGGCGCAAAAGGGGAGTGGTTACGCGGAGCGGGGAGGTAAGTGGTAGATTTCGCTCTCCAGCTCGCTGATGGCCTGATTATACCCGTTACGGTCGCCGAATCCGCTTTTAATGATCTCCGGCAGCGTACCCATGCTGTCGAACGGCTTGAGCTTCAGCACCTGAATACTCTCTATTTCCTGCACGCCCGCGTCGGCGTATTTATCCAGCAGCGTGTTCAGCACCGCCTGCGCGGCGTCGGAGTATTTGGTGAAGTAGTTGCGCTTGCGCACGTTCTCCGCCCGCTCTTTGCGGGTTAACGGCGGCTGACCATACACCACGTGGCACAGCATGTCGAACGGGTCGAGCTCTTTACCGACCTCTTCCGCCAGCACTTCCCAGATAATCCCCTGCTGTTCCAGTTCCTTGATAATGGCTTCTTTGCGCTCGGCGCCCTGCCATTTGCGGGTGAAATCATCCAGCGAGGCGTACTCTTTGAGCAGCGTTTTGCGGGTGTAATCTTTGAAGGATTCGGTGACCAGCTTGCCGTCGGCATCGTAATACTGCACGCGCTGGGCAATCACGCCGACAGCCACGCCGTTGACGTGAAACTTGCGCACTTTGTTCTCGTCATCTTCCGGCAGCGGGCCGACATCGCCGGAATCGGTGACGGTATACGGGGCGGGATCTTCATCGACACCGGTGATGTCGTCTTCAGTCTCTTCTTCGTGTTCGTCGAATTGCTCTTCAAAATCAGACTCCGGGTCGGCGATATCTTGCGGCGTGGTGTCCATCACCTTTTCCGGGATGCCGTCGAAGCGCTCGTCGGCGAACAGTTCGGTGGCCTTTTTGAAGTCGAGGATGGTGAACCATAGCTTGCCGTAGCGTTCATCGATGCGGGTGCCGCGGCCGATGATCTGCTTGAATTTGGTCATCGACTGAATGTTTTGGTCCAGCACCACCAGTTTGCAGGTTTTGGCGTCCACGCCGGTGGTCATCAGCTCGGAGGTGGTGGCGATAACCGGATACTCTTTTTTGGGATTAATAAAGTTATCCAGCTGGGCTTTGCCAATGTCGTCATCGCCGGTGATTTTCATCACGTACTTGTCGTTCTTTTTGACCTGTTCCGGGTTGAGATTGACCAGCGCGCGGCGCATCCGCTCCGCGTGATCGATGTCGTTACAGAAGATGATGGTTTTATCCATCGGGTTAGTGCGTTTGAGGTAATCGGTAATGGTTTTCGCTACCAGTTCGGTGCGCTCATCGATCACCATCGTGCGGTCAAAATCTTTCTGGTTGTAGATACGGTCGTCGATCAGCTCACCGTTTTTATCCGTCTGGCCTTTGGTCGGGCGCCAGCCCTGGAGATCGACGTCGATGTCGACGCGCACCACTTTATAGGGAGCAAGGAAGCCGTCTTCGATACCTTCTTTCAGCGAGTAGATATACACCGGGTCGCCGAAGTAATCGGTGCTGGAGACTTCATGAGTCTCTTTCGGCGTGGCGGTTAAGCCAACTTGCGTGGCGGCGCTGAAATAGTCCAGGATTTCGCGCCACGCGCTGTCTTCGGAGGCGCTGCCGCGATGGCATTCGTCGATGACAATCAGGTCAAAGAAATCCGGCGCTACCTGTTTAAAGGCTTTTTGTTCTTCTTCCGGGCCGGTGATGGCCTGGTACAGCGCGAGATGGATTTCAAAGGCCGGGTCGATGGTGCGCCCGGTGACCTTGGTCATCGCCGTGCCAAACGGCAGGAAGTCGTTATTCTTGGTCTGATCGACCAGAATGTTGCGATCGGCGAGGAACAGGATCCGCTTCTTATTTTTCGCTTTCCATAAGCGCCAGATGATCTGGAAGGCGGTGTAGGTTTTCCCCGTTCCGGTTGCCATCACCAGCAGAACGCGGTTCTGCCCGGCGGAAACGGCTCCAATGGTTTTATTGATGGCCTGTAGCTGGTAATAACGCGGCGCTTTGCCGCTGCCGTCGTCGTAGTAGTCCTGGGTAATTACCGGAAGTTGGGCTTCGGTGTAGCCTTTCCAGACGCAGTATTTTTGCCACAATTCGTCAGGCGTTGGGAATTCATCGAGGGTAATTTCTCGCTCAATCTCGCCGGTTGCCGTTTTATCATGGAAGATAAAGCCATCGCCGTTGGTGGCGAAGACGAAAGGTACGTCCAGCAGGCGTGCGTACTCGATGCCCTGCTGCATCCCTTTGCCGATTTCATGCTTGTTGGCTTTGGCTTCAATCACCGCCAGCGGAATGCCCGGCTTGTGATACAGCACGATATCGGCGGATTTCACCGTTCTACGCGCCGCGACTTTGCCGCGCACGATGACCTTACCGTCCCGGAGTTTGACCTCTTGTCTGATTTGCGTTGTGTCGCTCCAGCCGGCATCGAGGATGGCGGGCATAACGCGTTTGGTGATGATGTCTGCTTCCGTCAGGGTACTCAGGTTCAGGTCAGCCATAGTTCTCTCTTTACGTGAACAGGAACCTTCTGATTTTACATAATTATTAATTCTGGGAGAAGATATTTATACACTCATTCAGGTATAGGTTTTTATCGATTTTATTAATGTGTGAGGGCTTTATTTTTAAATCATAAGATAATTCGCAGAATTCTTTCTTGTTCACCATTCCCTTTCCGTCTGCTAATTTTATTTGATTAGCTGAATAATAAGAGATGCTAATTGATAAGAGAAGGATAATTGCACTGGATGGTTTTTTGTAATACATCGACAAGTAACGAAATGATGGAGCTATTAATAGTCTGAATGTAAGTGTAAGAACAAGCAATGCCAATATAAAACCTATCATTAGATCAATGTTGCCAGATGGTCTGTTAAAATCTCCAGTAAGGAAAATTCTGTTGATGGCAATGCAAAACAAGAAGAATATTATTACATTAATAACCGCGTAGGTTTGAAGCACCTGAAAGAAATAAACACAATGACACACATTTTTTTTAAATCGAGTTGCTGTAGACATGCACAGCCAGAAAAAGACTCCAAACTTTATAGGTTGGATTAACAAAAGAATGTACCAATATAGTTGATTGAATATTAATTTAAAGCTAGTTATGGGAGCTAATTTTATTGAAAGAAAACTGAATGCAGCTATCAATGAGCCTACAATTAATGTTGATTTTAATAAATTAGCGCCAGAATTTACCAGTGGAGCATATTCATGGGTGCCGTCATATATTTCCGGGTGTTTAATGAATATATACATTTCCGAGAGGAAATCATATCCTGGAATAATTTTTAATGCATTGGTCGAAAATTTTTTTAAGTTGCTTTCCATATATTTTCCATTAGTTAAGATGATTAATCACTCCATCGCCACCTTGACCGCCATGCCCAGCTGCACCATCACCTCTTTATGCTTCTCTATCGGCGGCAGAGCGCAGTTGATCCTTAAGCAGTTGCGGTATTTCCCGGATGCGGAGAACAGCGATCCCGGCGCGACCTGGATCTTCAGCCGGCACAGCTGCTTCGCGACGCAGACCATATCCACCTGCTCCGGCAGCTCGACCCACAGCATAAAGCCGCCTTTCGGGCGGGTAACGCAGATCCCGCTGGGGAAAAACTCCCGCAGCCAGCAGGTGTAGATCTCCATATTGCGCTGGTAGATCTGCCGCATTCTTCGCACGTGGCGGTGATAGTGGCCTTCGCGAATAAAATTACAAGCCGCCAGTTGGGTGGAGGGAACGTTGGTGCCGCTGGCGGCATACTTCATCTGCAGCAGGCGATCGTAATAACGGCCGGGGGCAATCCAGCCGATGCGCAGGCCGGGAGCGATGGTTTTGGTAAACGAACTGCAGAGCATCACCCGGCCGTCGATATCCCAGGAATGGATCGTGCGAGGGCGCGGGTATTCGGTTGCCAGCTCGCCGTAGATATCATCCTCAAAGATAACGATATCGTGGCGCTGGGCGAGGCACAGCGCCGCCCGCTTGCGGGCATCCGGCATGATAAATCCCAGCGGATTATTGCAGTTGGGGACCAGGATCACCCCTTTGATCGGCCATTGATCGAGCGCCAGCTCTAACGCCTCGATGCTGATCCCGGTTTCCGGATCGGTGGGGATCTCGATGGTTTTTAGCCCTAATCCGCGCAGCATCTGCATGGTGCCGTAGTAGCAAGGGGATTCGACGGCGACGATATCGCCAGGCTGACACACCGACAGCAGCGCCAGCGACAGCGCGCTGTGGCAGCCGCTGGTAAGTACCAGATCGTTGGCGGTGACCACCGATCCGCCGTCGAGCATCAGGCGGGCGATCTGTTCGCGCAGCTCGCGACGCCCGGCCAGCTCGTCGTAGTTCAGCACTTCGCTAAGGTTGTGCTGAATTGCCCGGCTCAGCTCGCGCCAGATAGGCTTCAGGCTTGGCTGGGTGACGTCCGGCGAGCCGCCGCCGAAGGGGATAATCGATTTATCGTGGCGGGCGTCGAGCATGGTCAGCACCTGATCCCACTGAGTGATCTCTACCGGGCGCTGGACCGGCCGCGACATCGGCGGCACCGGCGGCTGAGCTTTGCACGGGGCTACAAAATAGCCGGAACGCGGCTGCGGTACGATCAGCTGCTGCTGTTCCAGTGTCTGGTAGGCTTGCTGAACGGTGCTGATGCTGACGCCGTGCTCCTGGCTCAGGCTGCGCACCGACGGCAGCTTTTCGCCGGGGCGATACAGCCCCTGTTCGATGCGTTCTGCCAGCAGGCTGGCCAGATGTTGATAGCGGGTCATGCTGTATCCTTGATCGTCGCCATACAGATCAATAAACCAGTACAGATTGGCGGTAAAAGTGAGGTCTGCTGTACGTTTTAGCGAATCTGTATGTTAAAGAAAAGTATTTTGTGAATCTGTATTGTTTGGCCGCGGATCCGTGAAGATAAAGCCTCTGGCAAGGTGAGGAGGTAGAGGATGGAATTTCACGAAAATCGGGCAAGACAGCCGTTTATCGGCTTCGTATTTCTGGCGCGGGCGTTCAAAAAGTGGTGGCTTCGTGAGCAAACGCGCAGAACATTGCAGCGTATGAGCGACGAACAGCTAAAAGATGTCGGGCTGCGCCGGGATCAGATCAATTAAAAAGTGCGATTTGTTACCCGGCATTTTCCCGGAGGCGGCGCTTGACGCGCCTGTCCGGGCTACCATACCGCGCAGAGCTGTAGCCCCGGTAAGCGTGAGCGCGGCCGGGGATTTCCCCGGAGGCGGCGCTTGACGCGCCTGTCCGGGCTACCAGAACGCGCGGAGCTGTAGCCCCGGGAGCGTGAGTTCGGACGGTGGATTTCCCCGGAGGCGGCGCTTGACGCGCCTGTCCGGGCTACCAGACCGCGCGGAGCTGTAGCCCCGGGAGCGTGAGTGCGGACGGTGGATTTCCCCGGAGGCGGTGCTTGACGCGCCTGTCCGGGCGACCAGACCGTGCAGAGCTGTAGCCCCGGGAGCATGAGTGCGGACGGTGGGTTTCCCGGAGGCGGCGCTTGACGCGCCTTGTCCGGGCTACCAGACCGCGCGGAGCTGTAGCCCCGGTAAGCGTGAGCGCGACCGGGGATGATACATTCACATAATTTATCAATTCATGCTTATCCACTCTTCGTTTCTTGATACTTATCGTGATAAGTATTATTTTCTTCACAGCTAAGTGAGGAAAGTAAAATGACCGAAGACGACCTGTTTGCCCGCCGCCCGATGGGCATGCGCATGGCGATGGTGGTGCGCCAGTGGCGCGCGATTATTGATTCTGCCATCACCGACACCGGCCTGACCCAGTCAAGCTGGACGGTGCTGATGCAGCTGCACCAACTGGGGGATAACGTCTCGGTCAGCGAGCTGGCGGAGGTGCAGGGCATTGAACTGCCGCCGCTGATGCGCACCCTCACGCAGCTGGAAAAGCAGGGCTATCTGCTGCGTTCAACATCGCCTTATGACAAACGCATACGCCTGCTGACGCTGACGACGGAAGGCCGCGCTATTCTGGAGAAGCTGAACCGCGTGATTGAGGCCTATCAACAGCGCGTCACCGAAACCCTCCCTGAAGCGCAGCTCGCCGCCTTTAGCGCCACGTTAAATCAAATCGCCTGCAATCTGCGGACTATCCGCGAAGAAGATAACAAGATCTAAAACACTATGATGACCCCTGAACAGAAATTTGCCCGCTGGGTAAGGGTGAGTATTGCCGCCTTCCTGGTCATATTCGCCTGGTTTATCGTTGCCGATATCTGGATCCCGCTCACGCCGGATTCCACCGTGATGCGCGTGGTCACGCCGGTCTCGTCGCGCGTCTCCGGCTATGTCTCCCATGTCTATGTGCATAACAACAGCCAGGTGAAGAAGGGCGATCTGCTCTATGAACTGGATCCAACGCCGTTTATCAATAAAGTGGAAGCGGCGCAGATCGCGCTTGAACAGGCGAAACTCAGTAACCAGCAGCTGGACGCGCAGATCGCTTCTGCCCGCGCCAACCTTCGTACCGCCCAGTACACCGCGCGCAACGATAAGGTCACGTTCGATCGCTATCAGCGTCTGAGCACCATGCAGAACGTTTCCCAGTCGGATCTGGATAAAGTGCGCACCACCTGGCAGACCAGCGAACAGTCGGTCAGCGCGCTCAACGCTAGTATCCACAATCTGCTGATCCAGCGCGGCGAGCGCGACGATGGGCGCAACGTCACGCTGCAGAAGTACCGCAACGCGCTGGAAGAGGCGCAGCTTAACCTCGGCTGGACGAAGGTCCGCGCGGAGACTGACGGGATGGTGAGCAACCTGCAGCTTAACCCTGGTCTGTACGCCACCGCCGCCACGCCGCTGCTGGCGCTGGTGAGCAATCAGACCGATATCGTCGCCGATTTCCGCGAGAAGAGCCTGCGCCACACCGGCGTGAATACCGATGCCGCGGTGGTGTTCGATGCGCTGCCGGGCAAAGTCTTCCCGGCGCACGTCACCAGCAGCGATGCCGGTATTCTGGCTGGACAAGAAGAAGTTAACGGCCAGCTATCGCAGCCGGAGCAATCCACCCGCTGGGTGCGCGACGCGCAGCGCATGCGCATTCACGTCGCTCTGGACGAGCCGCTGGATAAGCCGCTGCCCACCGGCGCCCGCGCCACGGTACAGCTCTATAACAGCGATGGCCCGTTCGCCCGTACCTTCGCCGGCGCGCAGATCCATCTGGTGAGCTTCCTGCACTATGTCTATTAATACCCTGGCGCGGGTCTTCACCCCGCACGGCAACATCGTCTACACGGCGAACGATTTTCGCCAGACCTTGCGTATCGCCGTGGCCGGTACTATCGCGCTGAGCATATCAACTTTCTATGACGTGCAGTACGGCGTCTTCTTCGTGGTTTATCCGCTGATGCTGCTGTCGCTGGTGCCGGTGTTTAACCGCCACGTGGCGCGGCAGTTTGTGTTCAGTGCGGCGGTGAACTGCGTCGAAATGGTGTTAATCGTCGGCTATTTATCGCAGTGGCCGGTCATCATGACGCTGGTGGTGTTTGGCCTGTACGTGATGCGCTTTCGCTTTATGAGCCAGGGGCCGCTGTTTCTGCTGGGGTCGATGGGCGTGGTGTGTCAAAGCACGATGCTCAACTTTATGAGCTATCCCACCAGCAACTGGCACACGCTGATGTTCTCCAATATGGAGGCCTGCGTGATGGCGGTGGCGCTCAGCGCGCTGCTGAACTACTTCATCCCGGACGTTGAACCGCGCAAGCCGCCGCCGCGCATTGAAAAAGATGCCGCGCGTATCCGCCACGAATCGCTGCTTTCCGGCAGCGTGGCGACGATGATCTTTGTGATTTTTCAGGTCTGCGATCTGAGCGACTCGCTGTCGGCGCTGATGGCGGGCATCTTAATTCTGTTCCCGATGCACTATCGCGGCGCGGTGATCAGCTCGATCTGGCGCGTGGTGGGGGTGGTGCTGGCCTGCCTTTATATCCTGGTGGTGCAGCTGATTATCTACGACTTCAGCAACCATATGGTGCTGATGATGCCGTTGATTGGGCTGGGGCTGGCGTTTAGCGCCCGGCTGCACGTGATGGAGAAGGTGGGGGCAGGCGTTGGCTTCGCCAGCATCACCACTATTGGCATCATGTTCGGCCAGAACCTGCATCCGGACCAGGACCTGGTGTTCAGCGATCTGTACCGCATTACCTCCGTGACCGTGGCGCTGATCGTTACGCTGACCATGGTCTTTCTTATGCATCGGCTGCTGAACTGCTTTGCGCCAACCCGGTTCGTGGTGACCGAATAAGCTCAGGCCGCCAGCGCCCGCTGCGCATCGCGAAAAGCGTTATGCAACAGCCGCCACATATGATGCGCCGCCGGGGAAAAGCGGCGATCGGAGTTGCGTAGCAGATGGCACTGGGCGCTGCTGGCAATAGGATGGTCGATAGGAACCGCCCGCAGAATACCGTGGGCGATCGCCTCCCGGGCGGCGTATGCGGTCATAAAAGAGACGCCTAATCCCGCCTGGCTCAGGCTCATGGCGGTCGAAAAGAGGTTGCAGCGATAGGCCGGGTGAAACTGCCGTCCTGCAGTTTTAAACATGGCGTTCATATGGCGCTGCAGGCCAAAGCTGTCGGTGAGCGCGATCAGGCGATAGTGTGTGAGCTCATCGATAGTGACGGCGGGCAGGGCAGCGATGGGATGCTCAGGAGAGACCACCGCGCAGATGGGGCCCCACTGAAAGCTGTGGCGTTTAAGCTCAGGGTTGCCGATGGGGCCGAAGGCGACCGCCATATCCGCTTCGCCGCTGGCGATATCGTTGAGCATCTCCTGCATGCTGCCGACAATAATATCCACGAACACGTTAGGCCAGGACTGAGAAAAGGTGCTCATCACTGATTCAATAAAGGTGGTGACCAGCCCGCCGCCAATCCTCACCGAGATAGTCCCGCCGCGCATATGGCGTAAATCCTTCAGGTGACTTTCCAGCTTTTCCCGGCGCTGACGGCTTTCGTAGTAGTCCTCCGCCAGCAGACGCCCTGCTTCGGTGAGCACCACGTTTCGTCCCTGCCGCTCCAGCAGAGGTAGCTCCAGCGCCCGTTCCAGCTGCGCTATCTGGCGGCTGATGACTGACGGATTAATCCCCAGCATATCGGCGGCCCGGCGAATGCCTCCCTGAATCCCGACTTCATACAGATAGCTCATAGGCCTCTCATGCAACATCGTTTCTCACTCCTTTGTTGACCTCAGGTCAACAATAACACCCTTTCACAGGTATTTATCATCCCGACGAGTTATAGATAATCGTAATTCGGACAAAAACTGGCAGGGAGGAAAAATCTCATCGCTTATTCCCGGCTTGCTATTAAGTTTGCAAGGCTCAGGAAGTCGAAGAATAAGAAATCGTGATGGTACTGACTGAGGGAATATGGAAAAGCTTATCAGCCGAAATAATAAATTTGAATAACAATAAATTGACATAATTTCAAATTGCAAACAATCGCACTAACATTTCATTATGTGAGGACAGGGTATGAGTGAAAATAAAACGTTGGAATGTTCCTCCGACGAAACGACAAATGAGTGGAAAGTCGGGCCCGGGGCCTGGATTTCACTGGTCATCGTATTATTAGTTTTCTCCGGGCTGCTGTTTAAAGTGGAGGGGATGGCCTGGCTGGGGGCATTTGACTTTACCACTCTCGGCGGTGCGTTCGGCACCATGAAAACGCCGGAAACCAACACCTTTATCGGCAGCGGCGGCATCAGCGCCAAGGCCGGTTTTCTGTTTGCGCTATCGCTGGTGCCCACGGTGATGCTGGCGCTGGGGCTGCTGGAGATATTTACCCATTACGGCGCGATTCGCGCCGCGCACAAACTGCTGACGCCGCTGCTGCGCCCGCTGCTCGGGATCCCGGGTTATACCGGACTGGCGCTGATTACCGATTTACAGAGTACCGATGCTGGTGCTGCGCTAACCAAAGAGCTGTATGACAGCAAGAAAATAAACCGTAAGGATCTGGTCATTATGGGGGCCTGGCAATATTCCGGCGCCGGTCTGATAAATAACTATTTCTCGATTGGTTCAGCGCTTTTCGCTTCGTTAACCATTCCTATCATTATTCCGCTGCTATTAATGTTTGTGCTGAAATTCGTCGGCGCGGCAATCACCCGTCTGGTACTGAATACTGCTTATAAAGGCGATTTTGAAAATGAATAATTCGGCAAAAGTCTCCAGTAACCCGTTCGATATTTTCGTTATCGGCGCGCGTAAAGGATTTAATATCGCCATCAACAATCTGATGCCGAATGTATTAATGGCTTACGTGATCGCCGAGATGCTGAATTTGCTCGGCGTGATGCAGATAATCGGCCACGTCTGCGCGCCGCTGATGGGCCTGTTCGGCCTGCCGGGCGAAGCGATTACCGTGCTGCTGACCTCCTGGCTTTCCGCCTCGGCGGGAACCGGCGTGGCGGTGAGCCTGTTGAGCAAAGGCACCCTCAACGTGGCGGATATCACGATTCTGATCCCGGCGATTTTCCTTATGGGGTCGCAGCTTCAGTACATGGGGCGCCTGCTCGGCGTGGCGGATGTCCCGAAAAAATATTGGCCGCTGCTGATGGCGGTGAGCATTATCAATGCCGTCATCGCCATGCTGGTCATGCGCGTGATTGCATAATAGAAGGCAAGGAGTCAAACGTGTCGCGAACTTTAGAGCATTTCAATTATCTGCACCAAATTCCTGAACTGGGCTTTGAGGAGTACAAAACGTCGGCATACATCGGCGATGCATTAGAAGCCGCGGGGTTTCAGGTGCAGCGCAACGTCGGCGGTACCACCGGCATTGTTGCGCTGCTGGATAGCGGTAAGCCGGGGCCGGTCGTGGCGCTGCGGGCGGATATGGATGCGCTGGGCCATATGATTGATGGCCGCCTGGAGGCTCGCCATACCTGTGGCCATGACGGGCACTCTTCGGTGGTGTTGACCGCCGCGGAAGAGATCCTCGCCGAGGGGCTGGTAAAACGCGGGAAGCTGAAAATACTCTTTCAGCCTGCCGAAGAGCTGGGTACAGGGGCGATCGCGCTGACGGAAGCGGGCGTGCTGGACGACGTGGAGATGCTGTTCGGCTTCCACCTCAGGCCGCTGGAGGAGTGTCCGAAGGGCAAGGCGGCGCCGGCGATGTACTACTCCGCCTCGGCGACGGTGATGGCCGACTTTCACGGCAAAGCCGCACATGCCGCCCGGCCTCATCTGGGCGTTAACGCGCTGGATGCCGCGTCGCACGCGGTGCAAGCGGTAAACGGCATTCATCTGGCGCCTTCGCTGACCTGGAGCGCAAAAGCGACTCGCTTCCTGTGCGATGCGGGGGTAACCAATTCGGTGCCGGCGAAAGCGCACGTGTGCTGGGATTTGCGCAGCGCGGAAAATGACGGTATGGCGATGCTGAAAGAGCGGGTGGTACGGGCGATAGAGAGTAGCGCGGCCGCTTACGGCGCCACCGTCGATATCCAGATCGTCAAGGAGATGCCTGCCGCGATTATCGATGAACAGGCCACGGCTATCGTCAGCCAGGCGATTCGGGAAACGTTTGGCGAAGCCGGCTTAACGGCAGCGAAGAGTACGCCGGGCAGCGAGGACTTTTTCCACTACCTGCGCCTGCGTCCACAGGTGAAGGGCGGGTTCTGGGGGCTGGGCTGCGACCTGCTGCCGGGGCTGCATCATCCGGAGATGCACTTCGATCGCGCCGCGCTGGCGGATGGCGTGCGGGTGTTTAAATCCTGCATTCGCCAGCTGCTGGGATGAGAGGATAAATCCCGACCTTGCGCTCGTTTCACGCCGGGCGGTACCCGGCATACAAACGGTGATTGCGCTCGCTGTACGCCGCCGGGCGATGATTCACGCCCTGGTTACGCCTGCTGCGGAAACTGAGCCAGCAGCTGATAATCATCCCCGGCCACGCGAAACAGAGCTTCCGTCTGGCCGGGGAGAATCCACCTCTGCTCTTCGCCCGGCTCACAGCTCAGATAGATGCAAAGCCCGCAGCCGCCGCGCAGCTGGCGCGGAATATCCTTCACCCGGAAGGTCATGCCCGCCGCCTGCAGGGCTTTACGCATTCGCACCACCCCCACCGTTGAGTGAAATAAAAACAGATATTCCGTCACCGGCGGCTCCTCTGACGTAAACCGATCAGCGCCGCGCCGATCGCCCCGGCAAACTGTGCGTCGGGATGCGTCTGTACCTCCATACCCACGTGCCCCTCCAGCCTCCGCGCGAAGGCCGCGCAGTGGCTGACGCCGCCGGTAAACAGTAGCGGGCCCTGCGCCGACAGACGGCCGATAAAATTGGCGCTGCGTCGGGCCATGGCGTTGATCACCCCGGCGAGGATCGCCTCCGGCGGCACCCCGGCCGAACGCAGGCTAATGACCTCCGATTCGGCAAATACCGTACACATGCTGGTAATCGCATGGGGCTCAATACCATCGGTGATGCTGTCGAGCTGCTCGACGCTGGCCCCCAGCGTACGCGAAATCACCTCCAGGAAGCGCCCGGTGCCCGCCGCGCATTTATCATTCATCAGGAAATCAGTCAGATTACCCGCCTCGTCCAGCTGGATAACCTTACTGTCCTGGCCGCCGATATCGATGACCGTGCGAGTCTGCGGGGCCAGCAGGCGTGCGCCGAGTCCGTGGCACGAGATCTCGGTGACCTGCTTATCGGCGAAATCCACCAGTTGGCGTCCGTAGCCGGTTAAGGTTAAAAAGGGGGGCTCGCTTAGCCCAGCGCGGAGCGTTTCCCACGCCTCAACGATGGCGTCGGCGGGGCGAAACGGCGTCGGGCAGAGAAAGCGGCGCTGAATCACGCCGTCGTCGAGCAGGATGCCTTTGGTGGCGGTCGATCCGGAATCAATCCCTACGGTAACTGTCACGCGCGCTCCTAAAGCATCTCAATGAAGGCCGCCACGCGGGTGCTGAGCTGACCGATATCCGCCGTCGAATAGTCGGTCTCAATGGCGATGTAGGGGATGTTGTGCTGCTGGCGCACGTGGCGTTTTATCGCCAGCGATTCCACCGCATAGGTATGGCAGGCCTGCAAAATAACATCCACCACGCCGTCTGCCTGATACTCGTCCACCATCTGGCTGAGCAGATCCAGGCGCTGGTCGTTCGGCGAGATGCAGGAGCAGCCGATAGCGAGATACTTATCGGTCAGGGCGTCGTAAACGTCGCCAGTCTCCTCCACGCAGCGCTCGGTGGCTTTCGCGCCGGTGCAGTTTTCAAAACCGACCACCCAGCCGCCGTTGTCTTCAATGGCCTTCACCACTTTTTCCGCCGCCCCGCCGATCGGGCAGCCGGTGATCAGAATACGCGGCCGCGCCTCCAGCCCTTTCCCCTCTTGCCACTGCAGACGCACCCGATCGGCCATGCCGTTGAGTTCATCGATTAGCGCCGCTTTATCGAAGCGAAAGGTCGCACCGTAGACCACTTTTAAAATATCGCTACCGCTGAGCGCGGGCGGATTGAGCTGGCCGACGCGATAAAAGTTCGCCAGCGCCCGCCTTTCGCGGTTCTTGAGGATAATCGCGTCGCGCAGGGAGGCTTCGGTGATCGGCGTACCAAAGCGATCTTCCACCGCCTTTTGCAGGCGCAGGATTTCCGCTTTCCACAGCGCTCGCGAGGCATCATCGCTGGCGCTGTTCGGCAGCTGCATCACATGTACGGCTTTGAATTCAGCCATGTATTCATACATTTTCTTTTTGCCATCGCAGGTGGTTTCGCCCACCACGAGGTCGGAAAAGTAGAAGTAGGGGCATTTGTCGGTCTTGCCAAAACCGTAGCTGCTTTTTATCAGCGGACAGAGGTTGCGCGGCAGATCCTTTTCGGCCTCTTCAATCGTCTCGTCGGAGGTGGAACACAGCGACACCACCACCGCGCCCGCGGCCAACGGGATCTCCTGCGGCATAAAGGTGCAGTAGGTGCCAACCAGCGGAATATTTTGCTCTTTAAGCTCCATGACCGTGAGGAAACCCTGCTGGCGGGCTGAAGAGAAGTGGTCAAAAATGGCGGGTAGATCGGTGATAAGCGACATGGTTTTCCTTCCCCGTACACGGGAGATGATGAAAGAGGTCGCATTATAGCCACATTTTGTATGGGTATTTATTGATCTTCCGCTAATAGACTTTTTTCAGATCCATCTCTTCCTGAATTCGATCGCTCCATGCAAGGTGGGTGGCGATGGCCGCATCAATCCCGGCGTTATAAAACATTGGACCCAGCTCTTTCGCGATAAAGTCGACAAAAAATTCCGCGTCAAATTGCTCCAGTTCCAGTTCAAAATTCTCCTGGCAGTATTTATACAGCTTTTCGCGTAGCAGATCGCGTTGCGGCGGGCTGAGATCTATATCGCTCATAGCGTTCCTTAATCAATATTGTTACGGTTAAACAGGGCTGCTGATTATATCCGATCGCGGGGAGTCAGTTGTGATATGGCGTGATGTTTTTGGCCATAACGAAGGAGGTTGATTAAATCGCTCAGGAGCTAATTGTGACTGAGATCACAGTATTCTCGTTAAAATGAAGACAATAAGAGCGATTCTCATAACTTCATGAATTTAAATGAGATAACATGTTTTTTATGGTGTGAATAACATTTAGTTGCGCTCGCCTTTTTTCAGCATGTGGTATCTGGATGAATAATCTATAGACCTGTTTTCAGGTTATCTGGCTTACGGATTTTTTCTATAAGTATATTCTGACGGCGATTCATTTATCAGGGGTGAAGGATGAAACGCGTAAAACTGGATATGAATGTTTTTGACGCTGCTCTGATGCGCCTGGATTGGGTATTTGATACCTTCGAGCAGGTCTGTTTATCTTTTTCCGGCGGTAAAGATTCAACGGTATTATTTCATCTGGCGGCAGCCGTTGCGCGTAAAAAAGGGAAAAAATTTGCGGTGCTGTTCGTGGACTGGGAGGCGCAGTATTTATTAACCATCCAGCACGTGCAAAATATGAAAGAGCGCTATCAGGATGTAGTGAGCCGCTTCTATTGGGTGGCGCTGCCGATGACGACGGTGAGCGGCGTATCGCAGCATGAGCCTGAATGGGTCGCCTGGCGGGCCGGGGTTGAATGGGTCAGGCAGCCGCCCGAGGATGCCATCACCGATGCCGGTTTTTTTCCTTTTTATCAGCCGGAAATGACCTTTGAAGCGTTTATTCCGGCCTTTTCCCACTGGCTGGCCGCGGGGAGAAGTCTTGCTTCGCTTATCGGCATCCGCACCGACGAGTCGCTGCATCGCTACATGGCGCTTACCTCGCAGACCAAACTGCGCTTTGAGGAAGATAAGCCGTGGACGACCGCCTCGCCGGAGGGATTCAGCTATACCTGCTATCCCCTTTATGACTGGCGGACCCGCGACATCTGGATCTTTAATCATAAATCACGGCTCCCCTACAACCCGCTTTATGACCTGATGCATCGCGCCGGGGTGCCGCTAAAAAATATGCGCGTCTGCGAACCCTTCGGCCCCGAGCAGCGGCGCGGGCTGTGGCTGTATCACATTCTTGAGCCGGAGACCTGGGAGCGGATGTGCCGACGCGTATGCGGCGCGCACAGCGGTGCGATTTATGCCAACGCCAGCGGCGACTACTTTGCGCTGAAGACCAAAATCCGCAAACCGGCGCATTTTAGCTGGCGCGAGTACGCGCTCTTTCTGCTCGACAGCATGCCGGAAAAAACCGCCGAGCATTACCGTAATAAAATCGCTATTTATCTGCACTGGTACCAGACCCGCGGGTTTCCCGACGATATCCCCGATGAGCAGGAAAAAGATCTCGGCTATCGCGATATCCCTTCATGGCGCCGCATCTGTAAGACGCTGCTGAAAAACGATTTCTGGTGCCGGATGCTGTCGTTCAGCCCGACGCAGCCTAAGCACTATGAGCGCTACTGTCGACTGATGAGTAACAAACGTAAAGAGTGGAGGACGCTCTGATGTCACCGGATGTGGCTAAGACAGTGATTGAATATCTCGAGTCGTTTGACGATGTTGACCTGAAAATCAAAGCGATTAACGAGCTGAAGAGCCTGATCCACCAGCACAGCCCGTTCTGCCGCGAGCCGGTGGACTGCGTGCTGTGGGTTGAAGCTAAAACGGTTGAGGCGAATGACTACAATCCTAACGTGATGGCGACGGTGGAAAAAAAGCTTCTGGAACGATCTATCGAACTGGATGGTTTTACCCAACCGGTAGTGGTGGCTCGCCAGCAGCGACGGCACCTGGTGGTGGATGGTTTTCATCGCCACCTGATTGGGAAGAGCCGCCCGGAGCTGAGCCGGCGTCTGCATGGTTATCTTCCGGTGACGCTTATCAATGCCGAGCGCGAGGGGCAGAAAGAGCGTATCGCCGCCACTATTCGCCATAATCGCGCCAGGGGTAAACATCAGATCGCGGCGATGTCCGATATCGTCCGCGATTTACATCGTCAGGGCTGGGACGATCGGCGCATCGGCGAAGAGCTCGGTATGGATGCTGATGAGGTGCTGCGTCTGAAACAGATCAGCGGCCTGACGGAGCTGTTCGCCGACGAGAGCTTCAGCGAAGCCTGGACCGTGGAGTAGCGCCTTTCGCTACTCCTGCTGTGCCAGCATGGCTTCGGGACGCTGGCGTATCCGGCTTAACAGCCCCGCCAGACAGCACGCGGCCGCGATCCCTGCCGTTACCCCCAGCAGATGGAACGGCAGCCTGCCGCCGTTAAACCACAGCCAGCGCGCCGCTTCGATAGAAAGTGCGCTGACGCTGAGGATCACGATATTCAGCGACGCAGAAACGGTGCCCTTTGGCAGATCGTTGGAAAACAGGGTAAAGCGGAACAGCGTCGGGAAGATCAGGCCAATGCCGAAAGCGTAAAAGCAGGTGCCGATCACCGACCACAGCCAGACGTGCGGCCACAGCAGGTTGCCGAGGATCAGGATCGCCAGCCCGGTCATCTGGATGGGCACCGCGCGCCAGATAAAGCGTGGGCGGGTGGGGTCTTTGACCCAGCGCGCTACCGACAGGTTGGCAATAATCACTGCGCTGAAGACCGGTACCTGGGTCCAGGCAAACTCGGCGGTGGTCAGTCCGCCGTCGTCAATCAGGATAACCGGCGAGACCGCAACCCAGCTCATCAGCGGAATATAGCTGAGCGAGAGCGTGGCGGCACCGAACAGGAAAATGCGGTTGCGGAAGACATCGCGAAAATCGCGCAGTACGCCGCTGGCGCTGAAGGGAACGTCGCCGCGCCGTACGGTTTCCGGCATGTTCAGCAGCAGACCCAGCCAGGCAATAAACCCCATCGCCGCAATGATCCCGAACAGCACCTTCCAGTGCACGAAATGCATCAACGCGGCGCCGGAAAGCGGACCAATGATCGGCGCGATCAGCACGATCGAGGTAATAATCGCCATCAGCTTAATGGCTTTTGTCTGGCCGAATGCCTCCTGCACGGTGACGTAGCCGACCGTGGCGATAAAGCAGATGCTGGTGCCCTGAACAAAGCGCGCCGCGAGGAACTGCTCCATTGAGGTGGTGAACAGGGTCGCTACGCAGGCCAGGGTAAAGATCAGCGCGCCGGTGAGCAGCACCGGACGGCGGCCGATACGATCGGAGAGCGGCCCGAGCAGCCACTGTAGCGCCATGCCACCGGCCATATACAGACTGACCGAGGCGGGAGCCAGCGCCACGTCGGCGTCAAAATCGCGCACAACGTGGATAATCCCCGGTTGAATAAGGTCGGTGGTCAGATAGGCGGCAAAGTCATACAGGATCAGCGCCGCCGGAAAGAACAGCGTGGCGGAATGGCGGGCGAAAAAACGGGTCATCCATTGCAACATCGGTGGGCTCCTTGTTGAGTCTCTACGCAACGACGATCGGAAAGGGGCGAATCTATCCTGAGCTTGCGTGTTAAAACAGCGGTACGCGCTTAGCCGGTGCCCGCTGTTTCAGCACTTCACACTGCAATAAATTTAGGATCAACTTAAAAATCCCTGCTTTTTTAGTGGTTAATATATATTTATGGAAGAAATACTTTTAAAACAAAAAGTTGAATTAAATATGTAAATGCAGCAGCGACGGAATTTGTGAAAACAGCCACAGCAGCAGACCGATGGTGCCGCCAACCAGCGTGCCGTTAATACGGATAAACTGCAGATCCTTCCCGATATTCAGTTCGATTTGCCGCGACATATCGCGGGAATCCCAGCTTTTGACCGTATCGCTGATATGGCGCGTCAGGAAGGTGGCAAACTCCGGTGCCACCCGGTGCGCCGCCTGCTCGAGATGTTCGTTCAGCGATTCGCGCAGCGCCTCATCGTGGAGCAGCGTTTCGCCAAACCACTGCCCGGCTTCGGCAATGCGCTGTTTAATGCGTGAATCCTCGCTATTGACGTCGTTTTTGACCCAACCGCGCAGGTCGGCCCACACTTCGCCCAGATAGCGGTTAAACGTCTCATCGTTTTTCAGATACGCTTTGATACTGTCCGCTTTTTCCGCCATCTGCGGATCGGACTTCAGGTTATCGATCAGCTTAAGCGCCGCGCGATCGAAGGCCTGACGGATCTGATGAGCGCGATCCTGACTGACTTCGTCGAGCAGCGTGTTAACCGCATCGGTAACCATTTCAGCGCTGTGCTCGCCCAGCCATTCGGTAGGCAGTAGCCTGGCTTTAAGCGGATGCTCGGTCTCCAGCCAGTGCACGATACCGCGGGCAATAAACGCCCGCGAGCTGTCGCGCTGGAGCAGGGCGATCAGCTGGCTAATCAGCGAATCCAGCAGCTTCTGATGGCGGTTATCGCGCGTCAATCCTTCCAGCATCATGGCGCTGGTTTGGGTTAAATCGACCTTATCAATCGCTTTATGCACCGCCCGACGCAGCAGGCGCTGAATGCGCGCGTCGTCGGTAAGCTCCAGAAAGCCGCTCATCACCTGCAGCAGATGCTGGCCGACCCGACGCGCGTTTTCCGGCTGGCTGAACCAGTTGCCGAGCATCAGCGCCGGTTCGTAGCGGCGGATCAGCGCGACCAGCGAGGGCGTGTCGAGAAATTTTTCTTGCACGAAATAGCCGAGATTGTCGGCAATTCGGTCTTTATTACGCGGGATAATTGCCGTATGTCGCGACACGAACGGCAGCGGAATGCGGCGAAACAGCGCAACCACCGCGAACCAGTCCGCCAGCGCGCCCACCATCGCCGCTTCGGAAATAGCCTTTAGCGCACCGACCCATGGCGTCGGCGGCAGCACGAGGGTAGTGATAAAAATGGCGACTGCAATCAACAGCAGCGAGAGCGCCAGCAGCTTGGCGCGTTTCAGTTCAGCGAGTTTTTCCATAGGTCTAAGCATATAGCCTGACGGCTAATGCGTAAAATCTTCGCTATTTGACTTCCTGGGCATGCGGATTCTTTTTTCACGACGATAGCGATGATGAGGGTTAATTTAATTTTCGTAGCTTAAATTCTATTTTTAAATATTTAAAGTTAAATGCATTCACAATATATATGTTATATAAGGTTTTTCTTAAATTAATTATTAATAAGTGACCATCATCACATTATGGTTAAGGATAAATAAGGCATTGTTTATTTCAAGGAGAACGGTAATCACTTTCTCTTACTACTAATCTTTTATAAAAGGAGTTGAGCATGATTGGTATATTTAAATATGCAGCAAAAAAAGACATGGTATTAGGTATTAGCGATCAGCAAACCGGGGCTCGGGCCGTTATATTACCGATGTCCTCACCGCTAAATAAAATTCTGTGGACGGTTGATGACAGGACCGGCGAGATCGCTCTGGCCGCCAGCGAGGAGCTGCTGCTGGGTATCCACGGGGATCAAATGGGTTCAGGCGCAGCGATTGAACTCCAGGCGCGGGGGAGTAAAGCGACACAGCGGTGGGATTTAGTCAGCTCACGTCGCTTTATTAAAAGCAAACAAAACCCGAGCTTTGTTATTGACAGCGTCAACCGCGGCACGCACCAGGGGAATCCGATTATACTTTACGAATTTAATGGTTCGGAAGCGCAGCAGTGGGTATTTGTGCCGATGGATATGTTAACGGCAAATAGCCCGGAATAAATATTGCTTAAAAGAGAAATAGAATCGAGCCTCGCTTATTCTGGTACAGAGAATAACGAGGCTATGTCCTTATTGTGGCGTCGACAATATTAATTAAAAATAAATTGCCAGACAATCCAGCCGCCAAAAGCCATCAGTATGGCGCCGGCCGTGCGCTCGACTCGCCAGACGACGGCGGAAAGGCGGCGCTGCACCGACGGTAGCGCAATCAGCGTAACCAGCAACAGATCCCATATCAACACCACGCTGGTCATCCATGCCCCGCTGACGGCCTGCTGCACCAGCGTGACGTTCGGTCCCAACAGGGAGGTCATCAGCGCGAGGTAGAACAGGGCGTTTTTCGGATTGAGCAGCGAAGAACCCAGCCCGAGAAAAAGCTGTTTCACCAGCGACGGGCGCGAAACCGGGGCGCCATCCAGCGCCAGCGTGGTAGGACGGCTTCTTATCAGCAGACTGCCAATCCACAGTAAATACGCCGCGCCCAGCAGCTCAATCACCGTAAACAGCAGCGGCGCGTGGCGCAGGATCCCCCAGCCGATTACCGCCAGAATAATATACAGACCGTTTCCGGCGGCAATGCCGATACACAGGCCGACGCTGCCGCGCAGGCGATAGCGGATGGCGTAGCCCACCAGCAGAAAAAAATCCGGCCCGGGGCTCAGCAGGGCGACAAAATGAGAAAGCGCCAGCGCGGGGAAGGCGGAGGGAAAGAGCGTAGCGAGTATGTCCATAGCAACCTCAGTAGTAACCTGAGGTCACCCTACGCCAGCGTGAACGCTAATTATTGTCTGTTATTGATCGGGACTGCGCATACTGGCGCGGCGTGGCGGCGGTATAGCTGACAAAGGTTTTATGAAAGTGACTCTGATCGGCAAACCCGGCCTGGTAGCCCACATCGGCAATATTATCCCCTGCGCGCAGGCGCGTTTTAGCGAATTCAATACGCGCGATATTGATAAAACTGGCGGGCGTCAGGCCGGTCTCCTGCTTGAAGGTGCGGATCAGCGTCTCTTTACGTAGAGCAAACTCGTCGGCGAGGCTATCCAGCGTCGGCGGCGCCTGCAGATCGGTTGCCAGGCGGCTGAAAAGACGGGCGCTGGTCTCGCTTAGCGCCTGAGGCGCATGCGGGCGCAGCGGTAGAGTATGAACCAGACGAGCGACGCTTGCAGGGAGCTGCATGGTCTGCTGCTGCCTCATCTGCTCCACGATCTGCAGATAATGCGCAAAGAGCCCGGCATCGCGAATGACGGGCGATGATGTGATCAACCTTGCCTGATGCACACCGTCTGTCAGCTGTTGCCAGCACCAGCTTAGCTCGAGATAGAGCATATGGTAGCTGCGCGGCTGGCCGTCGCGCGGATTACAGCTGTGGGGTGCCTGCGCGGGGATAATAATCAGGTCGCCAGGGCGCAGCAGATACTCCTGCCCGCTGCAGATACAGCGCGTTTCCCCCTCGATAATCGCCCCAATGGAGAGCTGCGGATGACGATGCCGTTTATAGGCCTGGCGGCTAAGCCATGTGCTGCGCAGCTCCAGCCAGGGAAGCTGTTCGTCACGCCAGAAAGTTTGCTGAATGTCGCGCGTATGGCTCACGGCTGGCTCCTGAGCTGAAGGGAATAGCTGTTTATAACATGCCATCAGCCGGTGGGAAAACTGCGAGTCGCGTTGGACAAAAATGTTTTGCTTGCAGCCGAAGAAAAATAGCTTTCGTCGCGGCTCGTAAAGACCAACAGCAGGGCGTGTGGTGAGAAACAGGGCGCAGTAGAGTGGCGGCAGGATTTCTTACGCAGGCGGATAGCCATGGAAAAGGGTACTACGTCCACGCCGCACGATGCGGTATTCAAACAGTTTCTACGTCATGCTGACACCGCGCGGGACTTCCTTGATATCCATCTGCCGCCAGCGCTACGAAAAATGTGCGACCTGGATACGTTAACGCTTGCGTCCGGTAGCTTTATTGAAGAGAACCTGCGGGCATACTACTCCGATGTTCTGTGGGCGCTGAAAACTGCCGCGGGAGAAGGCTATATCTATGTGGTCATCGAACATCAAAGCTCCCCGGATGCGTTTATGGCCTTCAGACTCATGCGTTATGCTATTGCCGCGATGCAGCGCCATCTGGATAACGGGCATAAAACGCTGCCGCTGGTGATCCCGATACTGTTTTATCATGGCGTCGCCACGCCATACCCCTGGTCGTTATCCTGGCTCGACATGTTCGCCGACCCAGCCCTGGCAAAACAGCTTTATACCGGACCATTTCCGCTGGTGGATATTACCGTCGTACCTGATGACGAAATTGTGCAGCATCGAAGAGTCGCCCTGCTGGAGCTGATGCAAAAACATATTCGTCAGCGCGATCTGCTGGGTATTGTGGAGCATCTGACGGCCATTTTGCTTAATGGATACGCTAATGACAGGCAGCTGAAAACGCTGTTTAATTATCTGATTCACTCGGGCAAAGCGCTTCGGTTAGGTAAGTTCATCCGCGAAGTGGCCCAGCGGGTACCGCAGCACAAGGAGAAGCTAATGACTATCGCCGAAAGGTTACGTGAAGTAGGGCGCAGGCAGGGGAAGCGGGAAGGCCTTGAGAAAGGTCGTCTGGAGGGGGTTGAAGAGGGGCAGCGCGCCGAAGCGCTGCGTATCGCCCAAACGATGCTCGCCGAAGGTATGGCGTTGGAGACGGTGCTAAGAATTACCGGTTTGCCGGAGGCGGCGCTTGCGGTCAGGCATCATTAGGCCCCTGATGCGCCGGGGGGCAGCTGGAGCCGTTTAGCCCTCCAGGCGTTCACCATTTCATTCCTGGAAAATTCCGTATCTACCTGATCCGGAGCGCATCCTCAGCTATCTCGACTACCCTTAATAACCTGTGCGGTATTTATGACTGCGTTAACAGCGATAACAAGGAGACATGCGATATGGCTTATCAGACGGTGAATCCTGCCAATAATCAGCTTATCAAAGCGTATCCGGCACACAGCGATGCTGACGTGGAAGCGGCGCTGCAAAAGGCGGATGCGCTTTATCATTCGCAGTGGGCCAAGGGAAATATTGACCAACGGCTACCGATCCTGCACAAGCTGGCGGACCTGATCGACAGCCGGGTTGAAGAGCTGGCCAAAATCGCCAGCCAGGAGATGGGTAAGCTTATCGAGCAAAGCCGCGGTGAGGTCAAACTGTGCGCGCAAATTGCCCGCTACTACGCCGATAACGCAAAACAGTTTCTGGCGCCGGTAAAATATCCGTCAGAACTGGGTGAAGCCTGGGTCGAACACCATCCCATCGGCGTACTGATGGCGGTAGAGCCGTGGAACTTCCCTTATTATCAGCTGATGCGCGTGCTGGCGCCGAACCTGGCGGCAGGGAACCCGGTGATCGCCAAACATGCCAGCATCGTCCCGCACTGTGCGGAAACCTTCGCTCAGCTGGTTCGTGAGGCCGGCGCGCCAGAGGGCGCATGGACTAACCTGTTCATTTCTCAGGATCAGGTAGCGAAGATCATCGCCGACGATCGCGTACAGGGTGCGGCCCTGACCGGCTCGGAAAAAGCCGGTGGCGTGGTAGCGGCGCAGGCGGCTAAACACATTAAGAAAGCGACGCTTGAACTAGGCGGCAACGATGTATTTGTCGTTCTCGACGATGCCGATCTGGAGAAAGCGGTGAAGACCGGCGTGCAGGCGCGGCTCAATAATGCCGGGCAGGTGTGCACCGCGGCGAAACGTTTTATCCTGCATGAAAAAATTGCCGACGCTTTCCTCAGCCAGTTTACGCAAGCCTTCCGCGAGGTGAAAATTGGCGATCCGCTGGACGAAAGTACCACGCTGGGCCCGCTCTCCTCAAAAGACGCGCTGGAAACGTTGACCAAACAGGTGGACGAGGCGGTGAAAAATGGCGCGAAACTGCATCTGGGCGGCAAACCTGCGCAGCGAGAAGGCAGCTTTTTCGAGCCCACCATACTGACCGGCATTACCCGCGATAATCCGGCTTATTTTGAAGAGTTCTTCGGTCCGGTCGCGCAAATCTACGTGGTGAAAGATGACGATGAGGCGGTGAAACTGGCCAACGATTCGCATTACGGCCTCGGCGGAGCCGTGTTCAGCCAGGATATCGACAGGGCGAAACGCATGGCTTCGCGGATTGAAACCGGGATGGTCTATATCAACTGGTTAACCGATACCGCGCCGGAGCTGCCGTTTGGCGGCGTTAAGCGCTCCGGGTTCGGCCGCGAGCTTTCCGATCTTGGGATTAAAGAGTTTGTGAATCAGAAGCTGGTGGTGGTTCGCCGCTAAGCAACCGAGCGCGCAGATGCTCTGACTCCCCCACCGGACTAATGGCCCTCCCGGAAGACATCGATTGGCGAGGGTTTCTTCCTCAGGAAGAGGGAGGGGAAGGGTAATTTTGCGCCTCCTTCGCTCATCCTGACCCTCTCCCCCAAGGGGAGAGGGAACCGTCCATGCGGCTATTTGCGCAAGCTGGCAAACGCCGCGCGAATTTCTTTTTCCGGTAGATTGATGCCGATAAAGACGAGGGTACTGTGAGGCCGCTCATCGCCCCATGGTCGGTCCCAGTCGGCGCTGTAGAGGCGCTGAACGCCCTGAAACAGCAGGCGATTCGGTTCGCCGTCGATCCACAGCATCCCTTTATAGCGCATCAGCTGTTCGGCAAAAGTGAGCAGCAGATTTTCCATCACCCTGGAGACTTCGCTGATATCTACCGGATAATCCAGCTCCACTACGATTGACGATACGTCGTTCTGCTTGTCGGCCATAAAGTGGAAGCGCGGTTTGCTGCTAACCACGTTCTCCTCCAGCATAAAACCGCTGGTGTTAAACAGCAGATTCAGGTCGATATCGCCGTGGATGACGCGGTAAATGGGCGCGCGGACGTTGATGCGCGTCAGCCGCTCGCGGAGCTTGTCGCTGTCGCCCGCCACGTCGGTTTTGGTGAGCAGGATACGATCGGCGTACCCCACCTGCGACTGGGCAATGGTGAACTGGTTCATCTGCTGGTCAGCATGTGCCGCATCAACCAGCGCAATCACCCCATCCAGCAGGTAACGTTCGCACAGTACATCATGAGAGAAGAAGGTCTGAATAATCGGGCCGGGATCGGCCATGCCGGTACACTCAATCACCAGTCGGTCAAAATCAATTTCTCCGCGATCGCGGCTGTCGAGAAGATCGAGCAGAGCGTCTTCCAGTTCGTTGGAGCGGGTACAGCAGATACAGCCGTTGGTCAGGGTTTTAATCTGCGTCGCGCGGTCGCCGATAAGCTGGTCATCGACGGCGACTTCGCCAAATTCGTTTTCGATAACGGCAATTTTAAAGCCGTGCCGTTCGTTCAGGATATGGCGCAGTAGAGTGGTTTTACCGGCGCCAAGAAAACCGGTTAATAGGGTAACTGCAATCGGTGCCATATTTGCCTCCATTAGCAGCAGCGCACGCCGCCTTTGCCGTCGCCGCCGTAGCGGGCCTGCTGGCGTTCGCGAAAGAATTCATCATAGGTCATGTACGGCTGGTCCGGATGATTGGTCTGCATATGCTCGACGTAATTATCGTAATCCGGAATGCCAATCAGCATTTTCGCTGCCTGACCGAGATATTTTTTTGCCTGACCTAAGTTACCAAACATTATGCTTTCCAGAGAACGAATAAAGCCGGATGGCGGCTAGCGCCTTATCCGGCCTACAAACATTCGCTTGTGTAGGCCGGGTAAGCGTAGCGCCATCCGGCATTAGGGGTTAGTGATGTGAAGAGGTCTTCACGCCGCCTTCCGGTACCGGTACGTACGGTGTCTCTTTGTCGGTACGCACTTTATTGTTGCGTACGTTGAGCCAGGTTTTGATGCCGTAGAAAATGATGCTGTAGACCACGACAAGGAACAGAATGCTCAGACCGGCGTTGGTGTAGTTATTCACCACGATATGGTTCATGTTGGCAATCTGCTGTGCGGTCAGTTCGCCGCCGGAAGCGATCTTCTCTTTGTACTGCTGAGCCATGAAGAAGAAGCCTTCCATCTGCGGGTTGGTGCTGAACAGTTTCAGGCCCAACGCCCAGGTGGTGCACAGCAGCAGCCATGCAGCCGGGATCACGGTGACCCAGATATATTTGGTGCGCTGCATTTTGACCAGCACCACGGTACCGAGCACCAGCGCCACGGCGGCCAGCATCTGGTTAGAGATGCCGAACAGCGGCCACAGGCTCTTCACGCCGCCCAGCGGGTCGACCACGCCCTGATACAGCAGGTAGCCCCACAGACCAACGCAGCCCGCAGTACCGATAATGCCTGCTACCAGCGAGTCGGTTTTCTTGAGGAACGGTACAAAGTTGCCCAGCAGGTCCTGCAGCATAAAGCGGCCTGCGCGGGTACCGGCATCCAGTGCGGTGAGGATAAACAGCGCTTCGAACAGAATACCGAAGTGGTACCAGAAGCCCATATCCGCCATCGGGATGATTTTGTGGAACACGTGAGCGATACCCACGGCCAGCGTCGGCGCGCCGCCTGCGCGGTTCAGGACCGACGGTTCGCCGATATCTTTCGCGGTTTGCAGGATTTGTTCAGGAGAGATCACGAAGCCCCAGGAGCTGACGGTCGCTGCCGCGTGAGCGGTGACATCCCTCAGTTGGGCGGCAATCAGCGCGGCGTTTTCACCGCCCATTTCGTGCAGGTTCGGCATGGTGATGCCCAGACCCGCCGGCGGAGTGTTCATCGCGAAGTAGAGACCCGGTTCGATAATTGATGCCGCCACCAGCGCCATCACCGCCACGAAGGACTCCATCAGCATCGCGCCGTAGCCGATAAAACGGGCGTCGGTTTCGTTAGCCAGCAGCTTCGGCGTGGTGCCGGAAGCGATCAGGGCGTGGAAGCCGGAGACCGCGCCGCAGGCAATAGTGATAAACAGGAACGGGAACAGCGCGCCTTTCCACAGCGGACCGGTACCGTCAATGTACTGGGTCACCGCCGGCATTTTCAGGTCAGGGTTAAGGATCACGATACCCAGCGCCAGGCCAACGATTACGCCGATTTTCAGGAAGGTCGCCAGGTAGTCGCGCGGCGCCAGAATCAACCATACCGGCAGCAGAGCCGAGATAAACGCGTAGCCAATCAGGGTAAAGGTAATCGTGGTGTCTTTAAAGGTCAGCGCCGGGCCCCAGTAAGGGTCGTGGGCAATCACGCCGCCGAAGTAAATAGACGCCACCAGCAGAACGATGCCGATAACCGACACTTCGCCTACCCGACCCGGGCGCAGGAAGCGCATGTAGATCCCCATAAACAGGGCAATTGGCACGGTCGAGCAGACGGTGAACACGCCCCATGGGCTTTCCGCCAGCGCTTTAACCACGATTAACGCCAGCACCGCGAGGATGATGATCATTATCAGGAAGCAGCCGAACAGCGCGATGGAGCCCGGTACTGGACCCATCTCCTGCTTGATCATCTCACCCAGCGAGGCGCCGTTACGACGCGAGGAGATAAACAGCACCATAAAGTCCTGTACCGCTCCTGCCAGCACGACGCCCGCCAGCAGCCACAGGGTACCCGGCAGGTAGCCCATCTGCGCGGCGAGCACCGGGCCCACCAGCGGACCGGCGCCGGCAATCGCGGCAAAGTGGTGGCCAAACAGCACGTAGCGGTTGGTCGGAACGTAGTTCAGGCCATCGTTATTAATTACCGCCGGCGTCGAACGCGTAGGATCGAGCTTCATCACCTTTTGCGCAATGTACAGGCTGTAATAACGGTAGGCGACGAGATAGACGGAAACCGACGCCACCACGATCCACAGCGCACTGACGTGCTCACCGCGGCGCAGAGCGACGACCGAGAGGCAAAATGCCCCGATGATTCCAAGAATCACCCAGGGTATGTGCTTGAATAACTTTTTAGTATCCATAGTAAAACCTGGCGTTAATGAGATGAATAATGGGCCGAAGCCGTTTAGTTTTGAGTCAGGGTTGGTGGAGGTATTGATTAGCTATGCTGGAGACGATCTTGCCAGAACTTTGCGCGCGTAAAGTTGGGTAAATCTGTGAGTGGTTATATTTGGGGTTAAGCGGTCACTTGCCGGGGTAAGCGGTTGGGAGGGAAGTTAACAGGGAATAATTATGTGATTGAGATCACAGGGAGTTGTGGTGTGGCACGAGTCATACCAGCGGCAGATTATATCAATTCAAATTCATTATTCTCATTTCATAATGACTTCACATTTTACCTTTATTGCTGAAATATATTCAGCAGTCCAATAAAAATAGCCCCTCATTGATGAATTCGTCGTTAAGTTATTATTACGATGATTGCCTTATGAATATGAGTTGATATTTATGCACGTTTGAATGTATTTAATCGCCATTAAAGAGTGTTTGTCATCGACATGGATAGCCCTGGCTTAAAAAATAATGAATAAACGGAGTTTAATTCATAAGGCTTTTATTATCTCTGCGCTGCCAGTGTGGGGGTACGCCGCGCCTGCGGATACCGTACGTGAGCAGCAGTTCATCAACCAGCAGCAGCGCCAGCAAGCCCTGGAAAGTCAGCTCGCGCCGCCGTCACCGGATATTCATTTATCCGCGGAAGGAGTAAATATCGATGATGGGCTATTTCCCGTTGAACAACCTTGCTTTGCTATTTCTCGGGTTATTTTGCAGGGCGCCGAAGCCTTACCGCATTGGCTTCCGCTCCAGCGCCAGACAAATAAAGTGAATGGGCGTTGTCTGGGAGGAAAGGGAATAAATCTACTGATGGCCCAATTGCAGAATATATTAATCGACCGCGGTTATATCACCAGCCGGATCCTTGCTCCGCAGCAGGACTTAAAAAGCGGTGTTTTACGCCTGGTGGTGATGCCGGGTTATATCCGTGAAGCCAGGCTTACGGCGCAGAGCGATGATTATCTGTGGCTGGCGAGCGCATTTCCGGCGACTGACGGGAAACTGTTGGATTTGCGCGATATTGAACAGGGGCTGGAAAATCTGCAGCGCCTGCCGACGGTTCAGGCCAGCATGGAAATTGTTCCGGGCGAGACGCCGGGGCAAAGCGATATTGTCATTAACCGCCAACAGGAGCGCTTCTGGCGCATCGACGCCTCGCTCGATGATTCCGGCTCTAATGCCACCGGCCGTTACCAGGGGAACCTGACGCTGTCACTGGATAACCCACTATCCTTAAGCGATCTTTTTTACCTTTCCGGTTCACATAACCTCGATGGCAACGGCGGTAAATCCTCAAAGAACCTGACCGGCCACTATTCGGTCCCGCTGGGCTACTGGCAGTTCGTATTAACCGCCAGCCAGTACGATTACGTGCAAACCGTGGCGGGGGCTAACGGCGATTACCAGTACAGCGGTAAAAGCAAGAACGTTGATTTCCAGCTTAGCCGCGTACTGCACCGTAGCGGTAGTCAGAAGACCACTCTTAGCGCCGATGTGTTAGCCCGCGAGCAGCGTAACTTCATTAACGACACCGAGATTGCCGTCCAGCGGCGGCAAACGGCGGCCTGGAAGCTTGGTCTGCAGCATCGCCATTACCTTGGCAACGCCACTCTCGATAGCGGAGTGAGCTACCAGCGCGGTACCCGCTGGTTCGGCGCTCAACCTGCGCCAGAAGAGCAGTGGGGGGAAGCAACCGCCCTCAGCAAGATCCTGCAATTTAATGCTCAGCTCAATTTGCCTTTTGCCTTGGGCGGGCAACGTTTTCGCTTTACCAGTCGCTATCAGCGGCAGATGAGCAGCACGCCGCTGACTTCGCCGGATATGTTTTCCATCGGCAGCCGCTGGACGGTTCGCGGCTTTGACGGCGAGCGCACCCTGACCGCCAGCCACGGCTGGTACGTCCGTAACGATATCGCCTGGTCGACCCCGTTGCCGGGGCAGGAGTTTTATCTGGGAGCAGATTACGGCGAAGTCGGCGGCGCTGGCAGTGAAACGCTGGTGGGCAAACACCTCGCCGGAGGCGTGGCAGGGTTGCGCGGCCAGTACCTACGCGCCAGCTACGACCTGTTCGCCGGTATCCCTTTAGACAAACCCGATGATTTTAAAACCGAGCCAGCAACTTTTGGTTTCAGCGTCAGCTGGAGCTACTGACTTTTACTCACGCGCCGTCCGGCGGCGCGTGCTGCGCACAGGGATGATTTTCCGCGCCGCGGTGAACAACGGATGACGAGTAACGGCAATGAATAAACGCTTTTATCGAATCGTATTTAATAAGGCTCGCGGGATGCTGATAGTGGTGGCGGAAACGACCCGCTCTCATCGGGCTGGCGTGTCGCCGCAATCTGGCGCCGACGCGCGAACCGGGTCGACGCTGACGTCCATCCTGGCGCCGCTGGCCTTTGGGTTTCTGCTCGCGTTTTCCTGTCTCACCCCGGCTAAGGCAGCGATTGTCGCCGATAACCATGCGCCCGGCGGCCAGCAACCGCAGATCGCCAATAGCGCCAATGGCACTCCGCAGGTCAATATTCAGACACCGAGTGGCGCAGGCGTTTCGCGCAACGTCTACAGCCAGTTTGACGTCGATGGGCGCGGCGTGGTGCTGAATAACAGCCACGCCAGCACTTCAACCCAACTGGCCGGGATGGTCGCCGGTAACCCGAATCTGGCGAAAGGGGAAGCCAGAGTGATCCTCAACGAGGTGAATACCCGTGATCCGAGCCGGCTGAATGGCTATATCGAGGTTGCCGGGCAGAAAGCGCAGGTGGTGATAGCTAACCCTGGCGGAATTAGCTGCGACGGCTGCGGGTTTATCAATGCCAACCGCGCGACGCTGACGACAGGTCAGGTGCAGTACAGCAACGGGCAGATTAGCGGTTACGATGTCAATCGCGGCGAAATTATCGTACAGGGAGGCGGGCTTGATGCGAGCTCGGTAGACAGCACCGACCTGCTCGCCCGCGCGGTGAAAATCAACGCCGGGGTTTGGGCGCAGGAGCTAAAGGTTACTGCAGGGCGTAATCAGATCGATGCGGCGCACAGTCTGACGACGGCAAAATCATCCGACGGCAGTGCGGCGCCAGCGGTGGCGATAGACGTCAGCGCGCTAGGTGGGATGTACGCCCATAAAATTCGTCTTGTCGGTACCGAGCGAGGCGTAGGCGTTCACAATGCCGGCAATATCGGCGCGGCGGCGGGGGACGTAGCAATCAGCGCTGATGGCGCGCTCAGCAACAGCAGCGTGATTCAGTCCGCACAGAATCTGCAACTGTCCGTTAAGGGCGATCTTCACAATCAGGGCCAGTTGTACGCCGGAAAAGATAGCCTGGTGACGGCCAGCGCGACGCTAACCAATGACGGCATTATCGCCGCGCAAGGTGATACGCGGATTGCCGCCAGCACTTTGCGTAGCGCGCAAAATAGCACGCTCGCAGCCGGATTAAATAGCGATGGTTCTTCCGCCAGCAGCGGCGCGCTGACGCTGAATAGCCAGACTTCGCTGGCGTTGAATGGCCGCAATATGGCGGCTGGGACGCTGACGGCGCAGGGCAGGGCAGGGCAGTGGATCTTGATAACAGTCGAACCTCGGGGGCGCGGATTGTGGTCAGCGCCGCGTCCGGCGATATCACAACCCGAGATGCGGTGGTGGCGGCCAGCGAAAAACTCCAGTTGGCCGCCAGCGGCAAACTCAAAAACCATAGTGGCCTGTTGACGGCCAGCCAGCTTGAGCTGAAAGCAATGGCGCTGGATAACCAGCAGGGCGTAATCCAGCAGACGGGCGAGGACGATCTACGCCTTGATTTTTGCGCGGGATTGGATAACCACGGCGGTGAGATCGCCAGCAACAGCCATGCATTGACGCTCAGCACCAGCCAGTTGCTCAATCAAAACGGAACGCTGTTGCATATCGGCAGCGGCGGCATGTCGATTACCAGCGATGGCGTGCTGGACAACGGCGAAGGCACTATTGCCGCTAACGGCAATATCGTTTTGTACTCCGATAACATTAATAATCGCAGCGGTAAGATCAGCACGACGCAAGGCAATACTCAGCTCACTACGCGTCATGAGCTGGAAAATTCACAAGGGAATATCGTTGCTGGCGGTAGCCTTTCTCTACAAGTAGCAAGCCTTCGGAACCAGCATGGGCAATTGATTGCGGCGCAGGGCGACCTGGCCATGAGCTCTGAAGGAGGGCTGGATAACCGCGAAGGCGTTCTTGCCGCAAATGGCAATATCAAGCTTGACGCCGACAATCTGATCAACCATGGCGGAAAAATCAGCGCGGCGCAGGGCGACGTTCAGCTCACTGCGCGCCATGGGGTGGATAACTCGCAGGGGAATATCATCGCCAGCGGCGACATCCGGCTACGGGCTCAAAATCTTAACAATCGTCACGGGCAGGTTGGCTCGGCGCAGCGGGGCAGCGTCAACCTGACGACGAGCGGTTTGCTGGATAATCAGCAGGGCACAATTACCGCCGTTGATGCCCTGCGTATTCAGAGCGCCGCTGTTGATAACCGTCAGGGAGAACTGCAGTCCGGCGGTAACCTGAACATCACCATCCACAATCGGGGGCTGGATAACCGGCAGGGGCAGATCGTCTCCGCCGCCGCTCTGGATATAGCAGGCGTCAACCTGGTGCTGGCTAATACGGGCGGGACGCTACTTGCCGCGAGCAAACTTATTCTCGATGCCGATTCCCTCAGCGGCGATGGCGAGGTGCTCTCTCAGGGCGATATGTCACTAACGTTGCGTCAGGCGTTTCATCACGCCGGGAGGATCATCGCCAACGGCAACCTGCAGTGGAATCTCTCCGGTTTGGGACTGATTAATCAGGGTGTTATCAGCGTTGGCCAGGTGCTCAATCTCTATGTGGCGAAGCTGGATAACCGTCAGGAAGGTGAAATCAGCTCTGGCGAGAACCATTTTACGGTCAACGGCGAGTTGGTCAATCGGGGACTGATTGACGGTGGTTTAACCCATATTGTCGCCACGACGTTAACCAATATCGGTAGCGGGCGCCTGTACGGCGACGCCGTCGCGCTGCAGGTGGCAACGCTGACTAACGCCGCGGAGAACGGCGTGGCGGCGACGATTGCTGCACGAGCATTGCTGGCAATGGGCGTCGGCACGCTCAATAACCAGGATCACGCGCTGATCTACAGCGACGGTACGCTTACCATTGGCGGCCAACTTGCCGAAGACGGTTCGCTCAGCGGCCGGGCGGGAGTCTTTAATAACCACAGCGCAACGCTTGAGTCCGCCGGTGATATGGCGATCGATATCCAACAAATCAATAACTACAACGACCATCTGGTGACGAAAGATGTGATGGTCGAGCAGTCATGGCGCCATGAAGCGGCGCTGAAAGGATCGGTACAGCGCTTCGACTGGTCGCTGGTCGATACCAGCTATAAAAACAAATACGGCGTTCACGACGCCATCATGCCGGACGGTAGCCGTGGCGATGAGTTCTATGAATATCAGTACCAGCGTACCGTTGTGGAAACGCAGGTGGTGGAAAGCGATCCCGGCAAAATCCTCTCCGGCGGCCGGCTCATCATCAACAGCGATAAGCTGAATAACTACGACAGCCAGATTATCGCCGGGGGAGCGCTCGGTGGCGTGATTAGCGAACTAAACAACGTCGCCACGACCGGTAAACGGGTGACCACCGACGTCGGTACCCAGACTCGTTGGTATGAGAAAAAGACCAGCCGCCCGTTTGGCGGCACCAAAACCAGCCAGGGGAAAAAAAGTAGCGAATATGAACCGACGCCCACGGTTCAGACTAGCGATCTGCAAACCATAAAGTGGCAGGGCAATACCCAAATTGATGGCCATAGCAGTGTGATTACCCCGCGCGATCGCGCCGATGAGCCAGGTGAACTACCTGCCGGACGACTGGTGGAAGTGACGCCGGTTAACGCTGACGGAACGGTTATTCGCCTCGTCACGCCGGATACCCGTCTTCCTGTCAGCAGTCTGTATCAGATCGATCCACAGGCTAAAGCAGGCTATCTGGTGGAAACCGATCCGCGTTTTACCAACGGTAAAGCGTGGCTCGCCAGCGACTACATGCAAAATCAGCTGGGCGTTGATCAGGCGATGAAGCGGCTTGGCGACGGCTATTACGAACAGCGGCTGGTGCGTGAGCAGATCGTTAAACTGAGCGGCGAGCGCTACCTCCAGGGCTACAGTAACGATGAAGAGCAGTACCGGGCGCTGATGGACGCGGGCGTCGCCTTCGCCAAACAGTACAACCTGACGGTCGGGGTGGCGCTGACGCCAGCGCAGATGGCGCTGCTGACCAGCGATATGGTCTGGCTGGTCGCCAGAGAGGTCACGCTAGCGGATGGCTCTGTGCGGCATGTGCTGGTGCCGCAGGTTTATGCGCGGGTTAAAGCGGCCGATCTTGATGGCAGCGGCGCGTTGCTCGGCGGTGAAAACGTGGCGCTCAGTGTGAGCCGTGATGTGACCAACAGTGGGCACATCCACAGCCGCGGCGTGACGCAACTAACCGCGGAAAACATTCATAACAGCGGCTATATCGGCGGCAACCAGCTCACGCTAAACGCGCGTACTGATATCAACAATATTGGCGGAACGCTGCAGGGCGGCGATAGCCTGATCGCGCAAGCCGGGCGTGATCTCAACAGCGCCAGCACCCTCGGCGGCGGCCCAGGTAACATCAGCCTCGATCGGCCTGCGGGGATTTATGTCCAGAATGAAAACGGCCAGCTGGGGCTGCAGGCGTTACATAACATTAATCTGACGGCAAGCATGGTGAGTAACAGCGTGGCGGGCAGCCAGACGAAGATTATCGCCGGCAACGATCTCAACCTGCGGACGCTCGCCACTACCCACAGCGAAAGCGGAAATTGGGGGAAAGGCAACGATCGTTCTTTGACCCAGCGTAGCGATATCGGCACGCAAATTAATGGCGGCGCGGTTGCGCTGTCCGCCGTCCACGATATTCATGCCCGCGCCGCCAGCGTGACGGCAACCAGCAGCCTG
Source organism: Klebsiella sp. K5-306 (assembly GCF_051835185.1). Classification (NCBI taxonomy): domain Bacteria; kingdom Pseudomonadati; phylum Pseudomonadota; class Gammaproteobacteria; order Enterobacterales; family Enterobacteriaceae; genus Klebsiella; species Klebsiella sp. K5-306. The sequence goes on from NZ_JAIFJY010000012.1 coordinate 72,130, forward strand.
ACGGTTGCCGCCGGCAATGACATTAACCTCAGCAGCGGCGAGTCCTCATGGCATCTGACGGAAAACAACCATCAAAGCAGCAGCGGCCTACTGGCTCACCGCTCGCTCACCACTCACGATGAAGTGTGGGCGCAGAACGCCATCGGCAGCAATTTTAGCGGTGACAGTATTGTGATGCAGGCCGGGCGCGACCTGCTGGTGTCCGGCAGCAGTGTTGCCGGCACCCAGGACGTCAACCTTGTGGCGGGGCGTAACCTGACCATCGCCACCGCCGAGGAGAGTCGCCAGGAAAACCATCTACGTAAAGAGAAACATAGCGGCTTTTCCGGTACTGGCGGTGTTGGCTTCAGCGTCGGCAGTTCGTCGCTGAAAGCCACCGACGTGACGACAACGCTGAGTAGCGCCGCCAGTACCGTCGGAAGCTCACAGGGCAACCTTAGCCTGAGCGCCGGTAATGTGTTGACGGTTCAGGGATCTGACATGGTGGCCGGCAACAATATGGCGTTGACTGGTAAAACCGTGAATATTCTGGCAGCGGAAAACCAGAGCACCCAGACCCATACTGTGGAACAGAAAACCAGCGGCCTGACGCTGGCGTTATCCGGGATGGTGGGCAGCGCCATTAATACCGCGGTTTCCAGCGCTAACCAGGCCAGCACCGAGAGCAATGGCCGTCTCGCCGCGCTGAGCGGGCTGCAGTCGGCATTATCGGGCGTACAGGCGTATCAGGCATCGCAGATGCAGACTGCGGATTCCAGTCCGGAGAGCATGATAGGGGTCAACCTTTCCTGGGGTAGCCAGTCATCGAAATCCACTCAGCGACAAACGCAGAACACCAGCCGCGGCAGTAGCCTGATGGCCGGCACCAATCTCAGCATTATCGTCACTGAGGCGGATATCAACGTTGAGGGCAGCCAGCTGCAAGCCGGCGGCAGCGCGTTACTCAATGCCGCGCGCGATGTGAATTTATTCTCTGCGGAGAACGTCAGCACCCTGAGCGGTAAAAACGAGAGCCATGGGAGTTCGTTTGGCGTCGGTATTAACTTCGGTCAGGGCGCGAACGGGTTGACGGTCAGCGCCAGCGCCAATGCCGCGAAGGGCCACGAGAAGGGCAACAGCCTGATGCATAACGAAACGACCCTCAGCGCCGGGGAACGGGTGACTATCGTCAGCGGTCGCGATATGACGCTGACCGGGGCGCAGGTGAGCGGCCATCAGGTGACAATGGACGTCGGGCGTAACCTGACGCTGAGTAGCGAACAGGACAGCGATAACTACGATTCGAAGCAGCGTAGCGGCAGCGTGGGGGCGAGCGGCAGCATGGGCGGCGGTTCGGGCTCTCTCAACCTGAGCCAGAGCAAAATGCACAGCACCTGGGCATCGGTGGAGGCGCAAACGGGGATTTTTGCCGGCGAGGGCGGTTTTGATGTGAAGGTGGGCGGGCATACGCAACTGAATGGCAGCGTGCTGGCGAGCACGGCGGCGGAGCTGAACCGCTTGGATACCGGGACGCTGGGTTTCCGGGATATTAAAAACTCTGCCGAGTACAGCGTGGAGCAGCAGAGCGTGGGGGCGAGCACGAGCGGTAGCGTGGCGGGGCAGTTCCTGGGGAATGCGGCCAGCGGTCTGCTGATGGGGGCGAACGGCAGCGGCAGCGACAGTTCGCTGACGCGGGCGGCGGTAAGCGAGGGCAGTATCGTTATCCGCGACGGCACGAGTCAGCAGCAAGACGTGACGAGGTTAAGCCGGGATGCGGCGCATGCGAACCAAACGTTGAGTCCGATATTTGATAAGGAGAAAGAGCAGAACCGGCTGGCGGTGGCGCAGAAGATAGGTGAAACAGGTCGCCAGGTGAGTGATGTACTCGTGACGCAGGGCAAGCTGAACGCGCAGGCGGCGCAGAGCGACCCGGCTGCGCGGGCAGCGGCACGGGAGATGCTGGTAGCGGGAGGGAATGCCCATCCGAGCGAGGAACAAATCAGCGCGCAGGTGAGCCGGACGGCGACGGCGGACTACGATACGGGCGGAAAGTACCAGAAGGTGGCGCAGGCGGTAACGGCGGCGATGCAGGGTCTGGCGGGCGGCAACCTGGCGCAGGCGGCGAGCGGCGCAGTGAGTCCGTATGTGGCGGAAATCATTCACAGCCAGACGACGGACAGCGCGACAGGCAAGGTGAATGTGGAAGCCAATGCGATGGCGCACGCGGTGTGGGGAGCGATAGCGGCGGCATCGGGAAATAACAGCGCGCTGGCGGGGGCGGCAGGCGCGGTGAGCGGCGAACTGCTGGGGCGCTGGATAGCGGCAGAATATTATCCGGATGTTAAGACAGAAGAGCTGTCGGATGAGCAGAAGTCGACGATAAGCGCGCTGAGTACGCTGGCGGCGGGACTGATGGGGGGGCTTAGCGGAGGCAGCAGCGGGGATGCGGTCGCGGGGGCGCAGGCCGGGAAGAACGCGGTTGAGAATAACTCGCTGAGCGGTGATAAGGCCCGAGAAGCGGCGAAACAGGCTGCTGAATCCCTGAAAAATCAGGTCAGGGAAAAGCTGGGTGAAGGCACCACTTCTGCCATCGCGAACGCCATTATCAATGGCCTTGCTGATACCGGCGATGCGGCATTAGGTTCTGTTGACTATGCTGCTGATGCGGCCATGGTGCTGGCTTCCTGTGCTGTGGGTGACAGTTACTGCAGTAAAGCGATGAGCGACCTGGCCGGGAAGAATCAGGCGCTGGCGGATACTGTTACCACGCTGATGCAGGGTGAAACCTGGTCTGCGGTTGCGGATACGGTTAAACAGGCGGCTGGCGGGAATCAAGCTGCACTGGAAGCAACGGGCGGGCTGCTGGCAGGCATTATGTTGCCAGGGAGGAAAGTACCAAGTCCAGCGACTCGAATTGAAACAATATTAAAATCTGAAAAAAACTGGGAAAATGCTCGAAATAAGGCGCTAAATATTGTGGGTAATTTGGGTGCTGACTCTAAGCCTGTAATTGGGCGACTAGAAGTGAGTGCTGGGAATGGAAAAATAATTGGACGGCAATCTAATGATGGTAAGGTTGGTTGGCGTGTTGATTATGATCCTGAAAAGGGAACGCACATCAACGTATGGGATTACTCTCAAGGGAAAGGGCCGGGCAAAGCAGTCAAGCAGGTTATACCATTTGAAGGTAATGAAAAAGCGTTTGAAACCATATTGAAACAGTTGAATAGGTAGAAAAATGAATTTATTTGATGAGTGTAAAGAGGCCCTTGGTGCTGATTTCGAAGTGCTTGAAGGACAGAGAGAGAAGGATGCGCTTAATATTTTGTATAAGTTCCCATTTATTAATGGGAACTTATTGTGGGATGATTTTAACTATTCAGATTATGAAGATATAAATCATCTCATATCCGATTGTTATAATAAAAAACATGATGTGTTTGTTTTTGTGGATAACATTAACATTCCTGTTTTTAGAACTAACCTAGTATTGGTTGCTGAAAATATTTATGACGTTACAGCTTTATCTCCTAAGCTGTTCATTTTTAACAATGAATTGATATTACAACCTCTATTTCCAACAGACATAATTCGTCTGGGTATAAAAAATTAGAGATATATAAAATTCCGGCGTTAAAGCCGAGATTTTTTACCCGTCAGCCCTTGACTGGTTCTGTCACCAGTCGTCCCTGGTCCACGCTGACCGTGACCGGCGTGTCGGTACTGAATCCCGCCTCAGCCAGTTTCCCTTCAGGCGTAGGTTCAGGCGCAATTACAAATGGTATTGGTGCTGGGTTTGGTTATGGTATAGGCAAAGGCATTTCTTGGGGTACAAATGCATGGGCAAACTAGGTGGAAAGCAGGTTGGGATCCGAAGTTTAATCCTATTATGCTAAAGTATACTGAGATTAAAGGTGACTTTGGTATCTCAAAAGAAGTTACACCGAGTAACATTCCAGGCAGTTTTGGCGACATAGGAGCATCTTTCTCTTCAGAATATGGCGGGAAAAACTCGAACCAATCATTGAGAAGAAATTGAAATGAAATCCTTCAATGAGAAAATATTAAACCTGCTGATTCTATTTATCGCCTGTATTCTTGGGGGTATTGTTAGTTTCCTGTGTATAACTTTGTCTATAGACGTTTTAGTTTGAATGCTAACAGGAACTTTTGATTTGAAAAAAGCCGATATACTCAAAACCATTAAAATTGGTTGTGTGATTGGAATCTTCACTGGTGCGGTTTTTATTATTGCCAGACTATTCAAACTAAAAGGATTTTAGAGCAAAGATAGGATAAAAATTCATCCACAGAGTTGGGATTAGTGTGGAGAATAACCTGATGGGTAGGAACGAATGGAGCCAGGGTGAGAAAGCCAGAGAGCATGGTGCAGTTAACCCCTCTGGTGAAGCCTGGCAGCGAGGGATTGCTGAGAATAAAGCTTATGCAGGTACGTTGGCTTCAGCGGGGGCTAATCTACCTGCCGGGTGGAATGCAGGTTACTGGCGCGATGGGCGGAACAGAAAATGCTGGTATTCAGTATCTTATTAATGGAGAAGTTAATCCAACGGATGTGCTCATTGCGACGTATGTTGGAGCTTTTACCAGAAATACAGGATTAAAGGGAAGAAGGGTGGAAAGAACAGAAGGTGGCGCAGGCGGTGCAGCGCTGACACAGTTTACACAGCAGGAACGCTAACGCGAATCTGTGTTGCCTCTCCCCGTTATCCGGGGAGAGGCTGGCGAGGCCATTACGCCACGACCTCCATCTCCATCATCACCGGATGGAAGCGGCGCTTAAAGTAGATCAGCCCGTTGCCCTGCTGGCTCAGGGTTATATTCCTGATTTCTACCAGATAGACCAGGTGGCTGCCGATGGTCTGTACCTGGCTAATCTCGCCTTCGAGACTCGCCAGCGAGCCTTTCAGCACCGGCTGGCCCAGCGCGCCTTTTTGCCAGCAGCTGAGGCCGAAACGGTCGTCCATCGTCATCCCGGTCATACCGGCGAAGTGGCGCGCCATCTCCTCTTGCTCGTGGTTCAGCACGTTGATGCATAGCTTGCCGTTGCCCTGAAACACCGGATTCATCGCGCTGTTAGCGTTGATGCAAACCATCACCGACGGCGGCGTATCGGTCACCGAACAGACCGCGGTGGCGGTGATACCGCAGCGGCCCGCCTCGCCTTCGGTGGTGATGACGTTAACGGCGGCCGACAGGCTGGCCATGGCATCGCGAAAACGCAGACGTTGTTCATCTAATTGCATTGTGACCTCCCGCTGCCGCTTACTTCAGCAGCTTATCCAGCATGTTGATATCGGTATTGTTGTGCAGATGCGGCACCGTCCAGCCGTTCTGGTCGTACTCGGACAGGCAGCGATCCACCATCGCCATCATTTTGTCCATGTTGCCGGAGCTCTGCGCCTGACGCAGGCACTGCAGGCGAATTTCATCCTGGCTACCTGAGTAGTTGATTTCGTACAGTTCGTGACGACCACCAAACTCGCTGCCGATGGCGTCCCACATCAGTTTGAGGATCTTGATACGCTCGACGTGATCCATGCCGTTCGATCCGCGCACGTATTTCGCCAGATATTCGTTGATCTGCGGATTGTTGAGATCGCGGGCGCTGGACGGCAGATAGATCAGGCCGCTGGTGACGTTGCGTTCAATAATGTTTTTGATTTTGGCGTAGGCCATCGGCGCCATCACGCGATAGGTTTGCAGCGCGGCGTGATCCGGCAGATACGCGCCGTTAACCCACGGCGTGGCTTCGGCGCACATCGAGTCGCTCAGCGCCCAGAACATATTGCGCCAGGCTACCACTTCGCCGAGATCCGCCTGTACGCCGCGGAACTCCAGGGTGCCGGTGCACTCCAGCGAGCGCTTGAGCAGGGCGGTGATAAAGTCGAGCTTCACGGCCAGACGCACGCAGGCCTGCAGCGGATACATGCGGGCGAAACCGCCTTCCATCGTCCAGCGGCGGCAGCGATCGAAGTCGCGGTAGATCAGCACGTTTTCCCATGGGATCAGCACATTATCCATCACCAGGATCGCATCATTTTCGTCGAAGCGGCTGGAGAGCGGATAGTCGTACGGCGATCCGGTTGCTCCGGCGACCAGTTCATAGGAGGCGCGGGAGATAAGCTTAACGCCTTCGGCATCCATCGGCGCGACAAACATCAGCGCGAAGTCCGGGTTTTCGCCCATCACCTGCGCCGAGCCGAAGCCAATCATATTGTAGTGGGTCAGCGCCGAGTTGGTGGCCACCACTTTCGCGCCGCTGACGATGATCCCGGCATCGGTCTCTTTCTCCAGCTTGATATAGACGTCTTTCACTTCGTCGGCTGGCTTATGGCGGTCGATCGGCGGGTTGACGATGGCGTGGTTAAAGTAGAGGCCGGTTTCCTGGATGCGGGTGTACCAGTTACGGGCGTTCTGTTCAAACTGACCATAAAACGCCGGGTTTGCGCCGAGCGCGCAGCCGAATGCGGCTTTGTAGTCCGGGGTACGGCCCATCCAGCCGTAGCTCAGGCGCGACCATTCAGCGATGGCGTCGCGCTGCTGGCGCAGATCGTCGGCGCTTTTCGCGACGCGGAAGAACTTGTGGGTATAGCCGCCGCTGCCGGTATCGGTGCCCCAGCACAGGGTATCCTGCAGCTCGGGTTTATGCAGCGCATCGTACATCTGGGCGACGGAGGCGGCGGCGTTGCGGAACGCCGGGTGGATGGTCACGTCCTTAACGCGTTCGCCGTAGATATAGATTTCGCGGCCGTCCTGCAGGCTCTTCAGGTACTCTTCGCCAGTTAACGGGCGTTTCGCGTCTGCACGGAAATTTTCAGGTTTCATAGGTGACCTCTTCAGTATTAATCGGAATGCGATGTTAAATTTATGTTTTGTTTTTGTTGTTCAATTGAAGCGGTTAACGCGGCTTTCGTGAAGAGACTTTTAGGTCAATGGTCGGTACTTTTCAGGCGGGGTTGGGTTATGTGATCGGGGGTTGGTTTTTCTATTTTCCGGCCTGGCTCTCCGGTGAACCGACGACAAGCCACGGCGAGTTTTGAATTTGTAGCCCGGACAGATGCGCAGCATCGCCTCCGGGAAATTCAGATACTCTGCGCTCTGCTCCCGGGGGCGGCGCTTGACCCGCCTTGCCCGGGCTACCGCCTCTCAGACGGCTGCGAATTCGCCGCGCCGCCCCCGGAAAGATCTTACGACACCGGTACTTTCTGCGCCCGATAGGCACTCGGCGAGCAGCCGACTAAGCGGTTAAAAAAGCGGGCAAAATAGGCCGGATCTTTAAAGCCCAGCTGCCAGGCTATTTCGCTTACCGCGTTGTCGGAAAACAGCAGCAGCCGTTTGGCCTCGCGCAGCTGCCTGTCGAAAATCAGCCGCTTGGGCGGCCGGTTGGCGAAGCGGCGGCAGATATCGGTTAGCCTTGATTCGGTCAGATGCAGCTCGCTGGCGTAATCCGGCACCGTCCAGTGCTGGTGGTAGTGGCTATCGATCAACTGGTTAAACCGCTGGAACAGCTTGAGCTCGCCGCGTATTCCGCTGGCCGCATGATCGTCAAGTTTCGCGTTGCGCAGCAGCAGGGTGAACACCGCCTGCACCAGCAGCGTCAGGGTATGTTCCCGCCCCGGCAGCTGCGACGTCGATTCCCGTTCAATCAGCCGCCAGTAATGCGCCAGCGCCGCCAACTCCTCGGGCTTATCGGCCAGCGACAGGCAGATGCCCGGCAGACCGAAAGCCTCCCGCGTGCCGGGATAGAGCACCTCCAGCAGCGGCCAGACCAGATCCTCGCGCACCGTCAGCACATGACCGTCGCTATCGGACTCGGTGATAAAAGCGTGCGGCACCGAGGGTGGCGTCAGGACAAACAGCGGCGCCTGCACCGAATAGCGATGATCGTCGAGCTGCAGCTCAATCTGCCCGGTATCGAGAAAGTGCATCTGAAAATACTGGTCGTGACGGTGCGCCTGCATATCGCGGCCAAAAAACTTCGCCATCCGGGCAAAGGATTGGTAATGTACCTCCTCCGTTCCCAGACTCTCATCGTACTCTTTATTAATATCGATATTGGCAACAGGACTCTGGCACATAGCGGCTCCTTACGGCGTCGCGCGCGGACGCGATCCTTTCATCGGAATCGCCCAGATAATGACTGCGCCAATGATCAGCAGGGCGGCGACGAACCACAAGCCGCTGCTGAAGCTGCCGGTAATATCCTTCAGCCAGCCGATCATAAAGGGGCTGAGCGCCGATCCGATATTGCCGGTCGCGTTGATCACCGCGATACCGATCGCTCTGGCGCGCAGACTGATCGACTGATCCGGCGTGGTCCAGAAAATGGCCATCGCGCTAAACGATCCGGTCGAAGCCATCACGATCCCGAGCAGCTGGATCAGGTTATGATCGGTCGCCGACGCCAGCAGCCAGCCTGCGGCGGCGAACAGGAACGGCAGGGCGGTGTGGTGCTTACGCTCCTGGTGCTTATCGGAGTGCCGGCTCCAGTAGATCATTCCCAGAATGGTACAAATCTGCGGGATCGCCGCCAGCAGGCCGATGGTGATATTGCTGCTGCTTTCGTTAAAGCTTTTGAGGATCTGCGGCGTCCAGATGCTGATCGCGCTGAGCGTATTGGTCAGGCAGAAGTAGGCCAGGGTGTACATCAGCACGATCGGCGTGAACACTTCCCGCCACAGGCTGCGCTGCTGCATGGCGTGATGGCTGATCGCCCCTTCCGGCTGGACCAGCGTCAGGCGGTCGTTGTCCATCATCTCCTGCAGGCATTTTTTATCTTCTGCGGTCAGCCATTTGGCCTTCGACGGCGAATCATCCAGCCAGAACCAGACCATAATACCGAGCAGCACCGACGGGAAGCCTTCCAGCAGGAACAGCCACTGCCAGCCGTGCAGGTTCAACAGGCCGTCCATCGACAAGATATAGCCTGAAACAATCGACCCCAGCGCGGTGGTTACCGGCATCGCGATCATAAACAGCGCGTTGGCGCGGGCGCGGAAAAAGGCCGGGAACCAGTAGGTCAGATAGAGCAGAATGCCGGGCAGAAAACCGGCCTCGGTGATCCCCACCAGCATGCGCAGGATATAGAGGCTATTCGGCCCGGTCGCGAACATGGTGGCGGTGGAGGCGATGCCCCACAGCACCATGATGGTGGCGATCCAGCGGCGGGCGCCGACGATGCTGAGCATCACGTTGCTCGGAATGCCGAAAATGACGTAGGTCGCGTAAAACAGGGTGGTGGCAAGGCCGAACATGGTGGCGTTAAGGCCCAGATCCTGCCCCATGGTCAGCCCGGCAAAGCCGATATTGATGCGATCTAAAAACGAAAAGATAAACAGCACGAACAAAAACACGATCAGGCGACGAAAGAGCTTGTTGATAACCGACTGCTGCTGCGCCGTCAGCTGCTTGTGCTGATTAGCCGGATCGAACTTTTCCGGGATGGCAGATGATGTATCGCTCATTATCATTTTCCTCTAATGGGAATTTTGTAGGGTACTGCGGGTTGCCGGGTGGCGCTGCGCCACCTGGCGTTAATAGACGCCTGACGAACCCTCGGCGGTTTTTTCTGCGCCAAATCGTGCCGCCAGCGCTTCCGCCCCCCGGGCCAGCAGGGTGGTATCGACCCCGACGGCGACAAACAGCGCGCCGAGCTGCAGGTAACGCTTCGCCAGCTGTTCGTTGGCCATCAGGATCCCCGGCGCTTTGCCCGCTGCGCGAATTTGCCCGATGGCGTGCTCAATGGCGGCCTGTACTTCCGGGTGCTGAGGGTTGCCGCTGAAGCCCATGTCGGCGCTCAGATCCGCCGGGCCGATAAACACGCCGTCCACGCCCTCGACATCGAGGATCTGCGGCAGATTGCTGAGCGCTTCGCGAGTTTCGATTTGCACCAGCACGCACATCGCGTCGTTAGCCTGATGGAGATAATCCGGGACGCGGTTCCAGCGCGAGGCCCGAGCGAGGGCGCTGCCGACGCCGCGAATACCCGCGGGCGGATAGCGGGTGGCTTTCACCGCCAGCCGCGCTTCGTCGGCGTTCTGCACCATGGGTACCAGCAGGGTTTGCGCGCCGATATCCAGCAACTGTTTAATCTGCACCGGGTCGTTCCACGAGGGGCGCACCACCGGCTGGCTGGGATAAGGGGCGATCGCCTGCAGCTGGGTCAGTATCGTCTGCACGCTGTTTGGCGCGTGCTCGCCGTCGATCAGCAGCCAGTCGAACCCGGCCCCGGCCAGCAGCTCAGCGCTGTAGCTGCTGGTCAGTCCCAGCCACAGGCCAATCTGCGGTCGACCCGCTTTTATGGCGTCTTTAAAGGCGTTATTCATCATATTCCTCCTAGACGAACCGGCAGCTAATCGCGCCCATGGTGCCGTAATCAACGTGGAAGGTGTCGCCTTTGCGCGCCGGTACCGGACGCGTAAAGGAGCCGCCGAGAATAATCTGCCCGGCTTCCAGCTGGACGTCGTAAGGCGCCAGCTTGTTCGCCAGCCAGGCCACGCCGTTGGCCGGGTGATTCAGCACCCCTGCGGCGACGCCGGTCTCTTCAATCACGCCGTTGCGATAGAGCAGGGCGGAGATCCAGCGCAGATCCAGCTCGTCGGGTTTAATCGGACGGCCGCCGAGGATCACCCCGGCGTTGGCGGCGTTATCGGAGATGGTGTCGAAGACTTTGCGCGGGCGCTGGGTTTCCGGGTCGATGTTGTGGCAGCGGGCGTCAATCAGCTCCAGCGCCGGGATCACGTAGTCGGTGGCGTTGTAGACGTCGAACAGGGTGCAGTTGGGGCCGCGCAGCGGTTTGGCCAGCACGAAAGCCAGCTCGACTTCGATACGCGGGACGATAAAGCGGTCGGTAGGAATATCGCCGCCGTCGTGGAAAAACATATCGTCCAGCAGCGCGCCGTAGTCCGGTTCGCTGATTTGCGAACTGGCCTGCATCGCTTTCGAGGTCAGGCCGATTTTATGCCCTTTCAGCACGCGGCCTTCGGCGATCTTCATATTTACCCATTCGCGCTGTACCGCGTAGGCGTCTTCGATGGTGATCGTCGGGTGATCCAGCGAAATAGCGCGGATCTGTTCACGCTGTTTTTCCGCCTGGTTCAGCCGCTGGGCGATCAGGCTATGGGTATGTTTATCGAGCATAGTTGCTTCCTGTTACGTCATTCGGTGCTGCTGCGCCGGGTGGCGACGCGGAGGCGTCTTAGCCGGCCTGGGGTTTGTGGCAGTACTTGTTTTCACCCTCTCCCACCGGGAGAGGGGCGGGCCGCACCTATTTAAACAACGCGTGTACGTTGTTCTGCTTGTAGTTCAGCGTCGGGTGCAGTTCATCGATCTCAAACGACAGCGCCAGATAGCGGCTCTCCATCAGCGCGGCGAAATGGGCTTTGATCAGCGTGAACAGCATATCGCCCACGTCCTGACGGCTCTCCAGGCTGCGTCCGGTACCAATCTTTAGCGTCATATGCACGAAGGCGTAGTCATGCTGGCCATCGGCCATCTGCCAGGTATCCAGCCAGATGGCGCGACTGCGAATGCCGCCGATAGGAAAGATGCCGGTTGCCGCCAGCGCGGCGTTCACTTTGCTGAACAGACCCGGTAAATCAGCCTGCTCACGGATGTTGTTGGTACATTCAGCGATAAAATGCGGCATTCTGCGTGCTCCTTACGCCGTTTCCGGCAGCGGGAAGACGGCGTTGACCTGACCGGTGCCGGAGCTGGCAAAGAGTTCGGTAATAAACTCTACTTTGCCGTCATATTTGTCCCAGCCCAGCAGGCCCAGCAGCATCACCGTGTCGTGCATATTGCCTTCACCGAAGCAGTAGTCGGCGTACTCCGGCAGCATGGTGCAGAACTCTTTGAATTTGCCTTCGCGCCACAGCTTCACGACCCGTTCGTCCATCTGGTGATCGAACTCGCGGGTATAGCTGTTCATTCCCTCTTCGGCGCGCTGGTCGTCGATAAAACGGTGCGACAGCGAGCCGCTGGCAAAGACCGCCACGGTGCCGTCATATTTCTCAATCGCTTTAAGAATGGCTTCGCCCAGCTTGCGGCTGTCGGCAAAGTCATGGACGGTACAGAACGCCGAGATAGAGACCACTTTGAAATGCTTATCGCTGTTCATGTAGCGCATCGGCACCAGGGTGCCGTACTCCAGCTTCAGGCTTGGAATGTTGTGCGCTTTGGCGCGGACCCCGAGTTTGACCGCTTCGTCGGCGATCAGGTGGCCGAGCTCCGGATTACCGTCATAGTCATAGGTCATGTCGCGAATAAAATGCGGCAGCTCGTTGCTGGTGTAGACGCCCTGGAAATGGTCGGCACAGTTGATGTGGTAGGCGCTGTTGACCAGCCAGTGGGTATCAAAGACGATGATGGTATCCACGCCCAGCTCGCGGCACCGCTTGCCGATTTCTTTATGCCCATCGATGGCTCCCTGGCGGCAGCCGTGGTTTTTACCCGGCAGTTCAGAGAGATACATCGACGGTACGTGAGTAATTTTTGCTGCTAACGCTAACTTTCCCATATCAGACTCCCCATTTTGGGATCGGATGGTCGCCCATCGAGATGCAGACGTTTTTCATTTCAGCGAACACTTCAAAGCTGTATTCGCCGCCTTCACGGCCGGTACCGGAGGCCTTCACGCCGCCGAACGGCTGACGCAGGTCGCGGACGTTCTGGGTGTTGACGAACACCATTCCGGCTTCGATGCCGCGCGCCAGGCGCAGCACTTTGCTGACGTCCTGGGTCCAGATATAAGAGGCGAGGCCGTACTCCACATCGTTGGCCAGGCGCAGACCTTCCGCCTCGTCTTTAAACGGCAGCAGACAGGCTACCGGGCCAAAAATCTCTTCCTGCGCCACGCGCATGCGGTTATCGACGTCCGCCAGCACCGTTGGCCGCAGGAAGTTGCCGTTTCTCAGATGGGCAGGCAGATCGGCGGGCTTATCCGCGCCGCCGGCCAGCAGGGTCGCTCCTTCTTCAATGCCGAGGCGGATATAGCCGGAGACTTTCTCCCAGTGCTGCTGGCTAATCAGCGCACCCACCTGAGTGTTCGGGTCGGTAGGGTCGCCGACGCGCAGGCGATTCGCGCGTTCGGCAAAGCGTTTAACGAACTCGGGGTAGATGCTCTGCTGAATGAAGATGCGCGAGCCGGCGGTGCAGCGTTCGCCGTTGATCGAGAAAATGGTGAACAGCGCGGCGTCGAGAGCGCGCTCAATATCGGCGTCTTCGAAAATCAACACCGGCGATTTGCCGCCCAGCTCCATGGAGTACTTTTTCAGCCCGGCGTTTTTCATGATGTTGCGCCCGGTGGCGGTACCGCCGGTAAACGATACCGCGCGTACGTCATGGTGGCGTACCAGCGCATCGCCCGCCGTCGCGCCGTAGCCCTGAACCACGTTCAGTACGCCCGCCGGAATACCCGCTTCCAGCGCCAGCTCGCCAAGACGGTCAGCGGTTAGCGGCGACAGTTCGGACATTTTCAGCACCGCGGTATTCCCCAGCGCCAGGCACGGCGCCACCTTCCAGGTCGCGGTCATAAACGGCACGTTCCACGGCGACACCAGCGCGCAGACGCCGACCGGCTGCACGAGGGTGTAGTTGAGCATCTTGTCATCAACCGGATAGGTCTTACCGTTCATTTGCTGGCACACTTCGGCGAAGAATTCGAAGTTGTGCGAAGCGCGCGGGATCAGCACGTTTTTGGTCTGGTGGATCGGCAGGCCGGTGTCGGCGGTCTCCATGGCGGCGATCTCCGGGACGTTCTGGTCGATCAGATCGCCCAGCCGGCGCATCAGACGCGCGCGCTCTTTCATCGGCAGATTGGCCCATTTCGGAAACGCCTCTTTTGCCGCCGCCACCGCCTGATTCACCTCGTCAGCCCCGCCGGAGGCGACCTCCGCCAGCACTTCGCCGGTGGCCGGGTTAGTGGTATGGAAATACTCCGCGGCGGCGACGTTTTTGCCGTTGATCCAGTGGTTAATTTTTTTCATGACAGCTTCTCCTCATATGCCTGCTGGCTAATGATGTGGTTGACCAGACGGCCGACGCCTTCCACTTCGACGATCACTTCATCGCCCGGCACCACGTCCGACAGCCCCTTCGGCGTGCCGGTGGCGATCATGTCGCCCGGCTGCAGGGTCATAAATTCGCTGAGGTAAGCGATCAGGAACGGAATGCTGAAGATCAGATCGGCGGTAGTGCCCTGCTGGCGCAGCTCGCCGTTGACCCAGGTGCACAGCGCCAGGTTGTGCGGATCGGGGATCGCCTCTTTGCTGACGATCCACGGGCCTATCGGCGTCAGGGTGTCGCGGCTTTTGACCCGCAGGTTGGGGCGATAGTAGTTTTCCAGGTAGTCGCGGATGGCGTAGTCGTTGCAGACGGTGTACCCGGCTACGTACTCCATGGCGTCGGCTTCGGCGACCTTACGCGCGGTTTTGCCGATCACCACCACCAGTTCAGCCTCGTAGTGCATGTACTCGACGTTATCCGGGCGCACCGACTCTTGCCTATGGCCTATAAAGGTGTTGGGCGCTTTGATAAACACCAGCGGTTCGGTTGGCGGCGTAAACGCCAGCTCGCTGGCGTGATCGGCGTAGTTCAGGCCCAGCGCGAACAGGGTGCCGTCGGCGGGCGGCAGCCAACGAAACTCGCCTTCCTTAAGCAGACTGCCGTTGGCGAGCTGGACCTGACCACGTTCATTCACCTGGACATCGTGCCGCTGTCCCTGCCACTCAATACGTGCTTGCCTCATGCCAGCTCTCCTTCATCAATCACCGGGTTTTCCAGCGCCGGGAAGCCCTCGGCGAGAATACGTACGCGATCGCCGGGGCGCAGCGTAACGCGGGAGTGGGGCGTACCGATCAGAATCGCATCGCCGGGATTGAGGGTGGCGAATTCGCTCAGGGCGCTCAGCAGCTCGGCGGCGGAGCGCTGGAGATCGGCGGTAGTCCAGCTGTCCGCCTCGCGACCGTTGATTTCGGTGATGATGGTCAGGTTATCGACATCGCTGAGCGGCGCGAGTGCGCCAAGCGGACAGAAGCCGTCGCGGCATTTGGCTTTTATGGCCGGACGATAGAAGCTCTCTTCCGGCAGGCTGACGTCGTTCGCCAGCGCGTACCCGGCGATATAAGCCGCGGCGTCTTCTGCAGCGACTTTGCGCGCGGTTTTACCGACGATCAGCGCCACGGTGGCGCCACTCTGCACGGTTTCGCCTTGCGGGTAGGGAATGCTCTCGCCATCGCCGATAACGGTGTTGCGCGGTTTGATAAACCAGACCGCGGTCTTCGGCGGCGTTTTATAGGGGGCCTTTTGAAACGCTTCGCGCCAGGCGTCGAGCTGGCTGCGGTGGTTAAGCGCCACGGCGAAGATGGTACCTTTCATTTACCACTCCTCTGCTACGGATTTGGGAAGTCAGTTAATTCATTAATATGTTAATGATCATCTTTTATGCTTTGCGGGAATGTTTGGCAAACAGAAGTGAATGTTTTGTGATCGGATTAACAATAAATTTACAGATTTGTATTTTAATTATTATTAATCAATTAGATAACAAAAGCAGTTGTACCATCTGGTACTTTTCAGAGGCAGAAACCGGTTGCCTTCGGAGGGAATTAGCGCTAATTATTAACTTATTAACAGATTGGGGATTTACTTCAGAGGTATGTGATGCATGATTCGTTAACTATCGCGCTGCTGCAGGCGCGGGAAGCGGCGATGGCCCACTTTCGGCCCATCGTTAAACGCCACAATCTGACCGAGCAGCAGTGGCGTATCGTGCGTATCCTCGCCGAACATCCGTCGATGGATTTTCACGATCTGGCCTTTCGCGCCTGTATTTTACGTCCGAGCCTGACCGGCATCCTGACCCGTATGGAACGCGACGGCCTGGTGCTGCGTTTAAAACCGGTAAATGACCAGCGCAAGCTCTACGTTTCGCTGACGCCGGCGGGTTCGACGCTTTATGAAAGCGCCCAGGCCCAGGTGGAAGAGGCCTATCGTCAGATCGAAGCCCAATTTACCGTCGAAAAAATGCGTCAGCTTACCGCGCTGCTGGAGGAGTTTATCGCCTTGGGGAATGGAGCGCAGGGAGAGGGAGAGGAATAATACATTGTCCGCGCGAAAAACATCCCGGAGGCGGTGCTGGCGCACCTGTCCGGGCTACGGGTTCACAGCATGGTAGCCCGGACAGGCGCAGCGCGCCGCCTCCGGGAGAAAGCGTCCTTCAGAACAAGGTATCGAGCTCTTCCAGCACGTTATACTGCTCGTCCACCAGCAGCAGGGTTTTCCATTTATCAAACGTCAGGCACGGATGCGAGGTACCGAACACCAGAATATCGCCGACCTGCACGTCGCTGCCGGGCGCGAGGCGCAGCATACAGTGCTGGTCCATAATCCCCACGCTCTCGATCCCCTCCGCGGATAGCTGCGCGCCGTTGCGATAGCGGGCCACAGGCTGCGGCAGGCCGGCGTCAAAGGCGCAGTCGCGCTTACCGAAGTTCACCACCGCGCGATCGGCTTCCGGCACCGACTGGACCATCGCCATCAGCTCCAGCGCTGAGGTTAAATCACCGCCCAGATCGCAGGCGATCGGATCGCGGGCCACCAGTGCTTTCTGCGCGATATCGTAGATCCCACGGTCGTGGGTGATATAGCACCCGGGGCGGATAACGATTCGGCAGCGCGCCGGTTTCTTCGCCGCCAGCCAGATATTGCACACCACGTCGTACCAGACGGTACCGGCTCCGGTCAGCACAAATTCCCCCTCAACCAGATGTTCCATCCGGCAGGCCAAATCGGCGGCCTGGCGCAGCAGAGCCTCCACCTGCGGCTGCGGATCGTCGCCGTGTAACACCCCTTCATAAAGTTCGAGACCGCGCAGCCTGAGGCCCGGAAGTTCCGCCGCGGCCTGCGCCAGCGCCAGCGCATCCTCAATGCTGCGGCAGCCGCAGCGCCCACCGGCCACGCCCTGTTCAATCAGCACGTCCAGCGTTTGCTGCCTTTCGCTGAAAAATGCCGACAGCGCGCGTGCATTGGCAAGGCTATCGATGCAGCAGATAAACTCCGCCGCCCGGTAATGCGCTTTCAGGCGCGATACCGCCTGCATATTCGCCCTGCCGACCAGCTGATTGACCATCAGAACGCGCTCAACGCCGCTGGCCATCGCCGCGCTGGCCTGCCAGGCGCTGCCGACGCCGATTCCCCATGCGCCCGCCCGCTGCTGCGCCTGAAAAATCCACGGCGTCATCGTTGTTTTACCGTGCGGGGCCAGCGAGACGCCGCGCGCGTCGGCGTAACGCTGCATCCAGGCGATGTTATTTTCCAGCGCCGTTTTTTTCAGCAGCGCGGCCGGAAGGCAAACCTCCTCCGCCAGCAGATTGGCCGGTGCGGACATTATGGCGGCTTTGTGCGGAATAAGCGTATCGGAATGGTATTTCATAACACTATCCTTTTAGGGTTTAAGATCGGATTAAAGCTAAGTATCAAACTTAATTAATTGAAATATATAGAATATATAATTTGTTTATGTTCTTTGTGAATAAAAGTATCACAATTTGATCTGGTTTTTGCGTAGTTTTCCACTGTTTTTCCGCCTTGTAAATGGTTTACTTGTCGGCAGAGTTGAAAGGGAGTAATTGCGATGAAAGTTAACTGGCTTTTCAAAAACGTCACGGTCATTGACGGCAGCGGCGGACCACAGTTTCGCGGCGACGTGGCGGTGAAGGGCGATCGAATTGTGGATATGGCCCCGGCGCTGAACCTGGCGGCGGAGCAGGTGATTGACGGGCAGGGGCGCGTGCTGGCTCCCGGATTTATCGATGTGCATACCCATGACGATATCAACGTCATCCGTATGCCGGAGTATTTACCGAAGCTGAGCCAGGGGGTGACGACGGTGATTGTCGGCAACTGCGGGATCAGCGCGGCGACGGCGACCATGCGCGACGGCGTACCGGACCCGATGAATCTTCTGGGTGAGGAGGAGCACTTTGTTTATCCCACCGTTGACGCTTATGCCCACGCGGTGGAGACCGCTAAGCCGTCATTAAACGTCGGCACGCTGATTGGCCATACCGCGCTGCGTAATAACCATATGGACGATCTGTTCCGCCCGGCGACGGAAACCGAGATTGCCGGAATGCGGGTGCAGCTGCGCGACGCGCTGCGTCAGGGCGCGCTGGGGCTGAGTAGCGGGCTGGCCTACGCCAGCGCGTTTCAGTCCACTACTGAAGAGGTGATGGCGCTGGCCGAGGAGCTGGCGGCAGAAGGGGGAATTTATACTACCCACCTGCGTTCGGAGTTCGAACCGATTCTGGAGGCGCTCGACGAGGCGTTCCGCATTGGCCGCCACGGTAACGTACCGGTGGTGGTATCGCACCATAAGTGCGCCGGCGCGAAAAACTGGGGTCGCACGAAGGAGACGCTGGCTTTCTTCGATGAGATGCGCCAGCGCCAGGAGATCGCCTGCGACTGCTACCCGTACTCTGCCAGCTCGTCGACGCTGGATATGAAGCAGGTCACCGATGAGTTCGATATCGTCATTACCTGGTCGGAAGCGCAGCCCGAGCAGGCCGGAAAAACCCTGCAGCAGATTGCTGACGGCTGGCAGGTTAGCCTGCACGAGGCGGCAGCGCGGCTGATGCCCGCAGGCGCCATCTACTACAACATGGACGAGCAGGACGTGCGGCGGGTACTGCGTTATCCGGTGACCATGATCGGCTCAGACGGTCTGCCGAACGACCCGATGCCGCACCCGCGGCTATGGGGCGCGTTCCCGCGGGTCCTGGGCCACTACTGCCGAGATGAACGGCTGTTTCCGCTGACCACCGCTATCCACAAAATGACCGGTCTGTCGGCGGCGCGTTTCCAGCTGGCAGAGCGTGGGCTGGTGAAAGTGGGCTATTTTGCCGATCTGGTGCTGTTTGATCCGCAGACGGTGCGCGATGTCGCCAGCTTCTCCGACCCGAAACAACCGGCGGACGGTATCGAGGCGGTGATGGTTAACGGCGTGATGAGCTACGGCAGCGATAAAAAGATTACCGGGCGCGCAGGGCGTTTCCTGCGCCGCCGAATGAACTAAGGAGAGAAAAATGAGCATTAAACGTTATGGCGTTGAGGGCGGTACCGGGACCGGTGGGCAGCATCTGCCGTTCGCGCGCGCGGTGGAGGCGGGGGACTGGCTGTACGTTTCCGGCCAGACGCCGATGAAGGAGGGTGAAGTGGTGGAAGGGGGCATCGTTGACCAGGCGCGTCTGGCGATTCAGAACTGTGTGGATATCATGACCGAAGCGGGCTACACCCTGGCCGACGTGGTGCACGTCAAGGTGATCCTCACCGATGCGCGCTATTTTCAGTCTTTCAATAAAGTATTCCGCGAGTTCTTTGGCGACAATCCGCCTGCCCGTATCTGCTGCGTAGCGGACCTGGTAGTGGATTGTAAAGTTGAAGTGGATGTGACCTGTTATAACGCGGCTCGCGTATAAAAATTTATTAACCAGAAATATAAACAGGATTTTTGAGCGCTGAATTCATTCAGCGCTTCGTAGCCTTTTACCTTTTACCTACTCAACTGGCAGGATGTGAATTATGAATAGTCATATCTTTTTAGTCGGCTTTATTATTTACGCGCTGGCCATGATTTGGCTTGGCTGGTACGTGTCGCGTAATCAAAAAAGCGGTGAAGATTTTTTACTCGGCGGCCGTTCCTTACCGCTGTTTCTGACCCTGGGCTCTACCGTGGCGACCATGGTGGGCACCGGTTCAAGCATGGGCGCGGTTGGCTTCGGCTACAGCAACGGCTGGGCCGGGATGCTGTACGGCGTGGGCGGGGCCATCGGTATTTTGCTGGTCGCCTGGCTGTTCGCCCCGGTGCGCAAGCTGCGCTTTATGACCATGAGCGAAGAGCTTTCTTATTATACTGGCGGTAGTCATTTAATTAAAAATATCGTCGGCATAATGATATTTGTGGCCTCTATTGGCTGGCTGGGGGCGCATATTCTTGGCGGCAGCATGTATTTATCCTGGGCGACGGGAATAAATCTGACGCTAGCGAAAATTATTATCGCTCTGGCCTTTGCGATTTACGTCATCATCGGCGGTTATTCTGCGGTGGTGTGGACGGATACCATTCAGGCATTAATTCTGTTTTTCGGTTTTATCCTGATGGCAATTCTGGCGGTGGTTCACGTCGGGGGATGGGATGCCATCGTCCAGGCGATGGATCCCAAGGCGATGAGCCTGTTTGCGGTCGATAAACTGGGGGCCATTCCGGCGCTATCGCTGGCGATGGTCATCGGCGTCGGCGTGCTGGCGACCCCTTCCTATCGCCAGCGTATTTACTCGGGGAAAGATGTCTCTTCGGTGCGCCGCTCGTTTGTCTATACCGGCGTGCTGTATCTGTTTTTCTCGGTGCTGCCGGCGATTATCGGCATGGCGGCATGGACCATGAACCCCAATCTCGAGAACAGTAATTACGCCTTCCTGTTCGCCACCAGCTTCTTACCGGCGATCCTCGGGCTGGTGGTGCTGATTGCCGGACTATCGGCCACCATGTCCTCGGCCAGCTCTGACGCGATAGCCGCCGTGGCCATCATGATGCGTGATGTCTACACCCTTGTTACCGGAAAAATGCCGCCGGCGCATAAGGCGATAACGCTCTCCCGCTGGATGCTGGCGTTCGTTATCGGCCTGGCGATGATCTTCGCCCTGACCTCGAACGATATCATCAGCTATATCACCAAAATGATCTCCATGCTGATGTCCGGTCTGTTCGTCTGTTCGATTCTCGGCCGCTTCTGGCTGCGCTTCAACTGGCAGGGCGCGTTTACCGCGCTGCTGAGCGGCATGCTGGTTTCTCTTGTGGTTCTGATGAAAGCCGACTGGCTGGCTTACTGGGGGAACCCGTGCATTCCGTCGGTCGTCGGCAGCTTTGTTTTCGCGATTTTTGTCACCCTCTTGACGCCAGCCAGCAAAGTTAGCCGTGAGCAGGCGCTGGAAATGATCACGCAAGAGCGTGAAGGTCAGGCGATGCCGGCGAAGACGACGGTGCAGGTCTCAGGAGAAGCACAATGAAGGACTATATTGCCGTCGACTGGGGCTCTACCCAGCTGCGCGGCTGGCTGATTCGCAATGGCCAGTGCGTCGAAACAAAGCAGCTGCCGCTGGGTATCACCCGCCTGAACGGACGAGCGCCTGCCGACGTATTCGTGGAGCATTTGGCCCCCTGGCGCGGCGCGGAGGCGCTGCCGGTGCTGATGGCCGGGATGATCGGCAGCGATGCGGGCTGGCAAGCGGTACCGTATCTGGACTGTCCGGCAGCGATCGACGCGCCAGGGCAGCAGCTATGCGCCGTTGCTGAAGGTGTGTGGATTATTCCCGGCCTCAAGATTGAACAGGACGGGGATTTCAACGTGATGCGCGGCGAAGAGACGCAGCTGCTGGGGGCCTGGCAGCTGGCGCCGGCGGAGTGTTACGTGCTGCCGGGCACCCATTGCAAATGGGTACAGGTGGCGAACGGCGCGGTGCGTCATTTTGCCACGGCGATGACCGGTGAACTGCATCATCTGCTGATGACGCAATCGCTGATCGGCAAAGGGCTGCCGGTCCAGCAGCCGGACGAGACGGCGTTTGAACGGGGGCTGGAAAAAGGACTGGCGCAGCCGTCGCTGATTAGCGAACTGTTTGTCGCCAGGGCCGCCCGGGTGCTGGGAGGTCTGGCCGCGACCTCGGTCAGCGACTATCTCTCCGGGCTGCTGATTGGCGCGGAAGTGGCGACCCTGGGGCAGCGTTACCGTACCTCTAGCGTCACGCTGGTTGGCGACCCGGCGCTGAATGCCCGCTACAGTCGGGCGATGAAGGCGCGCGGAATGACGGTTAACAGCTGCAGCGGCGATGAGGCGCTGCTGAGCGGCATGGCGAGGATAATGCATGGACAAGATTAAACTGGTGGCGATTTTACGCGGTATTCGCCCCGCTGAGGCAGCGGAGCATATTGAGACGCTGATAGAGGCAGGATTTCGCTATATCGAAATTCCGCTCAATTCGCCGGACTGGCAGCAGAGTATTCCGCAGATGGTCGCGCGCTTTGGCGAGCAGGCGGTGATTGGCGCGGGAACGGTACTTAAGGTGGAACAGGTCGATTTTCTGGCCGATGCCGGAGCGAAGCTTATCGTGACGCCGAATACTGAGCCGACGACGATCCGCCGGGCGGTGGCGTGCGGAATGCGGGTTTGCGCCGGGTGCGCCACCGCGACCGAGGCGTTTAACGCGCTGGATGCCGGGGCGCAGTGGTTGAAAATTTTCCCGTCTTCCACTTTTGGCCCGGACTACATTCGGGCGCTGAAAGCGGTGCTGCCGTCGGAGGTGCCGGTGCTGGCGGTCGGCGGCGTGACGCCGGAGAATCTGGCAAGCTGGGTTGAGGCAGGGTGCGCCGGCGCTGGCCTGGGAAGCGATCTGTATCGCGCCGGGCAGGCCGTGGAACGTACCCGTCAGCAGGCGGAGAGGTTTATCGCCGCCGCCCGCTGCGGTTAATCGCCCAGCGGCTGGCGATCGACGCCGCCGCGGTGGCTGTCGAGCGCCAGCTTAATCCGGCGCAGTCTGCCTTTTGCCTGAGTTTTGTTGGCCATCGCCAGTTCGGTGGCCAGCACGTCAACCATCGCCAGCATCGCATAGCGTGAGGTGCTGGGCTTGAAAATGTAGTCGTTTTCGCGCACCAGCAGCGGCAGCACCAGATCCGCCTGCTCCGCCAGCGGCGTTCCGGCGGGGGTGATGGCAATGACCTTTGCGCCGTACTGCCTGGCAATCGCCGCGCTCTCGATGATTTCCTGGGTATAGCCGCCCAACGACAGCACGATAACCACATCCTTTGGCGTCACCGCCGAGCTCATCATGCGCACCAGCAGACCGTCGTTCTGGCTGACAACCGGGAGGCCGAGGCGAAACAGGCGATACTGGATCTCCTGAGCGCAGATGGTAGAGCCGCCGCCCATCCCGAGCGCCAGGATCTGCCGCGCGTCGCTCAGCCAGCTCACCGCACGCTTCAGCGCTTCAATGTCCAGCGCCCGGCGGTTGGTTTCCAGCACGCCGATGATCGACTCGTAGATCCCCTGTACGCCCTCAAGGTCCGGGACATCGAGGATAAATCGCTGTCCGACCGCCAGAGATTGCGCGAGCCTCATCTTCAGCTCGCGGACGTCTTTACAGCCGAGCGCCCGGGCAAAGCGGGTAACGGAGGCCTGGCTGGTGTGGGTCAGACGCGCCATCTCCGCGATGGGCAGCTCCGCCGCCGCCGCGACATCATCGAGAATGAACTGCGCGATGCGCTTTTCGGTCGCCGTGAGTTCCACAAAGCGATCGGTTATGCAGGAAATGATATCGATTGACCAGGACATACGGGTATCAACAGGTAAGTTATCAATGATACTTTGTACCATATTCCGCCGCTGAAATCAGCGCCGGAGGCTACAGCGTTAGGCGCATGGCGCAGCGCGTCTCCGGCGGCAGACCGTGTTCCGTTTCCAGCTCCCTTTTTGCCGCCAGTCCCGCCAGTAGTCTTCGCTCACTTAACATTGAAAACCCCAGTCGCGTGTAAAACGGCGCGTTCCAGGGCACATCGCGGAAGGTGGTGAGCGTGACCGCCGGATAAGCCGCCTGGCGGGCTGTCTCAATGACCTGCTCCAGCATCATGCGGCCAATGCCTCGCCCCTGCCATGCCTGATGAACGGCGATCTCGACGATAAACAGCGCATCATCCAGCGGTTCGCTCAGCAGGAAGCCTATCGGTTGGTCATCGGCCACGGCCAGCAGGCTGTGGTCAGTTTCAAGGAACAGCCGGTGGCGCTCGGGGCTTATCACTTCGCTTTCCGCCAGCCAGGCCAGCGCCGGAATCTGGCGAAAAGCCTGGGCCGCCGAGCGCTCAATGGCGGGCAGAAGAGGGATGTCTCTCTCCTCAGTCAGGCGTAACGTCGCGGCGGCGGTTATAGTGTTAGTTTTCATCACCTCAGCATAGCAGCCTCCGGGAGAAATGTATGGAGCTTACCGCCGTTTCCGCCACTCAGTTTAGCGTCGCGCAGCTGACGACGATCCTTTGCGACTGTTTCGAAGATTACCTGGTTCCCGTCACGCTGTCGGTAGAGGTTTTTGTCCAGCGTTTTAGCGCCGAAGGGCTGAGCCTGCTGGATTCCTGCGTCTGGCTGGATGGTGATGTCCCTGCGGCGATGGCCGTTGTCGCCCGGCGCGGCGATGAAGCCAGGCTGGCGGCATTTGCGATGCGACCCGCGTATCGCGGAAAGGGCGTCGGACGCCGGCTGATGGGGTCGCTGCTGGATGCATTGCGCGAGCAGGGCGTACGGCGGATGTGGCTGGAGGTTATTCGCGATAACCACGCTGCGGTAGCGCTGTATCACTCGCTGGGCTTCGAGGTGCGGCACGGGCTGTGCGGCTATCTGAGCGCGCAGACCGCGAGCGAGGAGTCATCCGTATTGCAGGAGTATGACGTGCTGGCGCTGACGCGCAGGGCCGGCGCCGAGCTTAATGGCCAGCTGCCGTGGCTGATGGACCCGCTCACCTTCAGCACCCTGCCGTGCCGGGCGCTGAGCCTCCATCAGCAGGCTTTCGCCGTGCTGGCGACCTTATCCAGCAGGCCGCAGCTGCAGTTTTTATGGGTCGAGCCCGCCGCACGCGGGCGCGGGCTAGGGCGGGAAATGCTGATGGCGCTTGCCCGACAGTTTCCAGGGCTCGGGACCTCGGTGACCATCCCGGAACGCTTTACGCCCCTGTTCCAGACCGCCGGCTATACGCCTGGGGTATTAAAACAGTATGAAATGAGCGCAACGCTGAGCGCCCTGCCATCAGCAGGGCGTTAAGATTCAGCCGTTACGCGGGTCGCTAATCGGCTGACGGACCAGGAAGATATAGGCCAGCGCGCCGAGGGCGGTGACGCAGCCGCAGATCACCAGCGCCAGCTGGAATGAGTGGGTGGTATCGACAATAAACCCGGTCACTACCGGCGCGAAGGAGGCGCAGATAAAGCTGGCGAAGTTCTGGATGCTGCCGACGGACGCGGTCATTCTTGATGCCACCGCGACGTGAATCAATCCCCAGCAGGAAGTACCGGCAAAGTGGATGCAGAACAGCGCCATGCCGATTAACAGCACCGCAGCGATAGAGGTGGTGGCATGTGGCACGATCAGCGTAAACGCGGCGGAGCAGAACATCCCGGCAATAATACAAATTTTACGGCTTTTGATCGGCGCCATGCCGCCTTTAACCAGCCAGTCGGTAACGTAACCGTTGATGAGCATACCGGCGGCGCCGAACAGAAAAGGAATGGCGGCCATAAACCCGGTACTTTTCAGATCGAGGTTATACGCCGTTTGCAGGTAGCCCGGCAGCCAGGCCAGATACAGCCAGGCGGTATAGTTGATGCCGCTGAAGCCCAGCATCATTCCCCACATGGTTTTGTTTTTAAACAGGCTGCGCCATTCGGCAAAGCTCAGCGGGTCGCGGCGAACGTTGACGCTTCCGGCATTAAGGTAGGCCTGCTCATCGGCGGCGAGGGGGACATCCTCCCGGTTGCGATAGAGCATATACCAGCCGATAGCAACGAAGATCCCCAGCACGCCGATGGTAATGAACATCCAGCGCCAGCCCATCATCAGCATCATGGCGGCAAGGATCGGCGGGCTGATCGCGACGCCAATCGTCGAGGCGGCGTTAAAGAAGCCCATCGGGCGGCCGCGCTCTTTAATATTAAACCAGTCGTTGATCACCTTGACGCCGCACGGGTTCATCGGCGCTTCGCCGATCCCCATGCCGATACGCACCAGCACGAACTGGGTAAAGCTATGTACCATCCCGGAGACCGCCTGGAACAGCGACCAGAAAAACATGCCCAGCCCCAGCATGATGCGCGGGCCTTTACGGTCCAGCAGCGGCCCGCAGGGGAGCTGGGCGATGCCGTAGGCCAACGAGAAAACGGACAGCAATGCGCCGATTTCGGTGGCGCTGAGCCCCAGCTCTTCGCGAATCGTTAAGTTCGCGACGGACAATGAACTTCTGTCGAGGTAGTTAATCACCGCCGCCAGAAATAACAGGATCATTGCCGTTGTCTGAATTTTTTTAATGCGCGCGCTGCGCGTTAACGTATTATTTAACGGAACGCTGGCAGTCTCCGCCTTTCCTTTATCAAAGGTTGTCTGCGGGTCGATAGTTATATTTCGTGATTCCACGCCTGACTCCTGGTTATTCTATTTGAACGACAAGTGACATCGAATGGTTTAAACCCACCCACCTATTTCACAGTAAAGTAAGTCGACTTGTTTTCAGCATAAATAACCTTTTTTCTGGCACTGGATTATGTTTTGAGAACTGTGCTGCTGATAATCATTTTCTGTTTTTAATCGGTACTTAATGAGCCAGGGATTCGCTCTGCCTGAGCGAGTTAATCATCGATTGCTTCGCCGAGTTCAGGTGGTTACGCAGCGCCAGATTAGCGTCCAGATCGCTGCGGCAGATAAGCGCGCTCAGGATGGTCATATGTTCATCAATGGCGATGATATTACGCTGTTTAAGGTCACTCTCATCCCACTGATAGTGAAAGTGGAAAATCACGGAAATAATCTCAAGCGATTGATTGAAAAATATATTCTCAGCCGCGGACAGGAGCAGCGAGTGAAAGTCGCGATCGAGCTGGGAAAACATACGAAAGCTGTCGCCGATGCTGTCACGCAGTGCGCGATGGCGCTCAAGCAGGGTTTTCGCCTGCAGCCAGCGGGCGTCGTTGTCCGGGAGATTGAGAAAATGCTGAAGCGCGTGGGTTTCCAGCATTTCCCGCAGCTCGAACAGCTGCTCAGCCCAGGATTGCTCAAATTTCTTCATGTTCCACTGGCCGCGCTTTTCGCTTTCAATCAGGTTGTAGCGGCTGAATTTCAACAAAAATTCCCTCACTACGACCGGACTGACGCCGGCAGCACGCGCCAGCTGCAGCTCGGAAAACATCTCTCCGGCGCGCAGCTGGCGCTGGTTAATCATGGTGAAAAACGCCTGCTCAAAGAGACGGTTCTGCTCGGCCAGCGAGGCGCTGGAGCCATCGAAGCCGTCCTGCATCTCCGGCTGGCGAAGGATCTGATAATCCCGAGCGTTCTGACGCAATACGCCCCGCTCGCACAGGTGGCTGAGGATATGGCGCACGGTGGTGCGGCTGATGTTGTACATCTCCGCCAGCGCACTTTGTGAGGGCAGCGGCGACGGAAGAAAGCCGCGCGCCATATCGTTAATGACCTGGTTAATGACGTTGTGACGAAGGTTTTGCGAGCGGCTCATTATACATCTCCATTTTTTTAGCTATTAAAGCCGGATTTAAAACAGTTTTGTGCGTGAGATTTCACAATTTTTGCAATGAATTTATTCTCACCTCTGTTTTTCATCGATATCTAAGCCAACAAATACGGAGGCAATTATTATGACGTCGATGAATACATTAGTTTGTCAGGAACCTAAAATATTGCGCTGGGAAAAACGCCAGATTCCCATTCCCGGTGATGATGAAGTGCTCATTAAAATAAAAACGGTGGGGATTTGTGGTACGGATATTCACGCCTGGGGAGGGAATCAACCTTTTTTTAGTTATCCACGCGTGCTCGGACATGAAATATGCGGCGAGATTATCGGTCTCGGTAAAAATATTCTTAACTTGAAAAGCGGACAGCAGGTAGTCGTCATACCTTACGTTGCCTGCCGTCAGTGTCCGGCCTGTTTGAGCGGCAGGACTAATTGCTGCGAGAAAATTTCGGTGATCGGCGTGCATCGGGACGGCGGGTTTAGCGAGTACCTCTGCGTGCCGGTAAAAAATCTGCTGGTGGTGGATGACGTCGAGCCGGAAGCCGCAGCGCTGATTGAGCCTTTCGCCATCAGCGCCCACGCGGTGCGTCGCGCCGCTATCCAGCCGGGAGAGCAGGTGCTGGTGGTCGGCGCGGGACCCATTGGTCTCGGGGCGGCGGCTATCGCTAAAGCCGACGGGGCGCAGGTGGTGGTGGCGGATACCAGCCCGGCGCGGCGCGACCATGTGGCGCAGCACCTTGGTCTGGCCACGCTCGACCCTTCTGACCCGCAATTCACCGAGCAGCTGTGTGACATGTTTGGTGGTTCGCTGGCGCAGAAGGTGATCGATGCCACGGGGAATCAGCAGGCGATGAACAACACGGTGAATTTAATCCGTCACGGCGGCAGCATCATTTTTGTTGGCCTGTTTAAAGGTGAACTGCAGTTCCCGGACCCGGAGTTTCATAAGAAAGAGACCACCATGATGGGCAGCCGTAACGCGACGGAAGAGGATTTCGCCAAAGTCGGACGTCTAATGGCCGAGGGGAAAGTGACCGCCAGAATGATGCTGACCCACCGTTACGATTTCAGGTCGCTGGCCGAGATTTACGAAAGCGAAGTGATTAACAATCGCCAGCTTATTAAAGGCGTCATTCATTTTTAGCAGGAAAGGCTATGAAATCGTTAAACAGACAAGATTTTCCCGGGCCGCACTACCCGACGCGCGTGATTCAGTTCGGCGAGGGCAACTTCCTGCGGGCGTTTATCGACTGGCAGCTGGATCGGCTGAATGAGCAAACCGATCTGGCGGCAGGGGTGACCATTATTCGCCCGATCAACACCGAGTTTCCGCCGTCGCTCAATACCCAGGATGGACTTTACACCACGGTGATCCGCGGGCTGGACGAACGTGGCGAGGCGGTGAGCGAAGCGCGGATTATTCGCTCCGTTAATAACGAGATCAACCCCTGGCAGGATTTTGCTGGCTATCTGGCGCTGGCTCGTAATCCGGCGATTGAGTTCGTATTTTCAAATACCACTGAAGCTGGTATTAGCTATCATGCCGGGGACCGGCCTGACGATAAGCCGCCGGTCAGCTTTCCGGCGAAGCTGACCCAGCTGCTGCTCGAACGTTTCCGCCATTTCAACGGCGCAGCGGATAAGGGGTGGACGATTATCCCCTGTGAGCTGATCGACTACAACGGCGAAGCCCTGAAGGCGCTGGTACTACGCTACGCCGACGAGTGGCAACTGCCCGCGGCTTTTCGCGACTGGGTTGAGACCGCCAATACATTTTGTTCAACGCTGGTTGACCGTATCGTCACCGGTTATCCGCGCGAGGAAGCGGCAAAGCTGGAGGCGGAACTGAGCTACCATGATGCTTTCCTGGATACCGCCGAATACTATTGGTTATTCGTCATCCAGGGATCGCAGGCGCTGGCGGAGACGCTGCGGCTAGATCGCTACCCGCTCAATATCCGTATCGTAGAGGATATCCGGCCCTACAAAGAGCGCAAGGTTGCCATTCTTAACGGCGCGCATACCGCGCTGGTGCCGGTGGCGTGGCTGTGCGGTGTCGATACCGTTGGCGAAGCGATGCATGATCAGGCCATACGCCATTATGTGCAGCAAACTATCGACGAGGAGATTATCCCGGCGCTGGATTTACCCGCCGATGAGCTACGGCAGTTTGCCGATGCCGTGACCGGACGCTTTCTTAATCCCTGGATTCGCCATCAGCTGCTCTCCATCGCCCTGAACGGCATGACTAAGTTTCGTACCCGGATCCTGCCGCAGCTGCTGACGAATATTCGCCGGCACGGCACGATCCCGCCGCGGCTAACGTTTGCCCTGGCGGCGCTCATCGCCTTCTATCGCGGCCAGCGCGAGGGACAGACCTATCCGCTGCAGGATGATGACGTCTGGCTAACCCGTTTTGCCGAAGGATGGGCGCAGGTGGCGCGCGGCCGCCCGCTGCATGAACTGGTCACGGAAGTCCTGCAGGATGCAGCGCACTGGGGTGAAGATCTGACGACCGTTCCGGGGCTTGCCGATCAGGTTACGCGGTATCTGGAAATGATTTTGAGCGTGGGGATGCGGGAGGCCCTGAGGCGGCTGTAGTCGGTTTGTTGTGCGGCGTCCGCGGATTTGGGCGCCGTTTTTTTGTGCTCTGAACCGCAAAAAATAAATTAAGCGCCAATGGTTGGCGGATTTCCCGCATCATAAGCCCCTGTAAGGTGAAGAGGGGGATGCGATGCGTAAAACGGAACTATTGGCTTTTCTGCAAAATCAGACCGATTTTTTTGATCCGGATAACCTGAGCGAGGTCTTCACCGCCGGCTACCTGGCCCGGCGTTTTGCCATGCAAAGAAATACCGCCAGCCACTATCTGAATCAGCTGGTGGCCCAGGATGTGCTGGTAAAGATTAATACCCGTCCGGTCTATTTTTTCCATAAAGCCGCCTTCTGCCAGCAGTTTTTCCCCCTTTCCCGCAGCGAGTACGCCAGCATGGCGGAGCTGCTCGCGGAGAGCGATCGACAGCCGGAGCAGGCGGATCATTTTTCATTGCTTACCGGCCATGACGGTAGCCTGCGCAAGCCGATCGAACAGATGAAAACCGCGCTGTTTTATCCCAACGGTGGCCTGCCGCTACTGATCGTCGGCGACAGCGGAACTGGCAAAAGCTATATGGCGGAGCTGATGCATGAGTTTGCCATCGCCCAGGGACTGCTGCCGCCCGATGCGCCCTTTGTCAGCTTCAACTGCGCCCAGTATGCCAGCAACCCGGAGCTGCTGGCCGCCAACCTGTTTGGCTACGTGAAAGGCGCGTTTACCGGCGCGCAGGGCGATAAAGCCGGGGCGTTTGAAGCGGCAAACGGCGGCGTGCTGTTTCTCGATGAAGTCCACCGCCTGGATGCGCAGGGACAGGAGAAGCTCTTCACCTGGCTGGATCGCAAAGAGATCTATCGGGTGGGAGAAACGGCGCAGGGGATGCCGATATCCCTGCGGCTGGTGTTTGCCACTACCGAAGATATTCACAGCACGTTTCTGACCACCTTTATTCGTCGTATCCCGATCCTCGTTAGCCTGCCTGATTTACAGACCCGCAGCCGCCACGAGAAAGAAGCGCTCACGCTGCAGTTTTTCTGGCAGGAGGCGCGCACGCTCGCCGCCCGGCTGCAGCTGACGCCCCGGCTTTTGCAGGTGCTGACGCACTACGTATATCGCGGTAACGTCGGTGAGCTAAAAAACGTGATTAAGTACGCCGTTGCGTCAGCCTGGGCCAGGGCTCCGGGCAGCGAGAAGCTGAACGTCACGCTGCACGATCTGCCGGAAAATATCATGGCCGCGACGCCGGCGCTTAGTGAACCGATGGGCCATGAAGAGCCGCTGCTTATCGAACCGCAGACCAGCCTGGTCTGGCTGCTGCGCGCGCGCGACCCGGTTCAGGGGCTGATTTATGATACTCAGTGCCGCGTTCTCGCGCTGTATGAGGCGGTGCTGAGCAAAAAAAGGCTCTGGGAAGAAGCGCAAAAAAGCATGGGCGAGGAGATTGAAACCCTCTTCGATCGGCTGATATTTGATAATCACGATACCCAGAGTTCGCATATGCTGCTGCTGATAACGCATCAGGTGCGGGAGGAATTTTATCGCCTTGAAAAGCGCTTCAATATCCAGTTTAACGGCAACTGTATTTATGCTCTAAGCCACTACCTGATTCATCGTTCCCGCCAGGCGCAGTCGACGATGAGCAACGAGAAAAGCCGCCAGCTGGAGGATTTCCTGGCGCAAAAATATCCGTTGCTGTATCGCTTTTGTGAAGAGATCCTCGCCGCGCTGGCGCTGAAGCTGGACATTGAACCCCGACGTATTGACCTGTTGTTACTGGTGCTGTGGTTACAGAAAAATGGCGCCATTAGCCAGCAGCAGGTGACCCGGGCAATTATCCTCGCCCACGGTTACGCCACCGCCAGCAGTATCGCTAACGTGGCGAACCGGTTGCTGAAAAGCCAGCTGTTTGAGTCATTCGATATGCCGCTTGATGTCACGCCGGAGGCTATTGCTAACCAGGTGATGGCCTATATTGAGAGTCACGCGCTGGCCTCCGGACTGGTCATCCTGGTCGATATGGGTTCGCTGAACGCCATTCATAGCCATTTTAACCGTCGGCTGACGACGCCGATGGCGATAATTAATAACGTCTCGACCGGGATGGCGATGTACGTCGGCGAGCGAATTTTGCAGGGCGACATGCTGGAAGATATCGTCCGGGAGATCCGCGGTGACCTCGCGATCGAGCATCAGCTCTATTACCCGCAAGCGGACAAACCGCGGGCGATTCTTACGACCTGCGCCACCGGCCTGGGAGCGGCGGCGAATCTGTCGGCGCTGTTAAAAGCCAGCATCCCTGAAGCGCTGGGGATCGATATTGTGGCATGCGATGTGGAGACGCTCGCCGATCCCGCGCGGCGGCAGCCGATGCTGAGCCGCTATGAGGTGCTGGCGATCGTCGGAACCCTGGACCCGCAGCTTGCCGATCTGCCGTGGATTTCGCTGGATTCGTTAATCTCCGGCGAAGGGAGCCGCCCGCTGATGCGCATCTTCGGCGAGCTGGCCACCGCTGAGCAGGTCAGCGAAATCAATAACCTGATCCTGAAGAATTTCTCGCTGCGCCGGGTGATCGAGTCGGTGACGATCCTCGATACCGGTAAAGTGATCAATCAGGTTGAGCAGTTTTTACTGCGCTATGAGCATCTGGCCGGCTGCGATGTGCCTAACGATCGCAAGGTAGCGCTGTATGTGCATATCAGCTGTCTGATAGAGCGCCTGATCCGCAACGCCTCGCCATCCCATTATTCCGGAAGGCAGTGTCCGCAGAGCGAGCTGGCGACGCTCCGCGAGGCTTTTAGTGTCATAGAGAGTGGATATAGTGTCAAAATCCCCGCCGTAGAGCTGTACTACATTCACGATATTCTGACGCGGGAAACTGAATTTATTCAGGAAGATCAAGAGTTTTAATCCCTTTCATTAGTTGATCCTTGCGCTAGCCGGCGCGCCACTGTTTCTGGCACGCCGGTTGCAATCAAGAAAGCAGTGGAATGCGCTTTCGAGGTAAGGATGAAACGACACTATATTTTTGCCAGCCATGGCACCTTTGCTAACGGTTTGCTGAACTCCGTGGAGCTGATCCTCGGTAAACAGCCGGATATTCATACCCTGTGCGCCTACGTCGAGGAGGAGGCCGACCTCACGCAGCAGGTGGAGACGCTGCTGGCGCGTTTTCCCGCCCAGGATGAGCTGATTGTGATTACGGATATTTTCGCCGGTAGCGTCAATAATGAATTTGTGCGCTTTCTATCGCGCCCGCACTTTCATTTATTGTCCGGCTTAAATCTGCCGTTGATTATTGATTTGCTCATTTCAGCTGGCGAAGAGAATACCGAAAAATTAATTTCTGAAGCATTAATAAGCGCCAAAGAGAGCATTCAGTACTGCAATCAGACGATTGCCAGTGCGATGACTATTGATAAAGACTTCTGAAATGAGGGAACACTATGATTACGCTATTAAGGGTTGACCATCGATTACTTCACGGCCAGGTTGCCTTTTCCTGGACGCAGTATGTCGGCGCTGATTGCATTTTAATTGCCAACGATAATGTCCCAGATGATGAGCTACGGAAAACGACGATTAAGCTCGCTAAACCCCCTTCAGTCAAACTGGTGATTAAAAATATTAACGACTCTATTGAATCGATAAAAAGCGGCGTGACCGACAAATATAATCTGTTTATCGTCGTGGAATCGGTAAATGATGCCTGGCGGATTGCCAGCGCCGTCGAGGAAATTAAAAGTATTAATCTCGGCGGAATTAAAGCCAAAGAGGGCAGTAAAAATATCTCTAAGGCGATTAATTTACTCCCGGAAGAAATAGAGCAACTGCAGCAACTGGTTGGGAAAGGCGTCGAAGTTGAGATTCGCCAGGTCCCTAACGACCGCAAACAGCTTTTTGCGGAATGCGTTTAATTCCGCGGAGGACAGATTATGGTAGAGGCTCTCTTACTGGGGCTGGTGGCGTTTATCGCGCAATCGGAATATGCATTAGGAACGTCGCTGATTTCGCGGCCTATCGTGACCGGGCTGCTGACCGGGCTGGTGCTGGGGGATGTACAAACCGGCGTCATCATGGGCGCGACGCTTGAGCTGGCTTTTATTGGCTCTTTCTCGGTCGGCGCATCGATTCCGCCTGATGTAGTAACCGGCGGTATTCTCGGCGTGGCGTTCGCCATTACCTCCGGCGCGGGAACGGAAACGGCGCTGCTGCTTGGCCTGCCCATCGCCACCCTGACGCTGATCCTGAAAAACGTCTATCTGGGGATGTTTATTCCGATGCTCAGCCAGAAGGCTGACGGCTATGCGGAGCAGGCGGATACCCGCGGCATTGAACGTATGCATTTGATTGCTGGCTTCGGGCTGTCGCTGATGCTCGCCACGGTGGTCACCGTGTCATTCCTGGTCGGCAGCAATGCGGTGAAATCCCTGCTTGACACGATCCCGGAATTTATCAAACACGGGCTCAGCGTCGCCACCGGCATCATTCCGGCCCTCGGCTTCGCAATGCTCGCCAGGCTACTGATTAATAAGAAAGTTGCGCCGTACTTTTTCCTCGGTTTCGTGCTGATGGCCTACCTGAAAATTCCGGTAACCGGCATCGCCATTCTCGGCGCTATTGTGGCGGTGGTCATGGTTAACGTCACCGCGTTGAGCTCACCTCGTACGACGACAGAACAAGGAGTCAGCGATGACGACGAAGATGATTTCTGACGAAACTCTGCAGCTGCAGGCGCAGGAAGAAGCCCGTATTACGCCGCGCGATCTACGCCGGGTCTTCTGGCGCTCCTTCCAGATGGAGTTCTCCTGGAACTATGAGCGGCAGATGAATCTTGCCTTTGTTTACGCGTTGATTCCGGTGCTGAAAAAGCTGTATCCGCGCAAAGAGGAGCTGGCCGGGGCGTTAAAGCGACATCTGGTATTTTTCAATACCACGCCGCATATCGTCACCCTGCTGCTGGGGATCACCGCGGCGATGGAGGAGAAGAATAGCCAGCAGAAGAACATGGACGCCAACGCGATTGATAACGTCAAAGCGTCGCTGATGGGGCCGCTGGCCGGGCTGGGGGACTCCTTCTTCTGGGGCACGCTGCGCCTGATCGCCACCGGCATCGGCACCAGCCTGGCGCTGAAAGGCAACATTCTCGGTCCCATCCTGTTTCTGCTGGTGTTTAACGTGCCGCACATCCTGGTGCGCTGGTTCTTTACCCGCTGGGGCTATGTGCTGGGCACCGGGGTACTGCAGCGCATCCAGAAGAGCGGAATGATGGAGAGCCTGACCTACGGCGCGTCGATTATCGGCCTGATGGTGGTCGGGGCGATGACCGCTTCAATGATTGATATCACCATCCCCATCTCATTCGGCGCCGGAGAGGCGAAAACCCAAGTGCAGGACATTATCAACGACATTCTGCCCTGCATGCTGCCGCTGGTAAGTTTCGGCATCGTTTACTGGCTGCTGGGGCGCAAGGTTAAACCGCTCTCT
This sequence comes from Klebsiella sp. K5-306, assembly GCF_051835185.1. Taxonomy (NCBI): domain Bacteria; kingdom Pseudomonadati; phylum Pseudomonadota; class Gammaproteobacteria; order Enterobacterales; family Enterobacteriaceae; genus Klebsiella; species Klebsiella sp. K5-306. The sequence goes on from NZ_JAIFJY010000012.1 coordinate 107,537, forward strand.
ATTATCGGGGGGATGGCGCTGGTGGGCATTCTGGGTTCGTGGATTGGCTTGTTTTAACAGGAGTCGAAAATGGTAGCAACGATGATGACCTATATCAGCGAGGAGTCGGCCTGTCTGACGCAGATCCTGCGCGACTACCGGCAAAAGCTGGCGGCGATTGAGACTTTTGCCCGCCAGCACCCGGTGCGCCGCATTCTGCTGTTGGCGACCGGGTCGTCGCTGAACGCCGCCCTGTGCGCGCGCTATTTCTTTGAGCAGCGCTTCGGCGTCCTGGTTGAGATTAAAGAGCCGTACAACTTTACGCACTACGAGGCGGTCGATCCGCATACCGATCTGGTGGTGGCGATTTCGCAGAGCGGTAAAAGCGCCTCAACGCTGGAGGCGATGCGTAAGGTGCAGGCATTGAGCCTGCCGGTTTTTGCTCTGACCTCCGATCCGCAAAGCCCGATAGCCCGGGCCTGCGACGGGATACTGGATATCAACACCGGGATTGAGAGCGTGGGGTTTGTCACCAGAGGGTTTAGCGCGACGGTGCTGAATTTGCTGCTGATGGCGCTGACCATCGCCCGTAGCCAGGGAAAAGCCAGCGAGGCCGAGGAGCAGCGCTATCTTGCCGAACTGCAGCGGCTGGCAGCGGCGATCCCGGATGTCATTGACCGCACCTCGCGGTTTATCGACAGGCATGGCGAAGCGCTGCGGGGCGGCGAGCGCTTTGTCGCCACCGGCTATGGCGCTCTGGTTGGGGTTGCGAAAGAGTTTGAAACTAAATTTACCGAAACGGTGCGCGTGCCTTCCAGCGGCTTTGAGCTGGAAGCTTATATGCACGGTCCCTATCTGGAGGCGAATTGCCGCCATGTGATGCTGTTTATTGAAGATGCGCCGGATGGGCGGACCCGGGCGCTGCGGGACTATATGGCGCCGTCCATTGCCCGCGCCTTTACGCTGACGCTGAGCGACGAAGAGGATGCGCAGACGCTGGCGCTAAACTGCCCGTGTGAACATCACCTGGCGCCGCTGCTGCTGATTGTTCCCGTCCAGATGCTGGCCTGGCATACCGCCGGACTGAAAGGCATCGATCTGGCTAAACGTATTTTTGACGATTTTGACCGCGTCTTAAAAAGTAAAATCTGATTATTCAGGAGAAAACTATGTTGGGTTTTAATCAGGACGAGTACCTGACCAGTGCTCGCGAAATCATCGCTGCGCGCAAACAGGCGGAAGCCGTCGCCGACGATATTTATCACAGCGGCTGCAGCGCCTTATTTTTCGCCTCGGTAGGCGGTTCTTTAGCTCCGATGATGGCAATTAATGAGTTTGCTAAAGAATTAACCGGCGTGCCGGTTTATCTTGAGCAGGCGGCGGAATTAATCCATCGCGGGCATAAAAAATTAAATAAAGATGCGGTGGTGGTGACGTTATCCAAATCCGGCGATACCAAAGAGTCGGTGGCCATTGCCGAATGGTGCAAAGCGCAGGGGATTCGCGTCGTGGCCATTACCCGTAATGCCGACTCGCCATTAGCTGAGGCGGCGAGCTGGCATATTCCGATGTGCCACAAGAACGGCGTGGAATATGAATATATGCTGCTCTACTGGTTATTCTTCCGCGTCATTTATCGTCACGGCGATTTCGCCCATTACGATCGTTTTGCCAGCCAGCTGGAGTTGCTGCCGGAAAATCTTCTGCAGGCCAAACGCCAGTTCGATCCGCAGGCGGATAAAATTGCCGCTCAGTATCACGGCTGCGACTATATGATGTGGATCGGCGGGGCGGAAATGTGGGGCGAGGTTTATCTGTTCTCGATGTGTATTCTCGAAGAGATGCAGTGGAAGCGGACCAAGTCGGTGAGTTCGGCTGAGTTTTTCCACGGCACCCTGGAGTTACTGGAAAAAGAGGTCCCCCTGTTCTTGGTGAAAGGCGAGGGTAAATGTCGGGCGCTGGATGAGCGCGTTGAGCGCTTTGCTGCGAAGATCACCGACCACCTGGTGGTTATCGACCCGCGTGACTATCCGCTGAACGGTATTGATGATGCTTTCCGCTGGATCATGGCGCCGTGTGTCGTTTCTACTCTGCTGGTGGACCGGCTGGCGGCCCACTTCGAACATCATACCGGACACGACCTTAATATCCGTCGTTATTATCGTCAGTTTGATTACTAAGCTATGCTGATGGCGGCCAGCCCGGCTGGCCGCCGCGCTATTCTCCGAGGCGCTTCCCAGAAAATTATCGTCAAACCCAACGGGTCAAAAACTGATGGTAGAGTCCGGCTTTCCTTCTCTTTCTGGCAAGCGGACGGCCATGAAAAAACGGATGACCTCAACGCCGCATGATGCGGTTTTTAAGCGATTTCTTCGCCACCCGGAAACGGCGAATGATTTTCTCACGCTGCACCTGCCGGAAGCGATCCGTCAGCGATGTGATTTTTCTACCCTGCGGCTGGAACCGGCGAGCTTTGTCGATGAAGATCTGCGCGCCTGGTACTCGGACGTACTATGGTCGGTACAAACCCCCTGCGGCCTGGGATATGTGTATGTGGTGATAGAGCATCAGAGCTCGCCGGATAACCATATGGCTTTTCGCCTGATGCGCTATGCGATTGCCGCCATGCAGCGTCATCTCGACGCCGGGCACAAAACGCTACCGCTGGTGGTGCCGATGCTTTTTTATCACGGTGCGACCAGCCCCTATCCCTTTTCCCTGAACTGGCTGGACGAATTTGCCGACCCGCAGATGGCGAGGACGCTGTATGCCTGTCCGTTTCCGCTGGTTGATGTGACGGTGATACCGGACGATGAAATTGTTCAGCACCGGCGGGTCGCGCTGCTGGAACTGATGCAAAAGCATATTCGCCAGCGCGATCTCAGCGGGATTACGGAGTCGTTGGCGACCCTTGTCATGCTGGGATACACTAACCGCAGGCAGTTGAGAGTGCTGTTTCATTATATGCTGCAGTACGGCAACACCGCCGATCCGAGCGTGTTTCTCCGCCGGTTGGCCCGCCGTCTGCCACAATATGAGGAGAGGTTGATGTCTATCGCTCAAAAACTCAAGCAGGAAGGGATACAGGAAGGCCGGCAAGAAGGGCGCCTGGAAGGTCTGCAGGAAGGTAGCCGGCGGGAAGCGTTGCGCATTGCCGGCAGTATGCTGCAAAACGGTTTAGATACCGAGACGGTTCAGCGGATTACCGGGCTCTCAGCGGATGAGTTAAAGCCGCTGCATAGCTAATATCCGCACCCAGTCACCGCGACCCGGCGCAAAAGCCGCCGGGTGGAAGGGGCTACCCTTCGCTTTTCACCACTTTGATTTCAACCATACCGATGCCCAACTGACGCGGGGAGTGGCCGAGAATATTGCCCTCGTTCGTGGACTGCGGGTCCGGCGGCGCAATCGTCAACGTACTGCTACGCGACGGATTATCGAAATGTAGGGTAGTGGTGGTGACATCATTAGCCAGGACGATCGTTTGTTCGCTGCTGCCTACCCGTACCGGAATCGGCTTATTGGCATTCGGACCGTAGGCTTTGGCGGTAATCACCAGATCGAATTTCTCCGGCAGCGGCTCCTTATATTCAATTTTCACTTCGCTGCCGAGCTGAGCGTTAGACCATCGCCCCCATGTTTCCGGTCGAGAGATACCGCTAAATTGCTTCACCTCTTCCGGCGCGCCGGCAACGTTGAACAGGAAGCTGTCGGCTTTATAGCGAATGTCGTTATCTACAATCTTCAGCGTATCGACGTTGCCCTTATAACGCTCCATATCGATAAGGGTATCTTTGAACGCGGTTTTACCCTGCCACTGGGCTTTGTCGACGCGCTGGACTTTCTGTTCGCCTCCCAGCTGGCCCTGCGATACGCACCAGTCGGTGGAGAGCGCCACTTCCGGCGACCACAGCTGACCCATCTTGTAGCAGCGGTCGACCCAGACGAAATTATCACGCGGCGCGAAATCGGCCAGCTGGAAGCGCAACGGTGCGGAGTATTCGCTTTCCGGCAGCGGCTCAACGCGTTTGTCGGAGATGCGCAGCAGCAGCGGCAGGCGGAAATGGCTGCCGGAGAAGGAGATCATATTTTTCTGCGCATCAACGGTGAAGTTCTTCATCTCTTTGGGGAAATTCCACAGGCGGATGATATCCGGCTTCCACGCCAGCACTTTCTCTTTCATATTGAGGAACACAGTGGAGAGCGATTCTCCGGAAAGGCTGCTGCGGCCAAGGCCAATAAAGTTATCGCCGCCGAGAATATCGAGCACCGTCGCGCCGTTATCCATGGTATTACGTTTGACGGCCAGCGTATCCTGCTGGGGTTGATCGCCGCGCAGGACGAAAAACAGATTGCTGCGATCCTGCTTATTCAGATAATCCCAGGCGCTGTTTTTCATCGCCAGGTGATCGGATGACACCACGATGACCGTATTTTTGAACCACGGAGAAGCTTTAATCTTCTCGATTAACGCCGCAATGTGCTCCTGACTGCAGGAGACGGCGCTAAAGGAAAGATTCTTTTTGCCGTCCATGTCGTAGCTTTTGCGCTGGCAGGTTCGGGAGATGAAACCATCCGGATGATGAGTATCGACCGTCAAAGCAAACAGCGAGAAGCGTTTACCGGACTGCGAAAGCGCTTCGAATTTTTTCCAGGTTTCATCAAGCACCGTATCATCGTAGAAGCCCCAGTCGTTACGATAGGCCGGATCGGCAACCGTGGTTTTTAGCTCTTCCGCGCCGTACAGATGATCGAAGCCGTGAGACTTCAGGAAGACATCTTTTCCGGCGAAGCGCAGATTCGCGCCCTGTACGAAGTAGTTCTCATAACCCGAGTTTTTCAGGATATCCCCAAGGCAGATATTCTGCGGGAAAAAGCTGGAAACTGAGGCCGAGGCGTTGCCTTCAAACGGCGCAAACAGTGGGATCCCGCACTGAGAGGCGACCATTCCGGCAATCGTGTAGTCGGTACCGGGCAACTGGGCGGTATTGCTGAAATCCAGCCCCTCGCTTTTGAGTTTACCGAGCTCCGGCGTCAGGTCCGGGAAGGCGTCGTTATCAAAATAAGTGCGCTCCAGACTTTCGCCGTAGATGTACACCAGGTTCAGTTGCGGATTGGCGATGCTTTTTGATGGCTCTTTGTAGTAAGCCACGAAGTCAGGATCGCCATCGCGGGACTGGGATTTAACCAACTCGCTAATCTGGCGAAAAGCGGGGCTGGCATCCACTGAAGCCAGCGCCAGAACCAGCGCCACGAGGCTGTAGCCAAAATGATGAGGGTGATGCCGGCGGCGGCGGAGCACCCAGCCGAGTGCGCCAAATACCGCGACCAGCGCCACGACCAGCCCAACGCCAGGCAGGATATATTTGCCCACGCCAGCGCCCGTCAGGCTGTTGGTCAACGTATAAAGTACCGCGTCATTGATACCATCGCCTGTGAAGTAATTGCTGGCGTAGAGGGTAATATTCAGAATAACGAACAGGCCCAGTACCGTGAGCGTGGCGGCGAACCACCAGGTATTACGACCGGCTTTTAATGCATAAATCATCACCGAGGCAAGAAACAGGGCGATGGATAACAACTCTGACACAGCTCATCCTCATTCACGCCAGTTGTCTGCTGGCCAGATAGATCTTTTTCCACGCTACACTGTAATTGCAGCGCAATATTGCCGCAATTGTAACGTCATGAATTTGTGCTGTGGTTCAGAATTGGTTTAGAAATCGCCGTTTTTGATCTGCTTCACATCCAGTCAGCCAGGGGATTCCGGGTAAAGATGTTAAAAAACAGCCGTTGCCGCCGCGTTGGCCAGGGTAACGCGCCAAACGCGGCATTAAGAAGATAAATCAGGAGAGGAAGCTCACGCCCTGTTTTAAGACCAGGTCGCAGGCTTTGGTTTTGACTTTTTCCGCCAGCGGGCTGCTGCCAAGGTTGTTCAGATTCAGCTGCTGGCCATCTTTGCTGGTCAGCAAACCCTGAAGACCCTCAAGATAGCTGGTGTCTTCTTTTTGTTTTTCCGGCGTGCTGAGACCCAGTTTATCCAGCACCTGATTTTTGATGTTTTCAGTATTGGTGACTGAAGCCAGCTTCTGTTTCGCGCAATAAGACATAATCCCTGCGGCATTATTCATGCTGCTGGAGGTCAACGACTGGTTGCCGCCGTTGAGCAAACCGGTCAGCGAAGAGAGGGACATCCCGCCGCTTTGCTGGCTACCGTTCTGGCTGCTGAGCTGGTTTGCTGCGCTGGAGAGCGAATCCTGCCAGGAGGTGGCGTGGGCGCCGAAGGTGAATAAAGCGCCGGCCACTATCGCCGTGCGGAACAACGTTTTTGCAGATTTCATAGACGTACTCTTCGCCGTGGCTGAACATGCAAAGATTATAACGCTGGCGGTGTTCAGAAATATCTTAATACTCTTTTCCGGTTACGCGATCGCGGTAGCTTTCCCAGTTAAAATTGACCCACAGGCTATTGCCCAGCCGCATACGGTCCATTACGCGCTCGCCAAGCAGTTTGTTCATCTCGTCCATGGTGCTGTTCGTCAGCATACCGGTTGGGCGCTTTGACGAAGAGCGGCGATCGACAATCTGATTAATGATGACCTTCTCGTAGCGTGATTCCGTTTGCATACCGATTTCGTCTATTACCAGCAGGTCGACCTTGCTCAAATCGGTGAGTAGCTGCTCTTCGCTGGTTTCCCGGTTGCCGAAGGTATCTTTCATCGCTGACATAATATCGGCGACGGTGATAATCAATACCGATTTCCCCCGCAGCAGCAGCTCGTTGCAGATAGCGGCGGCAAGGTGGTTTTTTCCGGTACCCGGCTTTCCGGAGAAGATAAAGCTGGCGATATTGCCGTCGAACTCCTCAACGTACTGGCGCGCTCTGGACAGCGCAATCATCTGGCCCTCGCACTCAACCCGGTAGTTATCCAGCGAACAGTTTTGGTGCAGCGGGCGGATGCCGGAGCGGTTAAAGGTACGCTGCATTTTCATGGCGCGGTTTTCGCGTTCCAGCGCCTCAGAGCGCAGCTTGCCCTGTTCTTTTTGCCACGCCAGCAGCTCTTCACCTGTCTTGAACGCGGGTTCGACATGGGCTGGCATCATCTTTTGCAGGCGCTTCATTAAATCGCCGACATTTTTCATGCTCATCCTCGGAATCCTCGTGGAATATGGTTATCGGGTTCGCTAATCGCGTTGACATCCCGTCGCGGCTGGCCGCCGTTGCTGGCCCGGCCAATCTGCACGCTGCGCGCCAGCTTCTGCTGCCACTGGACATGATGAAAGACTTTACCTTCCGCCTGCCAGTAAGCGACAAATGCCGCCAGCTCTTCCGGCGTGACGGGCTGGCTGAGGGCGATGCCCCACAGCGCGGCCAGACGCTGGAAATCGGCATCCGGCTGCCAGTCGGCATACATCGGAAATTTACCCATCGGTACCGCAACGGGGGCCGCCGTCGGCTCGTCAAAAAACTGCGCATCCAGCGCAATATCGCTATTAGGGCGCGATAATTTGGCTTCCAGCTCCAGCAGCTGCGCCAGACGCTCCGGCGTCAGCGCATAGAATGCGGGCGCGTTGTTGGCAAATACGGCGACGGCGCCGGCGGTGGATTTTGCCAGCACCGCCGCGTGATCCTGCATGAAGTCATCCAGACCGCTAAAATCGGTAGTTAATATTCGTGAAGACATAAATCAATCTCAACTCTGAACAACTAAAAAGAGAGGGGGAGCTGCACACATAGTAGCATAGAGGTCGCTCAGGAAGGAGCGCCGCGGGCAAACCGGCGGCGCGGTTAGCTAGACGCGCGGACGCTTGCGATACAGCCAAAGTCCCGGAATAGAAAGCCCGATGGATAATGCACCAACGATAGACGAAGCCTTAAGAAAATTGCTTAACAGCATAATCATCATCTCTTCCGAGTAACCAAAATGGCTGATTTTCACCGCAGAGATCATCGCGGTATAGGCGGAGATGCCCGGGAACATCGGGATTACCGCAGCAACGGTGAAAATCTTCGGGTGAGCCAGATACCAGCGCGACCACTGGATGCCGATGCTGCCAACCACCAGGGCGGCCATAAACGTCGCCCATTCAATATTAAAACCTGCCGTCATCATAACCATGCGCGAGCCGTGGCCGATAGCCCCCAACAGGGCGCACCAGCGCAGCGCTCGCTGCGGAACGTTGAATACCATCGCAAACCCAACGGCAGGGATGGCGGCCAGCACCATATCCAGCGCCAGTTCGTAGAGATAAATGATTATGCCCATCCGCGTAGCCCCCACATTGTCATCGCCATCACCACGCCAATACAGGTCGCGAGGGTTAACAGGCTGGCGATTGCCCAGCGCGCCAGGCCGGTGTTGATATGTCCCTTAAACATGTCGGCAACCGCATTGATCAGCGGAAAGCCGGGTACCAGCAGCAGCACGCTGGCGGCCATCGCGATCGTCGGCGTGCTGGCGAAAGCCGGCAGGCGCAGCATCAGTCCGGAGATGGTGGTTGCGACAAAGGCGGTGAGGCAGAAGTTGATTTGCGGATGCATGGAGCGATGAGTCAGGACCTGGCGAATATACATCGCTACCGTGCTGGCGCAGAAAGTGACCAGCGCGCCGTCCCAGCCGCCGTTGTTAAGCTTGCAAAAGCAGGCGCAGGAGAGGCCGACCATTAAAACCAGCAGCCAGCGTGGATAGCGCAGCGGCTTGATCTGGGCGAAGCGTTTTTCGACGTCTTTATAATCCAGCAGTTTATGTTCCGCCATAATCACAATATGCTGAACTTCCGTGACGACGTGCATGTTGATGCCGCGATCGCTGTTTTTCCGCGTCGACGTCAGACACTCGCCATCTTTGATGGTGGTGAGAACAATCGCATTAGAAGAGATGGCGCTTTCCACGCTATCCATCCCCAGCGCCAGGCCCAGGCGGGTTGAAAGCTCCTCTACCAGCGCGCTTTCCGCTCCGTGTTGTAATAAGAAAAGACCACATTGAATGCACAATCGCGTGATTGCGCGCTGAGTTGCCCGATCTGCTTGCATAGATACCTGCTGTCCGTGATGCCCGATGCCGTAGTGTCTGGCGATACTTTTACCTGAAGTTGCGTTTTATCTGAGCGGTCCGGATCAAACAATGTGTAAAAAACCGTCGCATCCTGGGGGGCGCTGAAATTTGAACTCCGCCACACTTCCGCAAGATTGGTGAAAAGTACAATTTTTGCACCAATTTCTCCCTTCTTTTTCCCGCCAGACTTATCAAAAATGCAAATTCAAACTTTTAATAAACAAAAAACAAACAAATAATTAACCATGCTGAGGCGATGCTATGAAAACACAGGTGGCGATTATCGGGGCTGGCCCATCCGGACTCCTGCTGGGGCAGTTGTTACATCACGCCGGGATTCAAACCGTCATCCTTGAGCGACAGACTCCTGAGTACGTGCTGGGGAGGATCCGCGCGGGCATTCTGGAAAGCGGAACGGTAGAGCTGCTGCGCGAAGCCGGCGCCGCCCGGCGAATGGAGGCTGAAGGCCTGGTGCATCATGGCGTCGAATTTTTGTTTGAGGGCAAGCGGGTACCGGTTGCGCTGACGGAACTGACGGCGGGCAAAAGCGTGATGGTTTATGGCCAGACTGAAGTGACGCGGGATTTGATGGCCGCGCGGGCGGAATGCGGGGCGGCGACGATTTATGGCGTCAGCGAAGTCACTATTAATGAGGCAAAGAGCGATCGACCATCGGTCTCTTTTATCAGCAATGGCGAACACTGCCGCTTAGAGTGCGACTTTATCGCCGGCTGCGATGGCTTTCACGGCGTGTCCCGTCAAAGTATTCCTCCTGGGGTGCTGAAAGAGTACGAAAGCGTCTGGCCGTTTGGCTGGCTGGGGCTGCTGGCCGATACGCCGCCGGTGAACCCGGAGCTTATTTACGCGCACCACGAACGCGGGTTTGTTCTTTGTAGTCAGCGCTCACTAACTCGGAGCCGTTATTACCTCCAGGTCCCGCTCAGTGAAAAGGTTGAGGCATGGTCTGATGAGCGTTTCTGGAATGAACTCAAACGCCGCCTCCCTGAAGAGCTGTCCAGCAAGTTAGTGACTGGTCACTCACTCGAGAAGAGCATCGCGCCGCTGCGCAGCTATGTGGTGGAGCCGATGCAGTACGGCAGATTGTTTCTGGTGGGGGATGCGGCGCATATCGTACCGCCTACCGGGGCAAAAGGATTGAATCTCGCGGCGTCCGATGTGAACTATTTATGGCGCATCCTCCGTGAATATTATCACCATGGTCGCGTTGACCTGCTGGCGAGCTACTCTCGTTTTGCGCTGGATAGGGTATGGAAAGGCGAAAGATTCAGCTGGTTTATGACCCGTCTGCTGCATGATTTCCCGCAACAAAGCGAGTTCGAGAGAAAAATGCAGGCGGCGGATCGGCGTTATTATCTTGGCTCACGCGCCGGATTAACCACGATCGCTGAAAACTATGTCGGTTTGCCGATGGAGCGCGTGGCATAAAGAGAAACCGTTCAGGAGTCCCGATGCAGGCAGTGAGTACCATTCCCGTTTTCAAACTGTATGGCGAAGAGCAGGGCTGGCCGACGCCCGATCTGCTGCACTGCGAGTCGATACTCCAGCGGAGCCATCTTTATGAATGGCATATCCGCCTGCATCAGCACGCAGAGCTGGTGCAGCTGCTATATCTGCACAAAGGGCAGGCGGAAATTGAAATCGAAGGTACGACGACCGTGATGAGGGAGTCCTGTATTCAGATCGTTCCGGCGCTGTGTATTCATGGTTTTCGTTTTTCCCCGGGTACGGAAGGCTACGTCTTGTCGCTGGCGCTGCCGCTGCTCGGAAGTCTCGAAAGTCAGTTTGCCAGTCAGTTGGATGTACTCGGCCAGCCGCGATGCGTGCCGGTCAAGGTGTCGCGGAGCCATATTCGGGCGCTGTTCACCGCTTTGCGCGAAGAGTATCGCGAAGAGTATGACGCGCGTGAAATGATGCTGCATTCCCTGCTGGGAGCGCTGCTGGTGTGGTTGAACCGGCAGCATCGCCCGCAGCCGATAACGGCAGACAAAGCTGAGCGCAAGCGTAGCGTCATGCGTCATTTTTCTCGACTGATAGAAAGTCATTATCGCGAACATATGCCCTTAGCCGCTTATGCAAAGCTGGCGGGCGTTTCTGCAACGCATCTGAATTATTTATGCCATGAATTCTACGGCTGCAGCGCGCTGGGAGTATTACATCAAAGATTGATGCTTGAGGCGCGTCGCAATCTGCAATACACCAGCATGACGATTGCACAACTTTCTGATTATTTAGGATTTACTGATGCAGCCTATTTTTCTCGTTTCTTTCGTCGTTATAACGGCGAATCTCCTAAAGCATTTAGGAACAAAATAAAATGAAAAAAGATTTATTAAATATATCTTAAGTTAGCGTATCTAACGAAGCTTTTAATCATTTCTAATTTATTGCTGACAACTACCTGTGTTAATGTTAATCATTGGCGGGGATAACAGCAATATGTTACTCCCTATAATATAAATTGGCTTTAGAGCGCGGTACCGCGTGTTCGCCAGGGACGATAAAGATTCATTTTGGCAAAATAATATGATGGCTATTAAGTTATTCATCCAATTGTTTTTCTGCCGGTCGTGAATCTTCGACAGGAAGCGGAGGGTTTATGTTACCAGGACAGGGTAAGTTCGGCATTATTATCAGCAGAATACCGGTTATGCAGTCCGGCTTGAAGGCCATTGTTGGGGAGCATCTACCCGATTATGAACTGAGTTTTTGCCGTTCTCAGGATGAGCTCACCCTGCTGCAACTGCGGCGCGCAGTACTGGTTATTGCAGATTTATCCGGTGAAATAGAGAATCCAAGAAATATTTGTGAACACTACTACTCCTTAATGACGCAATACAGGGATATACACTGGGTCTTTATGGTAGGAAGCGCCTGTTTCCCATTAGCGGTTGAATTATTAATGCGGCCTGAAAGCACATTAATTTCAGACAGTGAGCCGGTAAAACGTCTCATCGAAGTGGTTCGCGCGGGTGGGCTTGCCGCCGAGCGAATCAGCCAGACATTGTTCTCTCCTGAAGTGGAACACATCGGTGACGAACAGCAAAAAATGGTCATTCTGACGCTTTCTGAGCGAAAAGTGTTGCGGCTTCTCGCTAAAGGATGGGGAATTAATCAAATTGCTGCTTTATTGAAGAAGAGCAATAAAACTATAAGTGCGCAGAAAAATAGTGCTATGCGCCGCTTGTCTTTGCGTAGCAATGCAGAGATGTATGCCTGGATTAATAGTGCACAGGGAATGAAGGAGCTGAATATTTATTCAGCCTATGGAGATCAAACTGAATGGAAAAAGACCTCACAGCACGATATGTCGCTATCGTAGAGAAATGTGCGATGACGGAAGTGGCCCTTCGCCACATTTTAATTAATGAAAGTGGTAAGAATTATCGCATTCAATTCTTTAAAGATACTCAGGCATTAAAGCGGGAGTTCCAGTCTAAAGATTTTTCGGCGATTATTTTTTCTCTTTCAGGTAACCGCCGATCCCGGCTTGAAAGCTTACTCTTTCTTCATGAGATTGCACGCTACTGCCCTGAAATGCAAAGAATTGTCTTAGCCAATGATGAAGCTGAAATGCGTCTGGTTAGCCATCTGACGCCTTCACGCCTGCACGGCATTTTGAATAAATCAGCCTGTCGGCTACAGCTGCAGGAACATCTGCTGCAGCTTCTCGAACGCAGCGGCCCGGCAAATGAAAGCTCGCTAAACCAAAAGCAGGGCATGTGTAGTCAAATTCTGAGCCCGACGGAACATACCATCCTGCGCTATATGTCTTATGGCTATTCGTTGCCTGAGATTGCGACACAGCTGGAGCGCAATATTAAAACGATTCGGGCGCATAAATTTAATGCCATGACCAAGCTGGGCGTCAGTTCTGATATGGGACTACTGAGCGCGGCTGATATATTAATGCGCTTATCGGCAAACAATGATGATGCCAGGGTAATGCGCCTTGCCCAGTAGTGCTAATCGTCTATTAAAGACAAACGTCAATCCATGTAGCATCCGTCAGCTGCGCCATTCGCTCGGGTGAAATGCGAACGGCGCTATGTATTGAACCTGCTGCTGGAAGCACTTCCGGATACTGTCTTAATGAAATATCGCAATACACTGCCAGCGGAACTTCCAGGCCAAAAGGGCAAACGCCGCCAATGGGGTGTCCGGTTAACGTAATGACCTCATCGCTACTCAGCATGCGCGCTTTAGCGCCGAATGCTTCCTTGAGTTTTTTATTATCCAGGCGTGCATCGCCTTTTGCGACAACAAGTACGACCCTTTCCTTTATTTTTAAAGAGAGGGTTTTTGCTATTTGTCCGGGTTCAACGTTATGCGCCGCCGCGGCTAACGCTACTGTGGCCGTACTCTGATTAAGTTCGATGATTTCGATATCGGGGGCGCGGTCAGCAAAAAACTGCCGCACGGACTGCAGACTCATTGGAATCTCCTGATTAAGGCTTGTTAAAAATCTGTCACAAGCTTCGCAAAGTGTAAATATCCCTGATAGATAATCAAGAATCTTTCCAATTTCTGGATCTCCTTCACATTCGCCGCAACCGGTTACTGTAACCGGTTGCGGTTATTCATTTAGATATGAATACTGACAAGGTAACTTCCCTGCTTCACCTATAACAAAAGAGCCGTGGATGAATCGAAAAGTCTTGAGCTGTAGAGGCGGTAGCTTATCCAAACGGATGGGTTCTTCGCAGAAGCGCATTCATCACAACGGCAAAATAATCGTTGTTGGGCCTGTTCATCTAGCCTGTCAGGAGGGCTGCCATGTCTGCTAACCATGCTGCATTTAATCTGATATTTCGCTTTGTAGAGAATTACATCAGCCCTGTCGCCGGACGCATCTCGTCCCAGCGTCACGTGATGGCTATTCGTGATGGTTTCATCTCCGCGATGCCGTTTATGATTGTTGGTTCATTTCTTCTGGTATTTGCTTACCCGCCGTTTTCGCCGGATACCACCTGGGGATTTGCTCGCGCCTGGCTGGATCTGGCAAAAGAGTTTGAAGGGCGTATTCTGACGCCGTTCGATATGACGATGGGCATCATGTCTATCTACATCTGCGCCGCGATCGCCTATAACCTCGGAAAGCATTACGAAAAAAGCAATCAGCTCGATCCCTTCATGTGCGCCATGCTGTCGATTATGGCCTTCCTGCTGGTGGCGGCGCCAAAAACGAACGGTAACCTGCCGGTAGATAGCCTGGGCGGAACGGGGATTTTTACCGCGATTCTGGTTGCCGTTTACTGCGTTGAGATGATGCGCTTTCTTAAAGCACATAATATTGGTATTCGCCTGCCGGATCAGGTGCCGCCGATGATCAAAAACTCTTTTGATCTGTTGATCCCGGTACTGGTGGTCGTCCTGACGCTTTATCCTTTGAGTCTGCTTATCCAGCATCATTTCGATATGCTGATCCCTCAGGCCATTATGGCTATTTTTAAACCGCTGGTTTCCGCAGCGGATTCGCTGCCGGCGATTTTATTGGCGGTACTGGTGGGGCACCTGCTATGGTTTGCGGGGATCCACGGCGCCGCTATTGTTTCCGGTATGCTGCAGATGTTCTGGCTGACTAACCTTGGAATGAACCAGCAGGCTCTGGCTCAGGGGGCTCCGCTGCCGCATATTTTTATGGAGGCGTTCTGGACATTCTTCATTGTGATTGGCGGTTCCGGGGCGACGATGGGGTTAGTATTCTGCTATTTGCGTAGCCGCTCGGCGCATCTGCGTTCAATTGGTCGTCTTAGCGTGGTGCCAAGCCTTTTCAACATCAACGAACCGGTTATCTTTGGCACACCTATCGTGATGAACCCGGTGTTCTTTATTCCCTTTCTGCTGGCGCCGATGGTTAACGCCGTACTGGCGTGGGCGGCAATGAAGCTGGATCTTATCGGCCGGGTGATTTCGGTTGTTCCGTGGACGGCTCCGGCGCCGATCGG
Source organism: Klebsiella sp. K5-306 (assembly GCF_051835185.1). Lineage (NCBI taxonomy): Bacteria > Pseudomonadati > Pseudomonadota > Gammaproteobacteria > Enterobacterales > Enterobacteriaceae > Klebsiella > Klebsiella sp. K5-306. The sequence continues at coordinate 122,538 of NZ_JAIFJY010000012.1, forward strand.
CGGCGCGTGGGCGCTGGGATGGGATTTCCGGGCGGCGATTCTGGTCGTCGTTCTCGCCTGCGTTTCCGCGATTATCTACTTCCCGTTCTTCAAGGTGTATGAGAAACAGCTGCTGGCGCAGGAGGCCGAAGAGGCACAGCGCATGGCGGAAGAGAGTCAACAAACGGCATAAAAAAACGGGCGGCTAAAATAGCCGCCCGTTTTTAACAATTGTTTATTTCAACGTGCAGTCCCCGCACTGCTGAACATCCGGCAGGCGATAGCGCTGGCAGCAGGTTCGACGGACGAGCTGCCCTTCCCGCAAAACGACCGTACGCCAGAGCGGATTATCCTGGCCATCAGAAAACTGTTTTTCGAAGAAGCAGTGCTGACGCAGAGCGGCAATTTTTTCATCTCCGAGCAGGGTTTTCATTTCACCCAGATACCAGTTGATCAGGTAACCCGTATTGCTCCAGATAAGTTTGCCATTGATATCACCCGTGGCTTCAAGCGCCTGAACGACAGGTTGGAGTGCCGTAGCGATCAGCTTTTCCATCCTTGATTGCGCAGATTGTTCCGGCGAGGCGCCCGCCGAATGTACCTCAATCCAGAAACGGGCCGCACGGCCGGTTTCGTGAAACTCGACGCGAAAATGCTCCGGCGCCAGGCTAAGGGCGCGCTCTTCACTCAACAGCGCCAGCATTAATGGCGGAACCAGCAAACCGATGTACCACTGTGCCCACAGAGAAAGCAGCGGTTTCTGCTCACGGGGTTTCCCCGGCTGGTTACGATAAATATGGTCGGACCAGGTCGCCAACAGGGAACTTAGCATTGCGGGCTGCGACCACTCTGTAAGCGTCAGCGCATGATGGGGGGCTTCTTCATTTAGTCGCAGAAAATCAAGCAGATGGGGACGTAGCGCAGCGATCTTGTCATGTAATGCATTCGCCAGTTCGCGCTCAGCCGAAGGCAGCGGGGCCCGCCAGATGAGGTCATTATTGAATGCAAGTGAACGGTAAGCCATTGCGCGCCAGATACAAATCTAAATGATAATGATTTTCGATGTTAATGCCGGGACGCCAGCTTGGCAAGCGATTTGTCCGCCTGATGACACCCGCTGCGCGATACAGGGGCTAGCTGGCGAGAATAATGTTTCGTCCCATATTTTTGGCTTCATAGAGCGCGTTATCCGCTCGTTTCAGGGCGCTCTCGATATCGGCATCTACGAGCGGCGTCATGCCGATACTAATGGTGACATTGGTCGCGACGCTTTCATTGAACATATGCGGGATTTTCAGATCGTAGACCCGCTGCCTGATTCGCTCCGCGGCCTGAAGGGCGTTTTCCGCACTACTGCTGGTCAATAGCACCATAAACTCTTCGCCGCCAAAGCGGGCCACAATATCGCGCGAGCGAACGGCGTTACGAATGGCCGCGGAGACCTGAATTAAGGCCTGGTCGCCCATCATATGCCCATAGTGGTCGTTATAGGCTTTGAAATGATCAATATCCAGCAGCAGGACGTAATGCTCGCTACTATCCAAAGAAAGAATGGTGTCCAGACGATTTTGTAAGCCCCGCCGGTTATACAAGCCGGTGAGAGGATCCAACATGCTGAGATCGTTAAGGGTATTACGTTCTTTCAACAGTTTATCCATGAGGCCCTGGGTGAAAACATCGCTGCGTTTTTGCATCAGGCTTTGCAGGGCGATCCCTGCAATCGGCAACACAAAGCACCAGGACATGCGCAACCACTGTTCGCCTCCGCCGAGGAACAGGCAGGTCACGTAGGTGGGTAACGAGTGCAACGTAAAGGCAATGATATTGCTGGAAAAAGCAATGGTGCCGATAAATAACACGCTTAATAACGCGATGACCAGGTAGTTAAAATGTGGAGGGCCCATCACCATTGCTTTTAGGGCTACATGCCATGCCCACAGCAGACCAAATATCAGTGAAATAAGCGGAATATTTATTTTGTGCTGGGCGAATTTCCAGTGCCATAGCAGCAGAACCGCGCTGCAGGCCACGATCAAAAAGCAAGGTGGGGTAAATGTAATGACGGTAAAGAGCGGGCTGACCAGAGATAAAAAGGATGAAACCAAATTAAGCAGTAAAAATAGCCGTAAGGAATACTGATATTTCTGTTCGTAATGGGATCGCCAGGATTGTGCAGTCATGTCGGAGTTGTCATTATTAATCGTTAAAATTCAAAGTGATGTGAGGTTGGAATGAATAATAAAAAACAGTGCGTAAAATAAGGTTTTTACGAAATAATCAGACAATTTAATATATAAATTATTTTGTTTAATTTATCACCTTCATGAATGTATGTCATTACCGCAAACGTAAAGAATAAGGATGCGCTATTTTCCCTGGATGACAAATGATAAAAATTATCATATGGTATTGGTTATCATTATCGTTGTGAGGGGCGAAATCATGTTGCAGCGAACTTTAGGGAGTGGATGGGGCGTGTTGATCCCTGGCGTATTGCTTGCCGCCCTCGGGTTTGCCGATTTGTCGGTAGATGCCTGGCGTGGATTGGTCACTTTGGGAATGCTGATGTCAGCGATGATGATTTGGCACCGGCAGCTACGGCATTTTGTTTTGCTGCCATCATGCGTGGCGCTGATCGGTGGAATAATGCTGATATTGCTGAATTTGAGGCTGATGGGATAAAGCAGAAGGGTAAGAATATTGGTGCGAGGGGGGGGACTTGAACCCCCACGTCCGTAAGGACACTAACACCTGAAGCTAGCGCGTCTACCAATTCCGCCACCTTCGCACAGTATTCTTAATTTTTGATATCGCCTCGTTGGTGCGAGGGGGGGGACTTGAACCCCCACGTCCGTAAGAACACTAACACCTGAAGCTAGCGCGTCTACCAATTCCGCCACCTTCGCCCAGTGCGAGCAATATCAACGTGGATTATGGTGCGAGGGGGGGGACTTGAACCCCCACGTCCGTAAGGACACTAACACCTGAAGCTAGCGCGTCTACCAATTCCGCCACCTTCGCATACCATCGACACTATAAAAGTATCGTTACCACGGAGGCGCATTCTAGTGGTTTTCAGCTATTCGTCAATAGTTAATTGTATCAGTTGGATTGATTGTTGCAAAAATGGGCGACTGAGAGGGTAAAGTTCGGCGACGAGCGTCTGCTGTCGCCGAAAAAACGCGGGACTATTTCCTGGCCTGACGCGTCATCACCGTCCGGTAAACCTTAAAGCGGCCCGTCTGGGCAATCACTTCATGGAAGCCGAAGATCTCATCCAGCACATTCGGATAGGGCAAGAAGGCGTTGGCGACGATGCGTAGCTCTCCGCCGCTGTTCAAATGCCGAACGGCGCCGCGAATCAGGGTCTGAGCGGCTTCCAGGCTGGTCTGCAGACCATCGTGGAAAGGCGGATTGGAGATAATCATATCGAAGCGGCCGTTCACTTCGGAAAATACATTGCTGGCGAATACTTCCCCTTCGATACCGTTAGCGGCGAGCGTGGCGCGGCTGGCTTCAACTGCCGGGGCGCTGACGTCGCATAAGGATAAGCGGACTTTAGGCGAGTGGCTGGCCAGCACGGTTGCCAGCACGCCAGCGCCGCAGCCGACGTCCAATACTTTACCTTTGGTGTGCGGCGTCAGGGTTGAAAGAAGCAGCTGGCTACCAATATCCAGGCCATCGCGGCTGAAGACGCCCGGCAGCGTTTTAATCGTCAGATTTTCCAGCGGATACTCGCCCCAGAACTGCTCGGGATCGAAGGCCGGCTGTTTTTCCAGACGACCGTGATAGAGACCACAGCGGCGCGCGCTGTCGACTTTAGTCAGCGGCGCATATTCCGCCAGCATCTGCTCGGCGCTGCGCACGCCGCTGCGGTTTTCGCCAACCACGAAAATATCAATACCGACCGGCAGCAGGGAAAGCAGATTCATCAGCTGAAACTGAGCTTCGGGTTTGTTTTTTGGCCAGTAGTAGATCAGCGTATCGCAATCGGCAACATCGCTGGCTTCCGCGACCAGGCTAAAACGGGCGTTTTCAGCCATCTGGCGGCTCAGTACCTGCCAGTGGTGAAACTGCTGGGTATGGGCGCGGCTGGCAGCCGTATCCAGACGAGCGGGCAGGTCATCCTGCAGGTCACCGGCAAACAGAACGCGGGCGGACTCGAAATCATCACTGTGGCGCAGCAAGACTTCACTTGCCGGGGTAAAAGCGGACATGAAACACTCCTTCATTAAGACTGGCGCCGATTATACACGTTATCTTTCAGCCTGCCTCTTTGTTGGCGGCGGGATGCGCTCCGGCCGCCGCGTAGTTTGTTGGCGCAAATACGACGTATTTGCTATATTGCGCGCTTAATTAACAGGAGTGTTTCGCTATGACATCCCGACGAGACTGGCAATTACAGCAGCTGGGTATTACCCAGTGGTCGCTGCGTCGTCCTGGGGCGTTACAGGGTGAAATCGCTATCTCGCTTCCTGGACACATTCGTCTGGTGATGGTGGCGGAAGAACCGCCATCGCTGACCGAACCGCTTATCCGCGATATTCTGCGCACGCTGTCCCTGACGCCGGAGCAGGTAATGCAGTTGACGCCTGAGCGCGTGGCGATGTTGCCTCAGGACGCACGCTGTAATAGCTGGCGGCTGGGTACGGACACGCCGCTGATGCTGGCGGGCGCGCAGCTATCCACGCCCGCTTTCGATGAACTTCAGACCAGTACGCCTGCTCGCATGGCGCTCTGGCAACAGATCTGCTCACATGAACACGATTTCTACCCTCAACGCGGCTGATTTGCCTCGGGCCTGGCAAATTGAAACGCGCGCCCACGCTTTCCCCTGGAGCGAGCAGACGTTTGCCAGCAATCAGGGCGATCGCTATTTGAATCTTCAGCTGTCCGTAGACGGGGAGATGGCGGCCTTTGCTATTACGCAAATCGTGCTCGACGAGGCGACGCTGTTTAATATCGCCGTCGATCCCGCTTTTCAGCGTCGCGGTCTGGGCAGAGCGCTGCTGGAGCAGGTGATTGATGAAATAGAAAAACGCGGCGTCGTCACGCTGTGGCTGGAGGTGCGCGCGTCTAACGTCGCCGCCATCGCGCTCTATGAAAGCTTAGGCTTTAACGAGGCGACGATTCGCCGCAACTATTACCCCACGGTCGACGGACGTGAGGACGCCATTATTATGGCACTGCCAATCAGTATGTAAGACAAGGTGATACGATGAAGTGGGACTGGATTTTCTTTGATGCCGATGAAACGTTATTTACGTTTGACTCGTTTAGCGGCCTACAGCGGATGTTTCTCGACTATAGCGTGACCTTTTCCGCAGAGGATTTTCAGGACTACCAGGCCGTGAATAAGCCGCTGTGGGTGGATTATCAGAACGGCGCTATCACTTCTCTTCAGCTGCAGCATCAGCGCTTTGACGGTTGGGCGGAGCGCCTGAACGTCCCTCCTGGTGAGCTGAACGCCGCGTTTATGAACGCGATGGCGGAGATCTGCTCGCCGCTGCCGGGCGCGGTGTCGCTGCTGGATTCGTTGCAGGGTAAGGTGAAAATGGGCATCATCACCAACGGTTTTACCTCGCTACAGCAGACGCGTCTTGAACGTACCGGGTTACGCGATCATTTTGATTTACTGATTATTTCCGAAGAGGTTGGGGTCGCTAAACCGGATGCGCGCATCTTTGATTATGCCCTGGCGCAGGCGGGCAACCCCGATCGTGCACGGGTGCTGATGGTGGGTGATACGGCGGAATCTGATATTCGCGGCGGCGTGAATGCCGGCCTGGCCACCTGCTGGTTTAACCCTCATCAACGCGAGTTGCCCGCCGACCTCCGCGCGGACTGGACGGTCACCTCTTTAAGCGAACTGGAGCAACTCCTGTGTAAACACTGATTGCCTCCCCCCCATTGATGGGTAAAATAGCCGCAATTTTTTCGTATTCAACATGCGCGGCGCATTGCCGCGTTTACTAAGAAGATTGAATTATGACGTTGTCTCCTTATTTGCAGGAGGTGGCCAAGCGCCGCACTTTTGCCATTATTTCTCACCCGGATGCCGGTAAAACGACCATTACTGAAAAGGTGCTGTTATTCGGACAGGCTATTCAGACCGCCGGTACGGTAAAAGGCCGCGGCTCCAGTCAGCATGCGAAGTCTGACTGGATGGAAATGGAAAAGCAGCGCGGTATCTCCATTACCACTTCCGTAATGCAGTTCCCGTATCACGACTGTCTGGTCAATCTGCTGGATACTCCGGGGCACGAAGACTTCTCCGAAGATACCTATCGTACGCTGACGGCGGTGGACTGCTGTCTGATGGTTATTGATGCCGCGAAAGGCGTTGAGGATCGTACCCGTAAGCTGATGGAAGTCACCCGTCTGCGCGATACGCCGATCCTGACGTTTATGAACAAACTTGACCGTGACATCCGCGACCCGATGGAGCTGCTGGATGAAGTGGAAAACGAGCTGAAAATCGGCTGCGCGCCGATCACCTGGCCCATTGGCTGCGGCAAGCTGTTCAAGGGCGTTTACCACCTCTATAAAGATGAAACCTATCTCTACCAGACCGGTAAAGGTCACACTATCCAGGAAGTGCGCATCGTTAAAGGGTTAAATAACCCGGATCTGGACGCGGCGGTGGGTGAAGACCTGGCGCAGCAGCTGCGCGACGAGCTGGAGCTGGTGCAGGGCGCGTCTAACGAATTCGATAAAGATCTGTTCCTGGCGGGCGAAATTACGCCGGTATTCTTCGGAACCGCGCTGGGTAACTTCGGCGTTGACCATATGCTGGACGGTTTAGTGGAGTGGGCGCCTGCGCCGATGCCGCGTAAAACCGATACCCGCACCGTGGAAGCCTCGGAAGAGAAGTTCACCGGCTTTGTCTTTAAAATTCAGGCCAACATGGACCCGAAACACCGCGACCGCGTGGCCTTTATGCGCGTGGTTTCCGGTAAGTACGAGAAGGGCATGAAGATGCGCCAGGTGCGTATCGGCAAGGATGTGGTGATCTCCGACGCGCTGACCTTCATGGCCGGCGACCGTTCGCATGTGGAAGAAGCGTATCCGGGCGATATCCTGGGTCTGCATAACCACGGCACCATCCAGATTGGCGATACCTTCACCCAGGGTGAAATGATGAAGTTCACCGGTATCCCGAACTTCGCCCCGGAACTGTTCCGCCGCATTCGCCTGAAAGATCCGCTCAAGCAGAAACAGCTGCTGAAGGGTCTGGTTCAGCTTTCTGAAGAAGGCGCGGTGCAGGTGTTCCGTCCGATCGCCAATAACGATCTGATCGTCGGCGCGGTGGGGGTACTGCAGTTTGACGTCGTCGTCGCTCGCCTGAAGAGCGAATACAACGTTGAGGCGATCTACGAGTCGGTCAACGTCGCCACCGCCCGCTGGGTGGAATGCAGCGACGCGAAGAAATTCGAAGAGTTTAAGCGTAAGAACGAAATTCAGCTGGCGCTCGATGGCGGCGATAATCTGACCTACATCGCCCCGACCATGGTTAACCTGAACCTGACGCAGGAGCGTTATCCTGACGTCCAGTTCCGTAAAACTCGCGAGCACTAATCCTCTCCGGAGCGCGGTTTTCGCCGCGCTCCACGTCGTTTTTCTTTCAGAAGCCCCTATCTGGAAAGTTCTTAATTCTTACCGTTTTGCCTGCTTTTTTACCCGTTCATGCCGCACTCTTCCGTGTATCTACTACATTTAATAAGTAATTTTTGGAATCCTGGCTTAATAGACTACTTATTTTGCTTTACCTGCTTAGATATAACGAGGAACGACGATGACAAGACTTAAGAGCGGCAAGACACTCCTGGCCCTCTTCCTGGGCTCAGCAATAATCAGCGCTTCGGCGTATGCAGAAAACTCGACCGTAGACAGCGCAAAATCTGCAGCCAGCAATGCCGGTCAAGCCGTTGATAATTCGATGAACAAAGTCGGAAACTTTATGGACGACAGCACCATCACCGCCAGGGTGAAAGCGGCGCTGATCGATCATAAGGATATTCGCAGCACCGATATCTCGGTGAAAACGGAAAATAAAGTCGTCACGTTAAGCGGTACAGTTGATAGTTCAGAGCAGCATAAACAAGCGCTTAGCGTAGCTAAAGCCGTTGAAGGCGTGAGCTCGGTAAACGACAAGCTTAGCGTGCAGAACGAAAAATCAGCGTCGCTGAAGGGCTACGCGGGCGATACCGCGGTGACCAGCGAGATCAAAGCTAAATTACTGGCTGACGATATCGTCCCGTCGCGTAACGTGAAAGTTGAGACCACCGATGGCGTTGTACATTTATCCGGCACGGTCGAGTCCAGCAAGCAGTCGGAACGTGCGGAAGGCATTGCTAAAGCCGTTTCCGGCGTCAAAAGCGTGAAGAACGATCTTAGCGTTAAATAAATCCATTCATTAAAAGAATTTATTCTGCGGTCTTTCCGCAGGATGTGTAGCACCACAGGGTTGTGTATGCGCGGCCTGAGTGCGCAGAAAATCGACCGTCATTAACTATGGTAAGGAGAGACGTATGTTTAGATGGGGCATTATTTTTCTGGTGATCGCTTTAATTGCCGCCGCTCTGGGTTTTGGTGGCCTGGCAGGTACCGCTGCCTGGGCTGCTAAAATTGTCTTTGTTGTCGGTATTATTCTGTTCCTGGTCAGCCTGTTCACCGGCCGTCGACGTCCCTAGACGTTAATCAGTGAAATACCGTCTTACATAAAGCCAGTCAATGAGACTGGCTTTCTCTGTTTCAGGGCGTTAAAAATTGCGTTACCTTTGTTTTTATAATAAGCCAGACAGGAAAGCAGGGTGGGGCAGCGAATTCCCGTGACGTTGGGCAACATTACGCCGTTATCTGTTAAACCCTTCCAGCCGGGCAGGCTTGCGCTGGTGTGCGAAGGTGGGGGACAGAGGGGCATTTTTACCGCCGGGGTGCTGGACGAATTTATGCGCGCGGGATTTAACCCGTTCGATATGCTGTTTGGTACCTCTGCCGGGGCGCAAAATCTCTCGGCCTATCTGTGCAACCAGCCTGGCTATGCCCGCAAGGTGATCACCCGCTACACCACCGCCCGCGAGTTTTTCGACCCGATGCGTTTTGTCCGCGGAGGCAACCTCATCGATCTCGACTGGCTGGTCGACAGCACCGCCAAAAAAATGCCGCTGGCGATGGCCTATGCTGAAGACCGTTTTGCTCAGGGTAAAGAGTTCTGGATGTGCGCCTGCCGCGGCGATGATTATACGCCCAACTACTTTTCCCCTACCCAGCAAACCTGGCTCGATCTGATTCGCGCCTCCAGCGCGATTCCCGGTTTTTACCGCAGCGGCGTTATGCTGGATGGGGTGAGCTATCTGGACGGCGGCGTCAGCGATGCGATCCCGGTGCAGGAGGCCGCCCGTCGGGGCGCGCAAACAATCGTAGTGATCCGCACCGTGCCTTCGCAGATGTACTACACCCCGCAGTGGTTTAAACGGATGGAGCGCTGGCTTGGCGAAAGTAGCCTGCAGCCGTTTGTGAATCTGGTACAGCACCACGAAACCACCTATCGCTCCACGCAAGAGTTCATTGAGAAGCCGCCGGGTAAGCTGAGAATTCTGGAAATATATCCACAGAAGCCGTTGAAAAGTATGGCGTTAGGCAGCCGTCTTCCTGCTTTACTGGAAGACTACAAAACCGGGCGCCAGTGCGGGCGCTATTTCCTCGCTACGGTCGGTAAACTGCTGGCCGACAGGCCTCCTTTGCTGCGTCATGCGCCACGCATTGCGGTACCGAAAACGGTGGTTATCCCGCCGGCGCCCGTGGCCAACGAGATCCCTCAGGTTCCGGTCATCGCGGCTGAGCAGGCCAATGATGCCAGCTTTGATAATGAGGACCTCGCGTGACCTTGCGATTTGTTGATACCCACTGTCACTTCGATTTCCCTCCTTTCACCGGCGACGAAACTGCCAGTATTGCCCGAGCGGCTCAGGCTGGCGTGAGGCAAATCATCGTACCGGCGACGGAAGCGGATAACTTTGCCCGCGTATTAGGGCTTGCGGCGCAGTATGCTCCGCTCTACGCGGCCCTGGGGCTTCATCCGATAGTAATTGAGCGGCATGAAGAAGAGAGTCTGGTGCGGCTTGAAGCCTGCCTGGCGAAACGCGATGCTAAGCTGATCGCGGTTGGGGAAATTGGCCTCGATCTCTATCGCGAAGATCCGCAGTTCGAGCGCCAGATTTCTCTCCTGGAGGCGCAGTTGCGTCTGGCGAAACGCTACGACTTGCCGGTCATCCTCCACTCCAGACGCACTCATGACAAGCTGGCGATGCTGCTAAAAAAGCACGCTTTACCGCGTACCGGCGTGGTGCATGGTTTTGCCGGTAGTCTTCAGCAAGCCGAACGTTTTGTCCAGCTGGGCTATAAAATCGGCGTTGGCGGTACCATTACCTACCCGCGCGCCAGCAAGACCCGCGATGTGATGGCGCAGCTGCCACTTTCTGCGCTGTTACTGGAGACCGATGCGCCGGATATGCCGTTAAACGGTTTCCAGGGGCAGCCGAACAGGCCTGAGCAAGCGGCTCGCGTCTTCACCGCCTTATGTGAGCTACGCTCTGAGCCTGCTGAAGAGATAGCTAATACCATGTTTTGTAATACAAAAGAGGTTTTTGCTATTTTATAACCTTTTATTGAGTGACTTGTGTCTCATTCCTGCCTTTTTATCTCATTGTTTTGCCTAAAATGTGTGAGCTGTGATGAGCGTGATGGTTCCATGCCGTTATAATCGCGGGGTTTTACGCTGAACTATCAATACACAGGGATTCTGTATGCAAATTATCATGGGACTTATCGGCATGGTGGTGCTGTTAGCCATCGCAGTGCTCCTCTCCAGTAATCGAAAAGCCATCAACCTGCGCACCGTCCTCGGCGCCTGGATTATCCAGGTGGGGATCGGCGCGTTAATTCTCTACGTGCCGGCCGGGCGCACGGCGCTGCTGGCCATGTCTAACGGCGTTGCCAACGTGATTGCTTACGGCAATGAAGGGATCGGCTTTATTTTCGGCGGTCTGGTTTCCGACAAGATGTTTGAGGTCTTCGGCGGCGGCGGGTTTGTTTTTGCCCTGCGCGTCCTGCCGGTCATTGTCTTCTTCTCATCGCTGATCGCCGTGCTTTATTACCTGGGCATTATGCAGTTTGTGATCCGCATACTCGGCGGGGCGCTGCGCGCGGTACTGAAAACCTCGCGCACGGAATCGCTCTCTGCCACGGCGAATATTTTTGTTGGCCAGACCCGAAGCGCCGCTGGTCGTGCGTCCTTACATCGCCACCATGACGCGCTCTGAGCTATTTGCGGTGATGTGCGGGGGCCTGGCTTCGGTCGCAGGCTCCGTTCTGGCCGGTTATGCCCAGATGGGCGTACCGTTGGAATATCTGATTGCCGCTTCATTTATGGCGGCACCGGGCGGCCTGCTGTTTGCGAAAATTATCGTGCCGGAAACCGAGCAGCCGCAAGATAGCCCGGCGCTGGAAAAAAATGACGCTGATCCGGAAGCGCCGGCAAACGTACTGGATGCTGCCGCATCCGGGGCAGCTTCGGGGATGCAGCTGGCGCTTAACGTTGGCGCGATGCTGCTGGCGTTTATCGCGCTGATTGCGCTGGTTAACGGGATCCTCTCCGGCGTGGGCGGCTGGTTTAACTACCCGGATCTGTCGCTGCAAATGATTCTCGGCTGGGTCTTCTCGCCGCTGGCGTGGGTGATTGGCGTTCCATGGAGTGAAGCCACCGTGGCCGGCTCATTTATCGGCCAGAAGCTGATCATCAATGAGTTTGTAGCCTATATGAATTTCGGCGAATATCTGAAAGCCGACGCCGAGGTGGCTGCCGCAGGTTTGCAGGTCATTTCAACCCACACTAAGGCCATTATCTCCTTTGCCCTTTGCGGTTTTGCCAACCTGTCATCCATTGCCATTCTGATTGGCGGTTTAGGCGGTATGGCGCCCAATCGCCGCCAGGAAATCGCACAGCTGGGCATGCGGGCGGTGGCGGCGGGTACGCTCTCAAATCTGATGAGCGCCACCATCGCAGGCGTCTTCCTCGCGCTATAACGCGTGCTTCAGCGAGAAAATACCGGCGGCGGCGCTGCCGCCGGTATTTTTACCACAATTGTTAAAATTCCATCATCCTGCAACGCTCTGTTTTTCCATCGTTAGTGCTCTTTTTCGCCGTTGTTCGCACAAAATGACCCTGCTGATATCGAGTTATCGCGTTCGGATATGTTATAATAATAACATTCCATCGGGCCGGAGATTGCTGTTTATGCTTATAAAGTGCTGTACGCTCATGAAGCCCGGGCTTGGCTATTTAGTGTGATTTATATCACGTCACAGTAATGCAAATTGGCAATTAGTTTTCATTAACTGTGATGTATATCGAAGTGTGGCGGCGAGGCAATGTTACAATAGTAACAGACTCGCAAGGTGAACAAACTTTTAACCGGCAATACGCCGTCGGAGTATGAAATGACTGATTTAACTGCAAGCAGCCTGCGCGCGTTGAAACTGATGGACCTGACCACCCTGAATGATGACGACACTAATGAGAAAGTGATCGCGTTGTGTCATCAGGCCAAAACACCGGTAGGGAATACCGCCGCAGTGTGTATCTACCCGCGCTTTATCCCGATCGCGCGCAAAACGCTGAACGAACAGGGAACCCCGGATATCCGCATTGCGACGGTGACCAACTTCCCGCACGGTAACGATGATATCGATATTGCGCTGGCGGAAACCCGCGCGGCGATTGCCTACGGCGCGGATGAAGTCGACGTCGTGTTCCCTTATCGCGCGCTGATTGCGGGCAACGAACAGGTGGGTTTTGACCTGGTCAAAGCCTGTAAAGAAGCCTGCGCGGCAGCAAACGTGCTGCTGAAAGTCATTATCGAAACCGGCGAGCTGAAAGAAGAAGCGCTGATTCGTAAAGCATCTGAAATTTCCATCAAAGCCGGCGCTGATTTTATCAAAACGTCGACCGGTAAAGTTCCGGTGAATGCGACCCCGGAAAGCGCGCGCATTATGCTGGAAGTCATCCGCGATATGGGTGTTCAGCAGAGCGTGGGCTTCAAACCGGCAGGCGGCGTGCGCAGCGCGGAAGACGCGCAAAAGTTCCTCGCCATTGCTGATGAGCTGTTCGGGGCCGACTGGGCCGATTCTCGCCACTATCGCTTCGGCGCTTCCAGCCTGCTGGCAAGCCTGCTGAAAGCGTTGGGTCACGGCGATGGTAAGAGCGCCAGCAGCTACTAATACGTAATTTGTCTGACCTTAAGGCCGGATGTCGTCCGGCCTGAGGTTGGTCTTTGACTCTTTCCTCGGGAGGTAATCTTGTTTCTCGCACAAGAAATTATTCGTAAAAAACGTGATGGTCATGCGCTGAGCGATGAAGAAATTCGTTTTTTCATTAACGGTATCCGCGATAACACCATCTCTGAAGGGCAGATCGCCGCGCTGGCGATGACCATTTTTTTCCACGATATGTCTATGCCGGAACGCGTTTCGCTGACCATGGCGATGCGGGATTCAGGAACCGTCCTCGACTGGAAGAGCCTTAATCTTAACGGCCCGATTGTCGATAAACACTCTACCGGCGGCGTAGGCGATGTGACTTCCCTGATGCTGGGGCCGATGGTCGCTGCCTGCGGCGGCTATGTACCGATGATCTCCGGGCGCGGACTCGGTCATACCGGCGGTACGCTGGACAAGCTGGAAGCGATCCCCGGTTTCGATATCTTCCCGGACGATAGCCGCTTCCGTGAAATCATTAAAGATGTCGGCGTCGCGATTATCGGGCAGACCAGCTCTCTGGCACCGGCGGACAAACGTTTTTACGCCACGCGTGATATCACCGCGACGGTGGACTCTATCCCGCTGATCACCGCCTCGATTCTCGCCAAGAAGCTGGCGGAAGGGCTGGACGCGCTGGTGATGGATGTCAAAGTCGGCAGCGGCGCCTTTATGCCCACTTATGAGCTTTCCGCCGCGCTGGCCGAAGCGATCGTCGGCGTTGCTAATGGCGCCGGCGTGCGGACGACAGCCCTGTTGACCGATATGAACCAGGTGCTGGCTTCCAGCGCCGGTAATGCGGTGGAAGTGCGGGAAGCCGTGCAGTTCCTCACCGGCGAGTACCGCAATCCGCGGCTGCTTGAGGTGACGATGGCGCTCTGCGTTGAGATGCTGATTTCCGGCAAGCTGGCGGAGAACGATGCCGATGCGCGGGCTAAGCTTCAGGCGGTGCTTGATAACGGTAAAGCCGCAGAAGTCTTTGGCCGGATGGTGGCGGCGCAAAAAGGCCCTGGCGATTTCGTGGAAAACTACGATAAATACCTGCCGGGCGCGATGCTAAGCAAAGCGGTCTACGCCGAAGGCGAAGGATTTGTTGCCGAAATGGACACTCGCGCGCTGGGCATGGCGGTGGTCTCTATGGGCGGCGGTCGCCGTCAGGCTGCAGATCTAATTGATTACAGCGTCGGCTTCACCGACATGGTTCCCCTCGGCGCGCGCATTGATACGCAGCAGCCGCTGGCGGTTATCCATGCGAAAGATGAGAACAGTTGGCAGGAAGCGGCCAAAGCAGTGAAAGCGGCCATAAAACTTGACGATAAAGCGCCTGAAATTACGCCGACAGTCTATCGTCGTATCACCGAATAGTTATATACTGATCTGATCGCTTTTTTGCAGCGCAAAAGGTACGGAGAATAATATGAAACGTGCATTTATTATGGTGCTGGACTCATTCGGCATCGGTGCGACTGAAGACGCTGAACGCTTTGGCGACGTCGGTTCAGACACCATGGGCCATATTGCAGAAGCTTGTGCCAAAGGCGAGGCTGACAACGGCCGTAAAGGTCCGCTCAATTTGCCTAATCTGACCCGCCTGGGGCTGGTTAAGGCCCATGAAGGTTCTACCGGTAAAGTTGCAGCCGGTATGGACGGCAACGCGGAAGTTATCGGCGCTTACGCATGGGCGCATGAGCTCTCTTCCGGCAAAGACACCCCGTCAGGCCACTGGGAAATCGCCGGCGTGCCGGTTCTGTTTGACTGGGGCTACTTCCCTGAGCATGAAAACAGCTTCCCGCAGGAGCTGCTTGATAAACTGGTTAAGCGCGCAAATCTGCCGGGCTACCTCGGCAACTGCCACTCTTCCGGTACCGTTATCCTCGATCAACTGGGCGAAGAGCATATGAAAACCGGCAAGCCGATTTTCTATACCTCTGCTGACTCGGTGTTCCAGATTGCCTGCCATGAAGAGACCTTTGGTCTCGATAAGCTGTACGAACTGTGCGAAATCGCGCGTGAAGAGCTGACCGAAGGCGGCTATAACATCGGCCGCGTTATTGCGCGTCCGTTTATCGGCGACAAAGCCGGTCACTTCCAGCGCACCGGTAACCGCCACGATCTGGCCGTTGAGCCGCCGGCACCGACGGTGCTACAGAAGCTGGTTGACGAGAAAAAAGGGCAGGTGGTTTCGGTCGGTAAAATCGCCGACATCTATGCCAACTGCGGCATTACTAAAAAAGTGAAGGCGACCGGTCTGGATGCGCTGTTTGACGCCACCATTAAAGAGATGAAAGAAGCGGGGGACGAAACCATCGTCTTCACCAACTTCGTGGACTTCGACTCTTCCTGGGGCCACCGCCGAGATGTTGCTGGCTATGCTGCGGGTCTGGAGCTGTTCGATCGCCGTCTGCCGGAGCTGATGGAACTGGTAGGGGAAGATGACATTCTGATCCTGACCGCTGACCACGGCTGCGACCCGACCTGGACCGGTACTGACCATACCCGCGAACATATTCCGGTACTGATTTATGGCCCGAAAGTGAAGCCGGGTTCGCTGGGTCACCGCGAAACCTTCGCCGATATCGGCCAGACTCTGGCAACGTACTTCGGTACGTCTCCGATGGAATACGGCAAAAACATGCTGTGATTTTTTGCCCGGTGAGTCACGCTCACCGGGCCTTTTTTGTCAGCCTGATTAGGCGTAGCCGCCATCAGGTATAACATTCAGAAGGATTTAACGATGGCTACTCCACACATTAACGCAGAGATGGGCGATTTCGCTGACGTTGTGCTGATGCCTGGCGACCCGCTGCGCGCGAAGCACATTGCCGAAACTTTCCTTGAAGATATCCGTGAAGTAAACAACGTCCGCGGTATGCTGGGCTTCACCGGTACCTATAAAGGCCGCAAAATCTCCGTTATGGGTCACGGTATGGGTATCCCCTCCTGCTCCATTTATGCAAAAGAGCTGATCACCGACTTCGGCGTCAAAAAAATCATTCGCGTAGGCTCCTGCGGCGCGGTGCGTATGGACGTTAAGCTGCGCGACGTGGTTATCGGCATGGGCGCCTGCACCGACTCTAAAGTTAACCGTATGCGTTTCAAAGACCACGACTTTGCGGCGATTGCCGACTTTGGCATGGTGCGTAACGCGGTTGACGCGGCAAAAGCGCTGGGCGTTGACGCTCGCGTGGGCAACATCTTCTCTGCTGATCTGTTTTATGCGCCGGACGGCGGTGAGATGTTCGACGTAATGGAAAAATACGGCATTCTGGGCGTGGAAATGGAAGCGGCCGGGATCTACGGCGTCGCGGCGGAATTCGGTGCGAAAGCGCTGACCATCTGCACCGTATCTGACCACATCCGTACCCACGAGCAGACCACGGCTGCTGAACGCCAGACGACCTTCAACGATATGATCAAAATCGCGCTGGAATCCGTTCTGCTGGGCGATAAAGAGTAATCATCTCTTCCTCCCTCTCCCTATGGGAGAGGGGCGGGGCGACGTGATCTGACCGCACGTTAGCGTACCGCGCCGGCAATCCACGCCGACAGCTCACGCAGCTCTTTCTCCTGCTCCGGGAAATCAACGAATAAAGCCTCGCACTCCTGCTGCAGCATATCCGAGCGGTACAGGCAGCCCTGCAGTCGGGCGGCAAGCGCTTCCAGCGGTGCCGGGTTAAGGCTGTCGGTAAAGACCTGAGTGCGCGTGATATGGCCTTTTTCGACGTCGAAATGGAGCTCTACGCCGCCCCAGGTAAAACGTTCGTCCAGCAGATGGCTGAAAGCCGGTGCCTGGCCAAAGTTCCACTCCCAGCTGCTCTGGCGAGCAAAGGTCGCGGCAAAATTCGGCAGGTCCGGCATTTTCTCCGGAGAGATCACTTCTGCAGTGACGCGTTCACCGTAATGGGCGAAAAACGCCTCCTGGATCGCCTCGCAGACCTGCTGATGGGTAATGCCCGGCAGCAGCTCGACCAGATTGGCTACGCGCCCGCGTACGGAGGTAATGCCTTTAGCCTGCAGCTTTTTCTTATCGGGATTGAGGTAGTTGGCCAGACGGCTTAAATCGGCGTTCAGCAGCAGCGTTCCGTGGTGAAAGCCGCGATCCATCGTTTCGCGATAGGCGGAGCCGGAGACTTTTCGGTCGCCTTCAGCGGTTTTTACGACCAGATCGTTACGGCCTGAGGCTTCCGCCGTGACGCCCAGCGAATTCAGCGCCGTCAGGACGATATTCGTGGAAACGGTTTTATCGTACTCTGGCTTTCCGGCCATAAAGGTAAAGCAGGTATTGCCCAGATCGTGGAATACCGCGCCGCCGCCGCTGCTGCGACGCGCCAGGCGCACGTTGTCTTCTTCCATACGTCGGGTGTTGCACTCTTTCCACGGGTTTTGTGCGCGGCCAATGACCACCGTATCGGCGTTGCGCCACAGAAACAGCACCCGTTGAGTTGCGGGCATCTGGCGAAAAATGGACTCCTCAACCGCCAGATTGAACCAGGGGTCGTAAGAGTCAGAGAGCAGCAGGCGCAGCGTGGGCATAGCGATTTCCTTATTCTGATTCATCTTTATCTTCATCCTGCACCGGCTTATTGGCGGTAAGCAGGAAAGGCGATTGCTGCCAGCGGGTACGTTTTCCCTGCAGCAGGGTGCGCGTCAGGACGACGCCGATAGCCAGAGATAGCAGCAGCATCAGACGCAGGATATTGGTGGTATTATCGACCTGCTGCGCTTCGGTGGCTAACGTGTGGGTATCCAGCGTCAGGCGCAGGTAGCCGAGCGGCCCGTTTTTACCCTGAACAGGCTCAACGATTTGCTGGTTGAAGTAGCCGCCCGCTTTTTTCCCGTCCAGCGCCAGCCGATCGCGTACCTCGACGCTTTCGCCGGAACGCGCCACCAGGTCACCCTGTTCGTCATACACGCCGGCGTCGAGGATCCGGCTTTTATGGGTAAGCTGGTCCAGCAGCTGGCTAATTCGCTTTTCGTCGGGCGTTTCGCTGTGCATCAGCGGCGCCAGGTTCAGCGTGACCTGCTGGGCGAGCGTGCGGGCCAGTTCTTCCAGCTGCGGATTGCGCTGCTTCTGACTGTTCTGGCTAAACCACGAAGCGCCCTGCATAAGGGCGACGAGGAGTGCGAGACAGATCAGAACTATCACCGCGCGATGCAGCCGGAATTTAAGTTTTGCGCGTACCATATTCCACCTTTGAAAATTTGCAGCTTAATGTTGCCAGAAGCGCTGGTTACAAGGTAGCCTCATGCGTTATTTTCCTCGCCTGAATGAAGTTATGTGGAGCCGTGATGCCAAACAGTTTGACCTGGTGCGACCTGCCTGAAGATGTTTCCCAGTGGCCTGGATTGCCGCTTTCCCTGAGCGGTGATGAGGTCATGCCGTTGGATTATCATGCCGGACGTAGCGGCTGGCTGCTGTATGGTCGCGGTCTCAACAAGCGTCGTCTGACCGAATGGCAACGGGAGCTGGGGGCGGCCCTGGTAATTGTTGCCTCCTGGGCGGTTGACGACTATCAAGTGATTCGGCTGGCTGGTTCGTTAACGCTACGAGCGACCCGTCTGGCCCATGAGGCCGGGTTTGACGTCGCGCCGCTGGGGAAAATCCCGCATTTACGCACGCCGGGCCTGCTGGTTATGGATATGGACTCGACGGCGATTCAGATCGAGTGCATTGATGAAATCGCCAAACTGGCCGGTACCGGCGAGCTGGTCTCTGAAGTGACCGAGCGCGCGATGCGCGGCGAACTTGATTTCACCGCCAGCCTGCGTCAGCGGGTAGCGACGCTGAAAGATGCCGATGCCAATATTCTTCTGCAGGTGCGTGAAACGCTGCCGCTGATGCCGGGGCTGACCCAGCTGGTGCTGAAGCTGGAAACGCTCGGCTGGAAGGTGGCGATCGCCTCCGGCGGCTTCACCTTCTTTGCCGAGTATTTGCGCGACAAGCTGCATCTCGACGCGGTGTTCGCCAACGAACTGGAGATCATGGACGGTAAGCTGACCGGCAACGTCATCGGCGATATCGTCGATGCGAAATATAAAGCCAGTACGCTGCGTAAACTGGCGGAAAAGTATGAAATCCCGCCGGCGCAAACCGTCGCTATTGGCGATGGCGCAAACGATCTGCCGATGATTAAAGCGGCAGGACTCGGCATCGCCTATCATGCTAAGCCCAAAGTGAATGAACTGGCGGAAGTGACAATCCGCCACGCTGACCTGATGGGGGTATTCTGTATTCTCTCCGGCAGCATGAATCAAAAGTAAGAGGTTAACGTGGCGAAAGCTCCAAAACGCGCATTTGTCTGTAATGAATGCGGTGCGGATTATCCGCGCTGGCAGGGGCAGTGCAGCGCCTGTCATGCCTGGAATACCATAACCGAGATGCGCATTGCCGCTTCGCCGCAGGTGGCAAGAAACGAACGCCTGTCAGGTTACGCCGGTAATGCCGGCGTATCGAAGGTGCAAAAGCTCTCCGATATCAGCCTCGAAGCGCTGCCGCGCTTTTCGACCGGATTTAAAGAATTTGACCGCGTGCTCGGCGGCGGCGTGGTGCCGGGAAGCGCGATTCTGATCGGCGGTAACCCCGGCGCGGGCAAGTCGACGCTGCTGCTGCAAACCCTGTGTAAGCTCTCCGAAGGCATGAAAACGCTCTACGTCACCGGGGAAGAGTCGCTTCAGCAGGTGGCGATGCGCGCTCACCGCTTAAGTCTGCCCACCGCCAACCTGAATATGCTGTCAGAAACCAGCATTGAGCAGATTTGCCAGATTGCCGACGAAGAAAAGCCGCAGCTGATGGTTATCGACTCCATCCAGGTGATGCATATGGCCGACGTGCAGTCGTCGCCGGGCAGCGTGGCTCAGGTGCGCGAAACGGCGGCCTATTTAACGCGCTTTGCCAAGACGCGCGGCGTGGCGATCGTCATGGTCGGCCACGTGACCAAAGACGGCTCGCTGGCCGGGCCGAAAGTGCTGGAGCACTGTATTGACTGCTCCGTGCTGCTCGACGGCGACGCCGATTCTCGTTTTCGCACCTTGCGCAGCCATAAAAACCGCTTCGGCGCAGTCAACGAGCTGGGCGTATTCGCTATGACCGAGCAGGGGCTACGTGAAGTGAGCAACCCCTCGGCTATCTTCCTGAGCCGCGGTGACGAAGTGACTTCGGGCAGTTCGGTAATGGTGGTCTGGGAAGGTACCCGACCGCTGCTGGTGGAGATCCAGGCGCTGGTCGATCACTCGATGATGTCCAACCCGCGCCGCGTGGCGGTGGGGCTGGAGCAGAACCGTCTGGCGATCCTGCTGGCGGTACTGCATCGTCACGGTGGTCTGCAGATGGCTGACCAGGACGTGTTCGTCAACGTGGTTGGCGGTGTGAAGGTCACCGAAACCAGCGCCGACCTGGCGCTGCTGCTGGCGATGGTTTCCAGCCTGCGCGACCGTCCTCTGCCGCAGGACCTGGTGGTTTTCGGCGAAGTGGGTCTGGCGGGCGAAATTCGCCCGGTGCCGAGCGGCCAGGAGCGTATTTCCGAAGCGGCTAAGCATGGTTTTCGTCGGGCGATTGTTCCGGCCGCGAATGTGCCGAAAAAAGTGCCGGAAGGGATGCAAATCTTTGGCGTGAAAAAGCTTGCGGACGCGCTAAGCGTCTTTGACGACTTATAATAAGTTAAAAGGAGACTCGCCATGTCGTCATTTGACTATTTAAAAAGCGCCATAAAGCAGAAGGGCTGTACGCTACAGCAGGTGGCGGACGCCAGCGGAATGACAAAAGGCTACCTGAGCCAGCTGCTGAACGCCAAAATTAAAAGCCCCAGCGCGCAAAAGCTGGAAGCGTTGCACCGGTTTCTCGGGCTGGAGTTTCCACGTCGGCAAAAAAGCGTTGGCGTGGTATTTGGTAAGTTTTACCCGCTGCACACCGGGCACATCTACTTGATTCAGCGCGCCTGTAGCCAGGTCGATGAGCTGCATATCATTATGGGCTACGACGATCCCCGCGATCGCGAGCTGTTTGAAAAGAGCGCGATGTCGCAGCAGCCAACCGTGCCTGACCGCCTGCGCTGGCTGCTGCAAACGTTCAAATATCAAAAAAATATCCGCATCCACGCCTTCAATGAAGAGGGAATGGAGCCTTATCCGCACGGCTGGGACGTCTGGAGCCGCGGGATCCGCGCCTTTATGAGCGAGAAGGGCATTGAGCCTAACTGGATCTACACCTCGGAAGAGGGCGACGCGCCGCAGTATCTGGATCATCTGGGGATTGAAACCGTTCTTATCGATCCTAAACGCACCTTTATGAACATCAGCGGCGGGCAGATTCGTGAGAATCCGTTCCGTTACTGGGAATATATTCCTACCGAAGTGAAGCCCTTTTTCGTACGCACGGTGGCGATCCTCGGCGGTGAGTCGAGCGGGAAGTCGACGCTGGTGAATAAGCTTTCCAATATCTTTAATACCACCAGCGCCTGGGAGTATGGCCGCGACTACGTCTTTTCGCACCTCGGCGGCGATGAGATGGCGCTGCAATATTCCGACTATGACAAAATCGCTCTCGGTCATGCGCAGTATATTGATTTTGCAGTAAAATATGCCAATAAAGTGGCATTTATCGATACTGACTTTGTCAGTACTCAGGCGTTTTGTTTGAAGTATGAAGGGCGGGAACATCCCTTTGTTCAGGCGCTGATCGATGAGTATCGCTTCGACCTGGTCATTCTGCTGGAAAACAACACGCCGTGGGTAGCCGATGGCTTGCGAAGCCTTGGCAGCTCCGTAGACCGCAAAGAGTTCCAGTCGCTGCTGGTGTCGCTGCTCAGGGAGAACGAGATAGATTTTGTGCATGTGAAAGAGGCTGATTACGACGCCCGCTTCCTGCGCTGCGTTGAGCTGGTGAAAGAGATGATGGGCGAGCAGGGATAGGCCTTCTGCGGCCTGATGCCGCATGAATCCCTGGCCCGGCTAAGCGCAGCGTGAGCCGGGGAAATGGCTGACGCGGTATTGCGGTTGGTTTCCCGGCTGGCGGCATGAATGCCTGAGCCGGGCTACAACACTCTCCCGGCGGGAGAGTGACAAATATTAAAAAGGGCAACCTGCGTTGCCCTTATGCTCTTATTTCGCAATACGTTTGTACTTGATACGCTTCGGCTCCAGCGCATCGGCGCCGAGGGTGCGTTTCTTATACTCTTCGTATTCGGTAAAGTTACCTTCGAAGAACTCCACCTTACCTTCATCCTGGTAGTCCAGAATGTGGGTCGCGATGCGGTCGAGGAACCAGCGGTCGTGCGAGATAACCATCGCGCAGCCCGGGAACTCCAGCAGGGCGTTTTCCAGCGCGCGCAGGGTTTCGATATCCAGGTCGTTGGTCGGTTCATCGAGCAGCAGGACGTTACCGCCAACCTGCAGCAGCTTCGCCAGGTGCAGACGACCGCGCTCACCGCCGGACAGTTCGCCAACGCGCTTGCCCTGGTCAACGCCTTTGAAGTTAAAGCGGCCCACGTAGGCGCGGCTCGGCATCTCGGTGTTGCCGATCTTCATGATATCCAGCCCGCCGGAAACTTCTTCCCACACGGTTTTGCTGTTGTCCATAGCGTCGCGGAACTGATCGACGGAGGCCAGCTTGACGGTTTCACCCAGGGTGATAGAACCGGCGTCAGGCTGTTCCTGACCGGACATCATGCGGAACAGGGTCGATTTACCCGCGCCGTTAGGACCGATGATGCCGACGATAGCGCCTTTCGGTACTGAGAAGCTCAGATCGTCAATCAGCACGCGGTCGCCGTAGGACTTACGCAGATTGCTGACTTCCACGACTTTATCCCCCAGACGCGGGCCTGGCGGAATAAACAGTTCGTTGGTTTCGTTACGTTTCTGATACTCGACGTTGTTAAGCTCTTCAAAGCGCGCCAGACGGGCCTTACCCTTAGACTGACGGCCCTTCGCGCCCTGACGGACCCACTCCAGCTCTTTCTCGATTGACTTACGACGCGCCGCTTCCTGAGAAGCTTCCTGCGCCAGACGCTGGTCTTTCTGCTCCAGCCAGGAGGAGTAGTTACCTTCCCACGGAATACCTTCGCCGCGGTCAAGCTCAAGGATCCAGCCGGCCACGTTGTCGAGGAAGTAACGGTCGTGGGTAATCGCCACCACGGTACCTTCGAAGTCGTGAAGGAAACGTTCCAGCCACGCCACGGATTCCGCATCCAGGTGGTTAGTCGGTTCGTCGAGCAGCAGCATGTCTGGCTTTTCGAGCAGCAGACGGCACAGCGCGACGCGGCGGCGTTCACCCCCGGAGAGATTGGCGATTTTCGCGTCCCAGTCCGGCAGACGCAGGGCATCTGCGGCGCGCTCCAGCTGCACGTTCAGGTTATGGCCGTCGTGCGCCTGGATAATCTCTTCAAACTTGCCCTGCTGAGCGGCGAGCTTGTCGAAGTCGGCATCCGGCTCAGCGTACTTCGCGTACACCTCGTCCAGACCTTTCAGCGCATTGACCACTTCGGCCACCGCCTCTTCAACCGACTCACGTACGGTCTGCTCTGGATTGAGCTGCGGCTCCTGCGGCAGATAGCCGATTTTCAGGCCCGGCTGCGGACGAGCTTCGCCTTCGATATCGGTATCAATGCCGGCCATGATGCGTAGCAGGGTAGACTTACCGGCGCCGTTCAGACCGAGAACACCGATTTTTGCGCCAGGGAAGAAGCTCAGGGAGATATTTTTCAGAATATGACGTTTCGGCGGAACCACTTTGCCGACACGATGCATGGTATAAACGAATTGAGCCACGTTGGACTTCGCCTCTCATTTATAATGATAGATAGTTTTCAAAGGCGAAGTGTAGCCTTTTTCGCGCTTTAATCCCAGCGAGGCGATGGGTTTCACAAAAGAGTAAAAAAATGTCCGGGACGTGGCGCGATTCGTGTTGTCTGATTAGCATATCTACGTAATACCTGAAATTTTTGCCCGCGGCATGATGCTGCTGTGATGTACCTGAATAGAGGAAGAGCTTGTGGAAAAAGCCAAAACTGTGACGTGGCGTCTTCTGGCCGCCGGCGTAAGTCTGCTGACGTTAAGCCAACTGGCGCATGCGGATTCACTGGATGAACAGCGCAGCCGCTATGCTCAAACTAAACAGGCATGGGACAACCGACAGATGGATGTCGTCAATCAGCTGATGCCCACCCTGACGACCTATCCGCTTTATCCTTATCTCCAGTATCGTCAGATAACCGACGATCTGATGAACCAACCGGCGCTGGTGGTCACCAATTTTATCGCCGCTAACCCTACGCTGCCTCCCGCACGATCGCTGAAATCCCGCTTTGTTAACGAACTGGCGCGTCGCGACGACTGGCGAGGCCTGCTGGCGTTTAGCCCGGAGAAACCGACCGGTACCGAAGCGCAGTGTAATTACTACTATGCGAAATGGAACGTCGGCCAGACTCAGGAAGCCTGGGATGGGGCGAAAGCGCTGTGGCTGAGCGGCAAAAGCCAGCCAAACGCCTGCGATCGGCTATTTGGCGCCTGGCGGGCCTCAGGTCAGCAGGATCCGTTGGCCTATCTTGAACGGATCCGTCTGGCGATGAAGGCGGGAAATACCAGCCTGGTAAGGGTTCTGGCCCAGCAGATGCCGTCCGATTATCAAACGATTGCGACGGCGGTTATCGCGCTGGCTAACGATCCGAATAGCGTTATGACCTTTGCCCGTACAACCGGCGCGACGGATTTTACCCGCCAGATGGCGGCGGTCGCCTTTGCCAGCGTTGCGCGGCAGGACGTGGAAAATGCGCGCCTGATGATCCCTTCATTAGCGCAGGCGCAGCAGCTTAATGAAGATCAAATCCAGGAGCTGCGTGACATCGTCGCCTGGCGACTGATGGGCAGCGACGTGACCGAAGAGCAGGCCATCTGGCGCGACGACGCTATCATGCGCTCCCAATCGACTTCGTTGGTGGAGCGCCGGGTACGTATGGCGCTTGGTCTTGGCGATCGTCGCGGCCTGAATACCTGGCTGGCGCGTTTGCCGATGGAAGCGAAAGAGAAGGATGAATGGCGCTACTGGCAGGCCGATCTGCTGCTGGAGCGCGGGCGCGATGATGAAGCGAAAGATATTCTGCGCTCGCTGATGCAGCAGCGCGGTTTCTACCCGATGGTCGCAGCCCAGCGCCTGGGCGAGGAGTACACTTTCCGTATTGATAAAGCTCCCGCTAATCTCGATCCGGCGCTGACCTCCGGGCCGGAAATGGCGCGAGTCCGCGAGCTCATGTACTGGAATATGGACAATACCGCCCGCAGCGAGTGGGCCAATCTGGTCACCAGCAAGACCAAAGATCAGCAGGCACAGCTGGCGCGTTACGCGTTTAATCAGAACTGGTGGGATCTCAGCGTTCAGGCCACGATCGCCGGGAAACTGTGGGATCAGCTGGAAGAGCGTTTCCCGCTGGCCTATAACGATCTTTTCAAACGCTACATCAGCGGGAAAGATATTCCGCAAAGCTACGCGATGGCCATTGCGCGTCAGGAGAGCGCCTGGAACCCGAAAGCCGGTTCACCGGTAGGTGCCCGCGGTCTGATGCAGATTATGCCGGGTACGGCGACGCATACGGTGAGCATGTTCAGTATCCCTGGCTATAGCGGTCCATCGCAGCTGCTGGATCCGGAAATGAACATCAACATTGGTACCAGCTATCTGCAGTATGTTTATCAGCAGTTTGGCAATAACCGTATCTTCGCCTCAGCGGCCTATAACGCCGGGCCAGGGCGGGTGCGCACGTGGCGGGGCAACAGCGGCGGCCGTATTGACGCGGTGGCGTTCGTCGAGAGCATTCCGTTCTCTGAAACGCGCGGCTACGTCAAAAACGTTTTGTCCTATGATGCCTACTATCGCTATTTTATGGGCCAGAAAGATGCTCTGCTGAGCGATGCGGAGTGGAAGCTGCGCTACTAGCGCTGTCGTTTTCGGGCAACATTGCAAAAGGCGATGTTGCCCGAAATCCGTAGAGTCCGGACAGAAGTATGTTATGCTTTGTACTCGTTAGTGAGTACATCCGACAGGTGGCGTAACATGACCCAACAATCCCCCTATTCAGCAGCGGTAGCCGAACAGCGCCATCAGGAGTGGCTGCGTTTTGTCGCGCTCTTACAGCAGGCGTACGCCGACGATCTTCATCTGCCGCTTTTACAGCTTATGCTGACCCCCGACGAGCGCGAGGCGCTGGGTACGCGGGTACGTATTATTGAAGAGCTGCTGCGCGGTGAGATGAGCCAGCGCGAGCTAAAAAATGAACTCGGCGCCGGCATCGCGACTATCACCCGCGGTTCGAACAGCCTCAAGTCAGCGCCGCCGGAGCTGCGTTTATGGCTGGAACAGTCGTTGTTTAACGCTGGCGATAAATAGCGTTATGAAACGGACTTAGCGCCAGCACGACGGCCTGATGATAAACGCTGCTGCGGGTCAGTTTTCCGGCCGTAAATACGCCGATTGCACCCTCTTTACGGCCAATTTCATCGATGCCGGTATGCTGAGACATCACTGGACCCAGCGCTTCCCCTGCCTGAACTTTTTCAAGAATGACCTGCGGCAGCGGTAGGGTTGCCGAGCGCGCTTCGCCGCGCAGGCTACCGTTATCGATGATCACCCAGCTAAAAGTGCTGCCCTCGTCGATTCCGGCTTCAATGGCGACCCAAAAGTCCGCATTTGGCTGCGCAAGACGCGCGTTAGCCACGCGATTTCGTGCGCCAGCGCGCGTTTCGTCGCTACCAAAAGGCTGTTCCGGCACGCCGCTCTCGACGGAGACGGACTCAATGTGGCAGGATCCTTCGCCGAAGATCTCGTTGAAAGCCTGCAGAATTGCCTGAATTTTGGCGGGATTAGTGGTAGCTGAGACAACATGGTGCATAATCAAAATAACTCAGAATGACTTAACATCATCGCAGTATACTCCAAACCCTTCTTGTTGCAGGCGGCTATGCTTGAAGCGAGAGGGTTAAGAGCTCATAACGGATAATAAAGCATGTTACAGGTATACCTTGTTCGCCACGGTGAAACGCAGTGGAACGCCGAGCGACGTATTCAGGGCCAGTCCGACAGTCCGCTTACCGCCCACGGTGAGCGTCAGGCCTGGCAGGTAGGCGAGCGCGCCAGAACGCTGGGGATTACGCATATAATTGCCAGCGACTTAGGTCGGACGCGGCGTACCGCAGAAATCATCGCTGAAGCCTGCGGATGCAGCGTCATAACCGATTCACGCTTGCGTGAGCTGGATATGGGCGTGCTGGAAAAGCGCCATATTGACTCGCTAAGCGAAGAAGAAGAGGGCTGGCGTCGCCAGCTGGTCAACGGCACGCCCGATGGGCGTATCCCGCAGGGGGAATCGATGCAGGAGCTGAGCGAGCGTATGCATGCGGCGCTGGCATCTTGCCTGGAACTGCCCGCAGGCAGCCGGCCGCTGTTGGTGAGCCACGGCATGGCGCTGGGATGTCTGGTGAGTACGATTCTTGGTTTGCCGGCATACGCGGAGCGACGTCTGCGTCTGCGCAACTGCTCCATTTCCCGCGTTGACTATCAGCAGAGCCCCTGGCTGGCGTCAGGATGGGTAGTGGAAACCGCGGGGGATGTTTCGCATCTTGATGCCCCCGCGATGGATGAACTACAGCGTTAACGACGAATCGGGATCAGGTATTCGCAGCGTAGCTGAATGGGCGGTTCCTGATTCCGGCTTTCATCTTCCGGAAAGAAACGTTCGATATCCAGACCTTTACGGCGGGTGAGGTTGAGCATCGGCATGCAGGTGCCGTAAACCGTCAGAATAAATTCCTGTAACCCGGTACCCAATCCTTCGTAGGTAAACATCACGTACTCGCCGCCTTCCAGCGTCACCGGATGGGCGTTGTGCAGGTGACCGTTAGCCAGCTCCGGCGTCAGCGCGGTGGTGTAGAACACCTCCTGCTCATCGTCTTTATCCATGCTGGGGCGCGGTTCGTGCAGGCCGTACAGCGTCGGGGGAATTGACGGCGTATTGGCGAGGAATTCACGCCAGAACTGAACGCGCATCTGATTACGAAAATCGGAGATCTCTTCCAGCTTACAGGTATAGCTCTGAGTGACGCCAACCAGCTGAGTGGTGTTCAGCGTGACGAATTCATACTGCGGCATGGTGAACTCGCCCAGACGCAGCGGAGGGCGCATACCGTAAGAACTCCAGTCTGGAGAGCGTCGATAGAGGGCTGGCGTCAGCGAAAACTGCTTTTTGAAAGCACGCGTAAACGTCTGCTGCGAATCAAAACGATACTGCAGCGCGATATCGAGAATCGGACGTGCGGTCAGGCGCAGGGCAACCGCTGACTTAGATAAGCGACGGGCGCGAATATAGGCACCGATGGCGTGGCCGGTGACGTCCTTGAACATTCTTTGCAGATGCCACTTGGAATAACCTGCCTTCGCTGCCACATTGTCCAGTGAGAGTGGCTGATCCAGGTGACCTTCCAGCCAGCTAAGGAGATCGCGAATAATCCCTGCTTGATCCATAAAATATCCCCATCCTTAAACTCAGGTGCCTGATACTAAAGGTAGCGGATAATAGCATTTTTTGATGTTTTAGCATTCAGTGTTTTTTTTGCTTTTAAATGCGATTATTCCACAAGTATCGGTGGTAATTTTGTAAAGCTGTGATCTATAAAACTTTTCTTCATAATGAGTGATTATCACTCAGCTAAATTTTTAAGAATGGTAACAATATGAAATACAAGAAGTTAGTTGCAGGAATGTTTTTACTGGCCGGCTGTCAGGTGGCCCAGGCGGAGCAAATCGGCTCCGTGGATACGGTATTTAAGTTTCTTGGTCCGGATCATAAAATCGTCGTGGAGGCCTTTGACGATCCGGATGTCCAGAACGTGACGTGCTACATCAGTCGCGCAAAAACCGGCGGAATTAAAGGCGGGTTAGGCCTGGCGGAAGATACCTCTGATGCCGCAATTTCCTGTCAGCAGGTGGGGCCCATTGAGCTGACGGATAAAATTAAAAACGGGAAAAAGCAGGGCGATGTGGTATTCCAGAAACGCACCTCGCTGGTTTTTAAAAAGCTGCAGGTCGTGCGTTTTTATGATGCGAAACGCAATGCGCTGGTCTATCTGACCTATTCAGATAAAATCGTTGATGGCTCGCCGAAGAATGCGCTTAGCGCCGTGCCGATTATGCCATGGAATAAATAACAGGGAACGCCGATGCAACAACCGCGGATCTGGTTGGTGGAAGATGAGCTCAGCATTGCCGATACGCTTGTCTACATGCTGCAACAGGAAGGATTTATCGTTACGGCGTTTGAGCGCGGGCTACCCGCTCTGGATGCCGCCCATCATCAAATACCCGATCTGGCGATCCTCGACGTCGGGCTGCCGGATATCAGCGGTTTTGAGCTATGCCGTCGTCTGCTGGCCCGCTATCCGGCGTTGCCGGTGCTGTTCCTGACGGCCCGCAGCGAAGAGGTGGATAAGCTGCTTGGCCTGGAAATCGGCGCCGATGATTATATCGCCAAGCCCTTTTCCCCTCGTGAAGTGTGCGCCAGGGTGCGCACCGTCCTGCGGCGGCTGCAAAAATTTGCCGCGCCTTCGCCGCTGCTACGGGTAGGGGAATTTACTCTGCATGACGCTGCGGCTCAGGTTACGTGGTGCGGACAGCCCCTGAATCTGACCCGCTATGAGTTTTTATTATTAAAAACGCTGCTTCACTCTCCCGGCCGCATTTTTTCTCGCCAACTGCTGATGGAGCAAGTTTGGGGCGACGCGAACGAGAGCTTCGATCGCACCGTGGATACCCATATCAAAACGCTGCGCGCGAAGCTGCGAGAAGTTAACCCCAATATCTCCCCTATTAGTACGCATCGCGGCATGGGATACAGCCTTGGAGGTTAGTGATGCGCATCGGAATGCGGCTGCTGCTGGGCTATTTTTTGATTGTCGCTATCGCGGCCTGGTTTGTGCTTTCCATCTTTGTCCAGGAGATTAAGCCCGGGGTGCGGCGGGCAACGGAAGGTACGCTGATTGATACGGCCACCTTGCTTGCCGAGTTGGCCCGCGAGGATTTACTCTCCGCCGATCCCCAGCATGGGCGGCTGGCCCAGGCTTTCCAGTCGCTTCATCGACAACCGATTAACGCCAATATCGCCGGCATTAATAAAGTGCGTAACGAATATCATATCTATCTGACCGACGCGCAGGGCAAAGTGGTGTTTGATTCGGCGGGCAAAGCGCTGGGACAGGACTATTCGCGCTGGAACGATGTCTGGCTCACTTTACGCGGTCAATATGGGGCGCGCAGTACCCGCAGCGACCCGAACGACGACAACAGCTCGGTGATGTATATTGCCGCGCCGGTGAGCGACAATGGCCGGATCATTGGCGTGCTGAGCGTTGGGAAACCCAATCTGGCCATGGCCCCGGTAATCAAACGCAGCGAGCGCCGTATTCTGTGGGCCGGAGGCGCGCTGCTGGGTATCGCGCTACTGATCGGCGCCGGGATGGTGTGGTGGATTAATTTCTCCATCGGCAAGCTGGTTCGCTACGCGGACTCCGTGACCGCCGACCGCCCGGTTCCGTTGCCGGATGTCGGCGGCAGCGAACTGCGTAGGCTGGCGCAGGCGCTGGAGAGTATGCGCCTTAAGCTGGAAGGAAAAAACGCCATTGAAAACTACGTGTATGCCTTGACCCATGAGCTGAAGAGCCCGCTGGCGGCGATTCGCGGCGCAGCAGAAATCCTCCAGGAAGCGCCTCCGCCTGAGATCGCCGCGCGTTTTACCCGTAATATCCTGGCGCAGAATGCGCGTATGCAGTCGCTAGTAGAAAATTTACTCCAGCAGGCCCGGCTGGAGAATCGGCTGGAGATCGCCAGGCGTCCCGTCTCTGTAGCGGCGCTTTTTCGCCGCCTTGCCGAGGAGCGAGAGATCGCGCTGGCGGCGAAAAACCTCAGGCTACGCTGGCAGGAGACAACCCTGACGGTTGAGGGCGATCGCGAACTTTTGGCGCAGGCGTTGGGCAATCTCCTTGATAACGCTATCGATTTCACTCCTGTGGAAGGAGAGATCCTGCTTGGCGCGGAAGAAAACGATGGCGGCGTACTCTTGACCGTAAGCGATACGGGAAGCGGTGTTCCAGACTATGCGCTGGGGCGTATTTTTGAGCGTTTCTACTCACTGCCGCGCGACGATGGACATAAAAGCAGCGGCCTGGGGCTGGCATTTGTGCGTGAGGTTGCGCGCCTGCATCAGGGGGATATTCAGCTGATTAATCGCCCTGAAGGCGGGGCGTGCGCTTTGCTGAGACTTCACACTCACTTCACATAGCTTCAAACTCTCCCCACATAGCCTCTTTATGGTGAGCGCATCACTAAGGAGAGGGCTATGTTGAAATCATCACTATTCTGGAAAATGAGCACCCTGCTGGGATGTATTTTACTGTTGTCGATCCCGCTGATGATTGTCAGACAGCTGATCGACGAACGCGCGGATTATCGTAGCGACGTCATTGAGGCTCTGGAGAGCAGCACCAGCGGGGCGCAGAAGCTGGCCGGGCCGCTCATCGCCATTCCCGTAACCGAGACGTTGACTCGGGTTGAGGGCAAAAAAACGGTCGAATATCAAAACCATTGGGTGCATTACTGGCTGCCGGAGACGCTGGCGGTTAACGGTAATCAGGACGTTGAATCCCGGCGGGTCGGTATCTATGAAGGGCAAATCTGGCACAATAATCTCAGCATCAAGGCGCATTTTGACCCGGCACGAATCACGGCGCTCAGGAAAAGTACGATTACGCTGGGGAGGCCATTTCTGGTCGTTAGCGTTAACGATGCGCGCGGGATTGGCGAGATTAAGGCTCCTGAGGTCAACGGCGAGACGCTGTCCGTTGAGCCAGGGCCCGGCACTGGCGAGAGCGGAGAGGGCATTCATATGCCAATGCCGCTGTTGTTACCTGAACAAAAAGCGCTGGATATTGAATTCACACTTAATCTGAATGGTAGCGGCAGCTTCTCGGTGGTACCGCTTGGGCGCAACAGCACGCTACAGCTAACCAGCAACTGGCCGCATCCGGGATTCCTTGGCGATTTTTTACCCGGCAAGCGTGAGGTTAGCCCAACAGGCTATAGCGCACAGTGGCAAAGTACCTGGTTTGCCAACAATATGGCCAGGTTTTTTGTCGATGACCGGGAAATTGAGTGGCGTCAGCTACCTGCATTCAACGTGAATGTCACCACGCCTGCCGATCAATATCAGCTGACCGACAGGGCGACAAAATATGCCATTCTATTGATAGCACTGACATTTATGGCGTTCTTTGTGTTTGAAAGTTTAACCCTTTATCGTATGCACCCCATGCAGTATATGCTGGTGGGGCTGTCGCTGGTTATGTTCTATCTGGTGCTGCTGGCGCTGTCCGAACATATCGGCTTTACGTCATCATGGATTGCCGCCAGTTTGATCGGCGCGCTCATCAATGGCGTGTATCTTCAGGCGGTGCTGAAAGGGTGGCGGAATAGCTTTCTGTTCGTCTGTGCGCTACTGCTGCTGGATGGCATTATGTGGCTGCTGCTGCGTTCGGAAGATAGCGCATTATTGCTGGGTACCGGTGTGCTGCTGCTGGCGTTAAGTGCGCTTATGTTCCTGACTCGCCATGTTGACTGGTACGCGTTATCTCTGCCGAAAGCCAAAGATAATCAGCCAGGCGTTGGCGATGATGTTGGCGATGATGACGATAGGCTCAGGATCTGGAAATAAAAAAACGGCGCGAATAGCGCCGTTTTTACGTTATGACAGCAAGAAAAACGGAGTTATTCCTGCAGGTCGCCACAGAAGCGGTACCCCTCGCCATGAATGGTGGCGATAATTTCCGGGGTGTCCGGAGTGGACTCAAAATGCTTACGAATGCGACGGATGGTCACGTCCACGGTACGGTCGTGCGGCTTCAGCTCACGGCCGGTCATTTTCTTCAGCAGTTCTGCACGCGACTGGATTTTGCCCGGATTTTCGCAGAAGTGCAGCATGGCGCGGAATTCACTGCGCGGCAGCTTATACTGCTCACCATTTGGGCTTACCAGCGAACGGCTATTGATATCCAGCTCCCAGCCGTTGAACTTATAGCTTTCTACGCTGCGGCGTTCTTCGCTCACGGTACCCAGGTTCATGGTACGGGAGAGGAGGTTGCGAGCGCGGATCGTCAGTTCACGCGGGTTGAACGGTTTAGTGATATAGTCATCGGCGCCGATTTCGAGGCCAAGGATTTTATCCACTTCGTTATCGCGACCGGTGAGGAACATCAGCGCGACGTCCGCCTGCTCACGCAGCTCGCGTGCTAACAGGAGACCATTTTTGCCTGGCAGGTTGATATCCATGATCACCAGGTTGATATCATTTTCAGACAGGATCTGATGCATTTCCGCGCCATCGGTCGCTTCGAATACATCATAACCTTCTGCTTCGAAAATACTTTTTAACGTGTTGCGTGTTACCAACTCGTCTTCAACGATAAGAATGTGCGGGGTCTGCATGTTTGCTACCTAAATTGCCAACTAAATCGAAACAGGAAGTACCAAAGTCCCTGACCTGCCTGGTGCATGTCGCAAATTAACATGCCCGGCGTAACATGACTAAAGTACGTAATTGCGTTCTTGATGCACTTTCCATCAACGTCAACAACATCATTAGCTTGGTCGTGGGTACTTTCCCTCTGGACCCGACGGTGTCAAAAACGGCTGTCATCCTAACCATTTTAACAGCAACATAACAGGCTAAGTGAGGCATGACACCCAATAAAACTACGCTTCGTTGACATATATCAAGTTCAATTGTAGCACGTTAACAGTCATGTGAAATCATTGCATCTAAACCGGATTCACACTCACAATTCATACCCTGCTCAATTAGTTGCAATGAGCAAATAATAAACGTGGTGAATCCAAAGCTTCAAAACGTATTCGGGCATAAATCTCATTGCCAAACATACGGATAAAGCTGTTCTGTTAACATACTCTGTGTCATGGTGCCTTGGGAATAGTTTAGTTTTTTTTATGGGTGATAAAGCTCAAATTTAGTGATTTTTGTTGCAAATTTGTAAATTTACGGCGCGTAAAATGAAGGGGTGAATTGTCATTTCCACGCCTGGAAAAGCAAAAGAGAGAACGAATGCGTTTATCAATAGTATTAGTGTCCCCGGCACGGGCAGAAAACGTGGGTGCGGCAGCCAGGGCAATGAAAACTATGGGGTTTAGCGATATGAGGATCGTCGATAGCGAGGCTCATTTGCAGCCTGCCGCGCGCTGGGTCGCGCACGGCTCTGGCGATATTCTCGATAATATTCAGACTTATGCCACTCTGGAGCAGGCGCTCCACGATGTCGATTTTACCGTCGCCACGACGGCCCGCAGCCGGGCTCGTTTTCACTACTACGCGACGCCGCACCAGCTTTTACCGCTACTGGAAGAGAAAGCGCAGTGGATGAATCATGCCGCGCTGGTATTTGGCCGTGAAGATTCCGGTCTGACCAATGAAGAGCTGGCGCTTGCCGATGTGCTGACCGGCGTGCCGATGGCGGCAGACTATCCTTCGCTGAATCTGGGGCAGTCGGTGATGGTATATTGCTATCAGCTGACCTCTTTGCTGCAAAAAACCACGACCGTAGCCCCAGGCGTCGATGACAATCAGCTGCAGGCGTTACGTCTGCGCACGCTCGATCTGCTCAATCGCCTCGGCGTAGGCGACGATATAAAATTGACCGACTGGCTTCAGCAGCGAATAGGTCTTCTGCAGCAGCGAGACACCGCCATGCTGCATCGTTTACTGCATGATATTGAAAAAAACCTTCCAGAGTAAAGCTCTGCCATGTTGTTTCCACATGGTTTTATGTGCTAAAAAACAACGAAGAAATGCGTAAATACGGATGAAGTATCAGGTTGTTGTGGCGTATTGGCCAGGTGCATAAAAACCGGCTAAAAGTAGAAATTCATTGACTTACGTCGGCAGATACTTTAACCAATATAGGCACAGGACACAGACAGATAAAAATTACAGAGTACACAACATCCATGAATCGCATCGGCATGATCACCACGATTATCACCACCACTATTACCACAGGTAACGGTGCGGGCTGACGCGTACAGGAAACACAGAAAAAAGCCCGCACCTGAACAGTGCGGGCTTTTTTTTCGATAAAAAATCAAGGGGTCATAACCATGCGTGTGTTGAAGTTCGGCGGTACATCAGTGGCAAATGCAGAACGTTTTCTGCGTGTTGCCGATATTCTGGAAAGTAATGCCAGGCAGGGGCAGGTAGCGACCGTACTGTCTGCCCCGGCGAAGATCACTAACCACCTGGTTGCGATGATCGAAAAAACGATCGGCGGGCAGGATGCGTTGACCAATATCGCTGATGCCGAACGCATTTTCGCCGAACTTCTGCAAGGGCTCGCCGATGCTCAGCCGGGCTTTCCACACGCTCAGCTGAAAGTTTTTGTCGAGCAGGAATTTGCGCAAATCAAACACGTTCTGCACGGTATTAGCCTGCTTGGGCAGTGTCCGGATAGCGTTAACGCGTCCCTTATTTGCCGGGGTGAAAAGCTCTCAATCGCCATTATGGCCGGCTTGCTGGAAGCGCGCGGTCATAACGTCACGGTGATTAACCCGGTTGAAAAACTGCTTGCCGTTGGCCATTACCTCGAATCCACCGTAGATATCGCAGAGTCGACTCGTCGCATTGCCGCCAGCCAGATCCCGGCTGACCATATGGTGCTGATGGCGGGCTTTACCGCGGGTAACGAAAAGGGTGAGCTGGTGGTGCTGGGGCGTAACGGCTCTGACTACTCCGCAGCGGTACTGGCAGCCTGCCTGCGCGCCGACTGCTGTGAAATCTGGACCGACGTTGACGGCGTTTATACCTGCGACCCGCGTCAGGTCCCGGATGCGCGTCTGTTGAAGTCGATGTCCTATCAGGAAGCGATGGAGCTTTCCTACTTCGGCGCTAAAGTTTTGCACCCGCGTACTATCGCCCCCATCGCCCAGTTCCAGATCCCCTGTTTAATCAAAAATACCGGTAATCCGCAGGCGCCGGGTACGCTTATCGGCGGCAGCAGCGATGAAGACGATCTGCCGGTGAAAGGTATCTCTAATCTCAACAACATGGCGATGTTCAACGTCTCCGGTCCGGGGATGAAGGGGATGGTTGGCATGGCGGCGCGCGTGTTCGCCACTATGTCCCGCGCGGGAATCTCCGTCGTACTTATCACCCAATCCTCATCCGAATACAGCATCAGCTTCTGCGTGCCGCAGAGCGACTGCGCTCGGGCGAAGCGGGTAATGGAAGATGAATTCTATCTGGAGCTGAAAGAGGGGCTGCTTGAGCCGCTGTCGATCATGGAACGCCTGGCAATTATTTCGGTTGTCGGCGATGGCATGCGGACGCTACGCGGGATTTCCGCCAAATTCTTCGCTGCGCTGGCGCGCGCCAATATCAACATTGTGGCGATTGCACAGGGCTCTTCCGAGCGCTCCATCTCCGTTGTCGTCAGCAACGATGATGCGACTACCGGCGTTCGCGTGACGCACCAGATGCTGTTCAATACCGATCAGGTGATTGAAGTGTTTGTGATTGGCATCGGCGGCGTCGGCGGCGCGTTGATCGAACAGATTAAGCGCCAGCAGGGCTGGTTGAAGAGTAAACATATTGACCTGCGCGTTTGCGGGGTAGCCAACTCTCGCGCTTTACTGACCAACGTACACGGTCTGAACCTGGAACACTGGCGCGATGAGCTGGCGGAAGCCAAAGAGGCGTTCAACCTGGGACGACTCATTCGTCTGGTGAAAGAGTACCATCTGCTGAACCCAGTGATTGTCGACTGTACCTCCAGCCAGGCGGTGGCCGATCAGTATGCCGATTTCCTGCGCGAAGGCTTCCACGTGGTGACGCCGAACAAAAAGGCCAATACCTCATCGCTGGATTACTATCATCAGCTGCGTCATGCCGCGAGCAGCTCACGACGCAAGTTTCTCTACGACACCAACGTCGGCGCGGGGCTGCCGGTAATCGAAAACCTGCAAAATTTGCTGAATGCCGGTGATGAACTGCTGCACTTCTCCGGTATTCTGTCCGGCTCGCTGTCATTTATCTTCGGCAAGCTGGATGAGGGCGTAAGCTTCTCTGCCGCGACGAAGCTGGCGCGTGAGATGGGCTATACCGAACCGGATCCGCGCGACGATCTTTCTGGCGTTGATGTCGCGCGTAAGCTGCTGATTCTGGCTCGTGAAACCGGGCGAGAGCTGGAGCTGTCTGACATTATCGTAGAGCCGGCGCTGCCGGCGGATTTTGATGCCAGCGGCGATGTTGACAGCTTTATGGCGCGTCTGCCGTCACTGGATGATGAGTTTGCTTCACGGGTCGCTAAAGCGCGCGATGAAGGTAAAGTCTTGCGTTATGTTGGCAATATCGAAGAGGATGGCACCTGCCGCGTGAAAATTGCCGCGGTAGACGGCAACGATCCGCTGTTTAAAGTGAAAAACGGCGAGAATGCGCTGGCGTTTTACAGCCACTATTATCAGCCACTGCCGCTGGTGCTGCGCGGTTATGGCGCGGGGAATGATGTCACCGCGGCTGGCGTTTTTGCCGACCTGCTGCGTACCCTGTCATGGAAGTTAGGAGTTTAAGATGGTCAAAGTATATGCCCCGGCTTCCAGTGCCAACATGAGCGTCGGGTTTGACGTGCTGGGCGCGGCGGTAACGCCGGTCGACGGCACGCTGCTGGGGGACAACGTCTCGGTTGAAGCGGCGGCGAGCTTTAGCCTGCAAAACGTGGGTCGCTTCGCCAGTAAACTGCCGACGGCTGCGCAGGAGAATATCGTCTATCAATGCTGGGAGCGTTTTTGCCAGGAGATTGGCAAACAGGTACCGGTGGCGATGACGCTGGAAAAAAACATGCCGATTGGTTCCGGCCTGGGCTCCAGCGCCTGTTCCGTGGTTGCCGCGCTGGTGGCGATGAATGAATTCTGCGGTAAGCCGCTCAATGAGAGCCGAATGCTGGCGCTGATGGGCGAGATGGAAGGGCGGATTTCCGGCAGCATTCACTATGATAACGTCGCCCCTTGCTATCTGGGCGGGATTCAGCTGATGCTTGAGGAAAATGGCATCATCAGCCAGCAGATACCGGCATTTGATGAATGGCTGTGGGTGCTGGCCTATCCGGGGATTAAAGTCTCAACTGCGGAAGCGCGGGCCATTCTCCCGGCGCAGTATCGCCGTCAGGACTGTATTGCCCACGGTCGCCATCTGGCGGGCTTTATTCACGCCTGCTATAGCCGTCAGCCTCAGCTGGCGGCGAAGTTGATGAAAGATGTCATTGCCGAACCGTATCGTACCAAACTACTGCCGGGCTTCAGCGAAGCGCGTCAGGCAGCAATGGAAATTGGCGCGCAGGCGTGCGGCATTTCCGGTTCCGGTCCAACGTTGTTTGCATTATGCGATAAACCGGAAACCGCGCAGCGCGTCGCCGACTGGCTGGCTACGCACTATCTGCAAAATAAGGAAGGCTTCGTTCATATTTGCCGGCTGGACACGGCGGGCGCTCGAGTAGTGGGATAACCAATGAAACTCTATAACTTAAAAGATCATAACGAACAGGTCAGCTTTGCGCAGGCCGTTACGCAGGGGCTTGGCAAGCATCAGGGGCTGTTCTTCCCGCACGATCTGCCGGAATTCAGCCTGACTGAAATCGACGAAATGCTGCAGCAGGACTTCGTGTCGCGTAGCGCAAAAATTTTGTCGGCATTTATCGGCGACGAGATCCCGCAGGAGGTTCTGCAAGAACGTATCGGCGCCGCCTTTACCTTCCCGGCACCGGTAAGTAAAGTGCAGGACGACGTCGGCTGCCTCGAACTGTTTCACGGTCCGACTCTGGCGTTTAAAGACTTCGGCGGCCGCTTTATGGCGCAAATGCTGACCCATATCGCAGGCGACAAACCGGTTACTATTCTGACGGCCACCTCGGGTGATACCGGCGCGGCGGTTGCGCATGCGTTCTATGGTCTGCCAAACGTCAAAGTCGTCATTCTCTATCCGCGCGGCAAAATCAGCCCGCTGCAGGAAAAGCTGTTCTGCACCCTGGGCGGCAATATTGAAACCGTAGCAATCGACGGTGACTTTGATGCCTGCCAGGCGCTGGTTAAGCAGGCATTTGATGATGAAGAGCTGAAAGCTGCGCTGGGTCTTAACTCGGCTAACTCAATCAATATCAGCCGCCTGCTGGCGCAGATTTGCTACTACTTTGAAGCCGTTGCTCAGCTGCCTCAGGAAGCCCGTAATCAGCTGGTTATCTCGGTACCCAGCGGTAACTTTGGCGATCTGACCGCCGGTCTGCTGGCTAAATCTCTGGGGCTGCCGATCAAGCGTTTTATCGCGGCGACTAACGCCAATGATACCGTGCCGCGCTTCCTGCAGGACGGTAACTGGTCGCCAAAAGCGACTCAGGCCACGCTGTCTAACGCGATGGACGTCAGCCAGCCGAACAACTGGCCGCGTGTGGAAGAGCTGTTCCGTCGTAAAATCTGGCGTCTGAACGAGCTGGGCTACGCGGCGGTGGATGATGAAACCACCAAAAAGACCATGCGTGAGCTGAAAGCCATCGGCTATACCTCTGAACCGCATGCGGCGATTGCCTATCGCGCGCTACGCGACCAGCTGCAGCCTGGCGAATATGGCCTGTTCCTCGGCACGGCGCATCCGGCGAAATTTAAAGAGAGCGTGGAAGAGATTCTGCAGGAGACGCTGCCGCTGCCGAAAGAGCTGGCCGATCGTGCCGATTTGCCGCTGCTGTCGCATGATCTGCCGGCTGATTTTGCCGCGCTGCGTAAGCTGATGATGGGTTAAGCCTGATTCAGCGCTCCCCTCCTGCATTATCCGCAGCAGGGGAGCGTGTTTTCACTGCTCGTGGCGTTTAAAGACCAGTTCTCCGTTATCCGAAGCCTCGGCGTCAAAGAAATAGCCTTCACTATCAAAACGGGTCAACTGCTCAGGCTTCGTTAAGCGATTCTCAATGATATAACGACTCATCAAGCCGCGCGCTTTTTTAGCGTAGAAGCTGATCACTTTAAACTTGCCGTTTTTCTCATCAAGGAATACCGGCTTAATCAGCTGGCCCTCAAGCCGTTTGGCTTTCACCGACCTGAAGTATTCATCAGAGGCAAGGTTGACCACGATATCGTCGCCCTGGGCTTTCAGTGCCTGATTCAGCTTATCGGTGATGACGTCTCCCCAATAGTGATACAGGTCTTTACCCCTCGCATTCTCAAGCTTAATACCCATTTCCAGGCGATACGGCTGCATCAGATCCAGCGGGCGCAGAACGCCATACAGGCCGGACAGCATCCGCAGATGCTGCTGGGCAAAATCGAAATCAGCTTCGCTAAAGGTCTCTGCCTGCAGGCCGGTATAGACATCGCCCTTAAACGCCAGGATCGCCTGACGGGCATTGTCCGGGGTGAAGTCTGGCTGCCAGTCGTGGAAGCGGGTCGCGTTCAGATCGGCCAGCTTGTCGCTGATGCCCATCAGTTTAGCAATCTGTGGTGCCGACAGCTGGCGGGCAATGCCGATAAGCTCCTGAGAGTGTTCCAGCAGCTCTGGCTGAGTATAACGCGTCGTTGCCAATGGACTTTGATAATCAAGCGTTTTGGCAGGTGAAATCAGAATGAGCATATCCAGTCCTTACGGGAAATTTTTGACGACTTTAGCAAAAAAAACCTCAAGAGAGGATCGATAGCTGCGATTGCCGCGCTATTCGCGCGGCAGGTTATCCCAGGTTCCCGGTACCAGCTGTTGATGGATTTCAGGGTAGCGGGTGACGTCAAATTCCGGCCGCTGGCCCAGCTTGCGCTGCCGCAGGTAATCGCTGGCAATGATGCGCACCGTCGGCGACAGCAGCAGGATAGCCGTCAGGTTAGTTATCGCCATCAGCGCCATGATAATATCCGCCATCTGCCAGACTACCGGCAGGCTGACTACCGCTCCGGTGATGACCATGCACAGCGTCAGCAGACGCAGCAGCCAGATGTTGCGGAGGCTATCCATGCGCAGAAAGATGAGGTTATTTTCGGCATAGATATAGTTTGCGACGATCGAACTGAAGGCGAACAGCAGCACGATACAAGCGACAAAGCTGGCACCCCAGTCGCCGACAAGATTGTTCATCGAGTGCTGGATAGCCTGAATACCGTTTGCCACCCCTTCATTGCCGTCTCTCGGCGCCAGCATAATGATCACGGCGCTGGCGGTACAGATGACGATGGTATCAATAAAGACGCCGATCATTTGTACGATCCCCTGCGCTGCGGGATGAGGTGGCCAGGAGGCAGCGGCGGCGGCAGAATTTGGCGTCGAACCCATACCCGCTTCATTGGAGAACATCCCGCGCTGAAAGCCGCTGGTGAGCGCCTGGCTGATGGTATAGCCCACCGCGCCCGCAGCGGCCTCCTGCCAACCGAAAGCGCAGCGGAAAATAATTTCAAAAATCGTCG
Source organism: Klebsiella sp. K5-306 (assembly GCF_051835185.1). Classification (NCBI taxonomy): domain Bacteria; kingdom Pseudomonadati; phylum Pseudomonadota; class Gammaproteobacteria; order Enterobacterales; family Enterobacteriaceae; genus Klebsiella; species Klebsiella sp. K5-306. The sequence goes on from NZ_JAIFJY010000012.1 coordinate 164,350, forward strand.
GCAGGGCGCTGATATGCCACAAGCCAATGACCAGGCTGGCCATTACCCACAGCAAAGCCATAGCCGGCACGAGCCACTGCATCAAGCGCGCTACGCCGCGAATACCGCGAATGATGACCAGCAGGGTCAGGGCCGCAAGTACGCCGCCGGTGATGACATCAGGTAAACGAAACGCATACTCCATGGCATGGGCAACGGAGTTGGCCTGGACGGTGTTAAAAATAACACCGTAGGCCAGCAGGAGAAGAATAGAGAACAGCACGCCCATCCAGCGCATGCCGAGCCCCCGGGCCATATACCAGGCCGGACCGCCGCGAAAGTGGCCGCGAGAGTCGCGCTCTTTATAAAGCTGCGCCAGAGAGCATTCGGCGAAGCTGCTGGCCATGCCGAGCAGCGCCGAGATCCACATCCAAAAAACGGCGCCCGGGCCGCCAGCGGCAATGGCCAGCGCAACCCCAGCCATATTGCCGCTGCCCACGCGCGCCGCCAGGCTCATGCACAGCGCCTGAAAAGACGTTAAGCCGCCGGGCTGCGGCTGAAGGCTCTTTTTCAGACTTTTGCTGAACTGGCGGATATAACGGAACTGAATATATTTTGTTCGCCAGGTAAACCAGACGCCAGCGCCCAGTAACAGGTAGATCATTACCGAGCCCCAAAGTATTTCATTGATAAACGACAGAAAATCAGGCATCAAGCATCCTCTTGCCCATATCGGCGCGCGAGTGTAAGCGCTACCAATCCAGTGACAATCCTTTAGTGTTCAGGTAATTAATTGGCCCAGTTTATCACACTCTGCGCTCATGCATTGTAGGCGGTTGCGCTGCCCCGGCAGCGTGTTATCATCTTGGCAGACCGGTTACATCCCCTTAACTGCTGTTTAAGAGAAACACTATCATGACGGATAAATTGACTTCTCTGCGTCAGTACACCACTGTCGTAGCTGATACCGGAGATATCGCGGCAATGAAGCTGTATCAGCCTCAGGACGCCACGACTAACCCTTCTTTGATTCTCGGCGCGGCTCAGATCCCTGAGTACCGTAAGCTGATTGATGACGCTGTTGCCTGGGCTCGCGGCCAGAGTAGCGATCGCGCGCAGCAGATTATCGATGCTTCCGATAAGCTGGCGGTGAACATTGGTCTCGAAATCCTTAAGCTGATCCCTGGCCGTATTTCCACCGAAGTTGATGCTCGTCTGTCCTATGACACCGATGCATCTATCGCCAAAGCTAAGCGCCTAATCAAGCTGTATAACGATGCCGGCATCAGTAACGATCGCATTCTGATCAAACTGGCTTCTACCTGGCAGGGCATTCGCGCCGCTGAGCAGCTGGAAAAAGAAGGCATCAACTGTAACCTGACTCTGCTGTTCTCCTTCGCTCAGGCGCGTGCTTGTGCGGAAGCGGGCGTATTCCTGATTTCTCCGTTTGTGGGCCGTATCCTCGACTGGTACAAAGCGAACACCGATAAGAAAGAATACGCGCCGGCAGAAGATCCGGGCGTGGTGTCCGTGAGCGAAATCTACGAATACTACAAACAGCACGGCTACGAAACTGTGGTTATGGGCGCAAGCTTCCGTAACCTTGGTGAGATCCTGGAACTGGCCGGCTGCGATCGCCTGACCATCGCTCCGGCCCTGCTGAAAGAGCTGGCTGAAAGCGAAGGCGCGGTTGAGCGTAAACTGTCTTTCAGCGGCGAAGTGAAAGCCCGTCCGGCTCGCATCACCGAATCCGAATTCCTGTGGCAGCACAATCAGGATCCGATGGCGGTAGACAAACTGGCGGAAGGTATCCGTAAGTTTGCGATCGACCAGGAAAAACTGGAAAAAATGATCGGCGATCTGCTGTAATCCCCCATGTGGCCGACGCCCGTCGGCCACATTAAACTGTCTGCCTTGCTCCCCTCGGTGTATTATTCTGGCTATTAATACTGTTTGAACGGAATAATCATGAACACCTTACGAATCGGCTTAGTTTCCATCTCCGATCGCGCCTCCAGCGGCGTCTATCAGGATAAAGGCATCCCGGCGCTTGAAGAGTGGCTGGCCCGTGCGCTATCCACGCCTTTCGAATTGCAAACCCGCTTGATCCCGGATGAACAGGTTATTATCGAGCAAACGCTGTGCGAACTGGTTGATGAAATGGGCTGTCATCTGGTCCTGACTACCGGTGGCACGGGCCCGGCTCGCCGTGACGTGACCCCGGATGCGACGCTGGCGATTGCCGATCGGGTGATGCCAGGCTTTGGCGAGCAAATGCGCCAGGTGAGCCTGCACTTTGTGCCGACGGCCATTCTTTCTCGCCAGGTTGGCGTTATTCGCAAGCAGGCGCTGATCCTTAACCTGCCCGGGCAGCCGAAAGCGATTGAAGAAACCCTGGAAGGCGTAAAAGATGCTGAGGGTAACGTGCTGGTGCACGGAGTTTTTGCAAGTGTACCGTATTGTGTACAGTTGCTTGAGGGGCCATATGTCGAAACAAACGGCAATGTTGTAGCAGCTTTTCGCCCTAAAAGCGCGAGGCGTGAAACATTATCCTGAATTTAATGCATTCCTGAAATAACCTGCAACATCAGTGGTGTGTTGTTTTATTTACGATATAGTGTTTTTTTACTTTACACACTGCGTAGAATCTCTTCACACCTCTGGATGATTGCTCGTTATGTCACACTATACCCGACCCCTGAACCGACAGGATTATAAAACCCTGACGCTTGCCGCGCTTGGCGGCGCGCTGGAGTTTTATGATTTCATCATCTTTGTTTTCTTTGCCGCCGTTGTCGGCGAGCTGTTTTTCCCGGCGGATATTCCTGAGTGGCTGCGACAGGTACAAACCTTCGGCATTTTTGCGGCAGGCTATTTAGCGCGTCCTCTTGGCGGCATCATTATGGCCCACTTTGGCGATCTGGTTGGGCGTAAGAAAATGTTTACTTTGAGCATTTTACTGATGGCGCTGCCTACGCTGGCGATTGGTCTGCTGCCTACCTACGCGTCGATGGGCATCGTGGCGCCGATTTTGCTGTTGCTGATGCGCATTCTTCAGGGCGCAGCAATTGGCGGCGAAGTTCCCGGCGCCTGGGTCTTCGTTGCCGAGCATGTACCGGAAAAAAGAATAGGTATCGCCTGCGGTACGCTGACTGCCGGTCTGACGGTGGGTATTTTACTCGGTTCGGTCGTCGCGACGCTGATTAATACGCACCTCACCCCTCAGGGTATCCACGATGGCGGCTGGCGTATCCCGTTCCTGTTAGGCGGCGCATTTGGCCTCGTCGCCATGTATCTGCGCCGTTGGCTTCAGGAGACGCCGATTTTCCTCGAAATGCAGCAGCGTAAGGCATTAGCGCAGGAGCTGCCGGTTAAAGCCGTCGCGCTGAAGCATCAGAAGGCGGTTGTGGTCTCAATGCTGCTGACCTGGCTGTTATCCGCAGGCGTGGTGGTGGTGATCCTCATGTCTCCGGTCTGGCTACAAAAACACTACGGCTTTGCTCCCGCCATCACCCTGCAGGCGAACAGCATCGCTACCATCATGCTCTGTATCGGCTGCCTGCTGGCAGGCCTGGCCGCCGATCGTTTTGGCGCCAGCCGCACGTTTATTGTCGGCAGCTTATTCCTCGCTGCGGCAAGCTGGGCTTTCTATCATCTTTCCGGTGATAGCCCGCAGCGCCTGTTCCTGCTCTACGGTACGGTGGGGTTATGCGTTGGCGTGGTCGGGGCGGTTCCATATGTGATGGTGCGCGCGTTCCCGGCGGAGGTCCGATTTACCGGTATTTCGTTCTCTTATAACGTCTCTTACGCCATCTTTGGCGGCCTGACGCCGATTGCGGTGACCATGCTGATGGGCGTTTCGCCGATGGCGCCCGCGTGGTACGTGCTGGCACTGTCGTTTATGGGATTGGGGTTGGGGATCTGGCTGCGTCAGGGACTGGATCAGCAGGTCGCAGCGCCGAAAGCTGAACTGCAGCGTCTGCCTTAAATCAAGGTGACCCATGTCGCCGCTCGCGAACGAGCGGCGACAATGAATTAATGCTTTTCGCCGATTGGCAGAACGGTGCGGCCAAACTGCTCGTTCAGCACTTCACCCATCGCCAGATAGATGGCGCTGCCGCCGCAGACCAGACCCACCCAGCCAGCAATCTTCACAATGCCTTCGTTATCAGCCAGGTGGCCAATCGCCAGCAGAGCGAACAATACGGTCAGGCTGAGGAAAACAAACTGCAGCATACGTGCGGCTTTCAGAGTGCCAAAGAACATGAACAGGGTGAAAACGCCCCACAGTCCAAGGTAGATACCGAGGAAGTGTGCATCAGGCGCTTCAGCAAGGCCCATTTTCGGCATCAGAAGAATGGCAACCAGCGTCAGCCAAAAAGCGCCGTAAGACGTAAATGCGGTTAAGCCAAAAGTGTTGCCTTTTTTAAATTCCAGCAGGCCGGCAAAAATCTGCGCAATGCCGCCATAAAAAATGCCCATCGCCAGGATAGCTACATCAAACGCGAACAGGCCGCTATTTGCCAGGTTAAGCAGAATAGTGGTCATGCCGAAGCCCATAAGGCCCAGCGGTGCCGGATTAGCCAACTTAGTGTTGCCCATAATTCCTCAAAATAATGATTAGAAAGGGAAGCATTCCCCGCCGTCTCTGCGTCGGGGCGCGGCATAATAATTAGGCGTTACGATACTGTCTATGATCTGGCGGGGTATTTTTCGCCAATTTCATTTTTTCCCTGATGAAGTCTGGTCATTTGCCTTAAACAGGCAATATGCAACACGGCTGGAATGGTCACCCGATATGCGCTGCCGCTCACGGCTTTTACCCCATTAAACGCGGCGCCGAGCGGTCCGCCAAGCCCTGCTCCGCGTACCAGCCCGTGGCCGATGACGCTCACCGCGGCGTGGGTGCGGAGGATCTTCGTCAGTCGGGTTTCAAGAAGATGCGAGACTCCCTGCGCTAACTTATTTGTCTGAAGCAGATGGGGAAGCAGCTCTTTCTGCTCTTTGACACGACACTCAACGGCACTAAAGAAGTCGGCTTTTTGCCGCTCATCCATCTTTTTCCAGCTATGCTCCAGAAAGTGTTCCAGGAGATGTTGTTCTATTTCCGGGGTAGAGGCTTGTTTATCGGTTTTGATTTTTAGTCTCTTGCAGACGTCCAGCAAAATTTCGCGATAGAACTTGCCATGACGACGCAGCGTGTTGGCGATGCTATCACCGCCAAAGTGCTGGAGTTCCCCGGCAATGAGCTGCCAGTTGCGGCGATAGCGCTCAGGGTGTCCTTCCATCGCCTGAAAGGTTTCATTACGCAATAGCGTACTTGAAAGCCGGGGTTTTCCATTCTCATTGTGAGTCAGAATTCGAGTGAATGTTTCCAGATGCTCTTCGCTACAACGATGCAGAAAAGAGAGGTCTTCATCATCCAGATAGTTAATCTTCATAAGCGTTTTGATAATGTGAACCGGAATATTAATCGTCGCCGATAATTTTTAGCGAGGCCATATCGGAAGAGTTAATGGTGTGACCAGAAAAAGCGATTTTTTTAACGCAGCGTTTGTTGTCGTTGTCGCTATTAATATTAATCCAGCCGGTCGTTTCCCCTTCTTTTATAGTTGACGGGACGCTGAGGCTTTGGCTGGCGCTGTTGCTGACTTTGAAGTACACCGTTGCGCCGGACAGCTGGACATCGCCGCGATCGGCAGTCAGCTGGATACGCTTAATTACCCTGCATATCGGTAGCTTCAGGGTGAGATCGTTAGTCTCATTTCGCGGCATGGCGACAACCCCTAAAATTTTATGATCGTTAGCGGACGCCGACGTGGCTAACGTCGCGCTCAAAAATAATCCTGCTGATATATGAATCAGTGATTTCATGAGGATTTCCTGATTATTAGATGGGTTATTAGGACGACGCATTTTATCACTGGAACTTTATTGTATTTAGCACGTAATGATTGCGGATTATGTCAATTACGGTGTGAATGTATTTAGGTTTAATTATAATTTTAAATTATGTAATGGGCGTTTTTAGCGCGGCATTTCGCGCGTTTTCGGCTGCCGGGACGTACCCGGCGGCGCGGTCAGAGTAAAAATTTTTTGTATCCCCCCCTTGATGAAGTCGCGGGTGACCCCATCTTGTAGTCAACCGCAGTGAATGAACCTGAAAAAAAATGATGTCTGGGTAGTTGAAACCGCACGTTTCGCCCTTATTACAGGTTCACAACCACATGTTGACTGAATTTTTAGTGGAGACGTTTAGATGGGTAAAATTATTGGTATCGACCTGGGTACTACCAACTCTTGTGTAGCGATTATGGATGGCACTACTGCACGCGTGCTGGAGAACGCCGAAGGCGATCGCACCACGCCTTCTATCATTGCCTATACCCAGGATGGTGAAACTCTGGTTGGTCAGCCGGCTAAACGTCAGGCAGTGACAAACCCGCAAAACACCCTGTTTGCGATTAAACGCCTGATTGGCCGCCGCTTCCAGGACGAAGAAGTCCAGCGTGACGTTTCTATCATGCCGTACAAAATCGTGGCCGCAGATAACGGCGACGCATGGCTTGATGTGAAAGGCACCAAAACCGCACCGCCGCAGATCTCTGCTGAAGTGCTGAAGAAAATGAAGAAAACGGCTGAAGATTACCTGGGCGAACCGGTAACTGAAGCGGTAATCACCGTACCAGCTTACTTCAACGATGCTCAGCGTCAGGCAACCAAAGACGCCGGCCGTATCGCAGGTCTGGAAGTCAAACGTATCATCAACGAACCGACAGCCGCTGCGCTGGCTTACGGTCTGGATAAAGAAGTCGGCAACCGTACTATTGCGGTATACGACCTTGGTGGTGGTACTTTCGATATCTCCATTATCGAAATCGACGAAGTTGACGGTGAAAAAACCTTCGAAGTTCTGGCGACCAACGGTGACACCCACCTGGGCGGCGAAGACTTCGACACCCGTCTGATCAACTACCTCGTTGACGAGTTTAAGAAAGATCAGGGCATCGACCTGCGTAACGACCCGCTGGCGATGCAGCGCCTGAAAGAAGCCGCTGAGAAAGCGAAGATTGAACTCTCTTCTGCTCAGCAGACCGACGTGAATCTGCCGTACATCACCGCAGATGCCACCGGTCCGAAACACATGAACATTAAAGTGACCCGTGCGAAACTGGAAAGCCTGGTAGAAGATCTGGTTAACCGTTCCATCGAGCCGCTGAAAGTTGCTCTGCAGGATGCTGGCCTGTCCGTGTCTGACATCAACGACGTTATTCTCGTTGGCGGCCAGACTCGTATGCCAATGGTGCAGAAGAAAGTTGCTGAGTTCTTTGGTAAAGAGCCGCGTAAAGACGTTAACCCGGACGAAGCCGTGGCCATTGGCGCAGCTGTCCAGGGCGGTGTTCTGACCGGTGAAGTAAAAGACGTACTGCTGCTGGACGTTACCCCGCTTTCTCTGGGTATCGAAACCATGGGCGGCGTGATGACTGCGCTGATCAACAAGAACACCACTATCCCGACTAAGCACAGCCAGGTGTTCTCTACTGCGGAAGACAACCAGTCTGCGGTAACCATCCATGTGCTGCAGGGTGAGCGTAAACGCGCATCTGATAACAAATCTCTGGGTCAGTTCAACCTGGATGGGATTAACCCGGCGCCGCGCGGCATGCCGCAGATCGAAGTCACCTTCGATATTGACGCCGACGGTATCCTGCACGTTTCCGCGAAAGACAAAAACAGCGGTAAAGAGCAGAAGATCACCATCAAAGCCTCTTCTGGCCTGAACGAAGAAGAGATCCAGAAAATGGTTCGTGAAGCAGAAGCTAACGCGGAATCTGACCGTAAGTTTGAAGAACTGGTTCAGACCCGTAACCAGGGTGACCATCTGCTGCACAGCACCCGTAAGCAGGTTGAAGAAGCGGGCGATAAACTGCCGGCTGACGATAAAACCGCTATCGAGTCTGCATTGACCGCGCTGGAAACTTCCCTGAAAGGTGAAGATAAAGCCGATATTGAAGCGAAAATGCAGGCGCTGGCCCAGGCTTCCCAGAAGCTGATGGAAATCGCTCAGCAGCAGCACGCCCAGCAGCAGGCTGGCGGCGCTGACGCTTCCGAGAGCAACGCGAAGGACGACGATGTTGTTGACGCTGAGTTCGAAGAAGTGAAAGACAAAAAATAATCGCCCTTTGAACGGGTAAAACACTGGCACGGGCGAAGAGGTTTCCTCTCCGCCCGTGCACGCATGTTAAGGGGCTGAAAAACACCAATGGCAAAGCAAGACTATTACGAGATTTTAGGCGTTTCCAAAACAGCGGAAGAGCGTGAAATCAAAAAGGCGTACAAGCGCCTGGCCATGAAGTATCACCCGGACCGCAACCAGGGCGATAAAGAGGCAGAATCAAAGTTTAAAGAAATCAAAGAAGCGTATGAAATCCTGACTGATGCCCAGAAGCGTGCAGCTTACGATCAGTACGGCCATGCTGCGTTTGAGCAGGGCGGTATGGGCGGCGGCGGTTTTGGCGGCGGCGCGGATTTCAGCGATATCTTTGGCGATGTTTTCGGCGATATTTTCGGCGGCGGACGTGGTCGTCAGCGCGCATCGCGCGGTTCAGACCTGCGCTATAACATGGATCTTACGCTCGAAGAAGCCGTTCGCGGCGTAACGAAAGAGATCCGTATCCCGACTCTGGAAGAGTGCGACGTTTGTCACGGCAGCGGCGCCAAAGCGGGCAGCCAGCCGCAGACCTGTCCGACCTGCCACGGGGCAGGCCAGGTTCAGATGCGCCAGGGCTTCTTCGCCGTTCAGCAGACCTGTCCGCACTGTCAGGGACGCGGTACGCTGATCAAAGATCCGTGCAATAAATGTCACGGTCATGGCCGCGTCGAGAAAACGAAAACGCTGTCGGTTAAAATCCCGGCGGGCGTTGATACCGGCGACCGTATTCGTCTGGCAGGTGAAGGTGAAGCCGGCGAGCATGGCGCACCGGCAGGCGATCTGTATGTTCAGGTTCAGGTTAAGCAGCACGCCATTTTCGAGCGTGAAGGAAATAATCTGTACTGTGAAGTACCGATCAACTTCACTATGGCTGCTCTCGGCGGTGAAATCGAAGTCCCGACGCTGGACGGTCGTGTAAATCTTAAAATACCGGGCGAGACGCAGACAGGTAAGCTGTTCCGGATGCGCGGTAAAGGCGTGAAGTCCGTTCGCGGCGGCGCGCAGGGCGATCTGCTGTGCCGCGTGGTCGTCGAAACGCCGGTTGGTCTGAACGATAAACAAAAGCAGCTGCTGAAAGATCTGCAGGAAAGCTTTGGTGGCCCAACGGGTGAAAAGAATAGCCCGCGCTCCAAAAGTTTCTTCGATGGCGTGAAGAAATTTTTCGATGATTTGACCCGCTAATTGCATTTCATTTTCAGTCTTCCACTAAGCCTGGGCCTTCGCGCTCAGGCTTTTTTCTATCCGCAGCCCCTATCTTTTTAATTAACCTATTATTTATAAGGGCTAAGAATTGATTTATTTTGAGTATTATCTATATTGCTTTTTTCGTTTTTAGAGGCTGACAGCGGATGGGATCGAAAGGTGCCAACAAGGATTTTGATTACAATTTAATCAAGACCCTTGACGCTGTTATTTCAGCTGGAAATGCTGCCAAAGCAGCAAAAAAACTTGGTATCACTCCGGCGGCGGTCTCGTTGGCGCTTCGCCGTTTACAGAGCTATTATCAGGAAGAGTTGTTTATCCGTGGTAAAGATGGCCTGTTACCCACCGCTAAAGCGATCGAGATCCATCAAAATTTCCGTCAGGTTATGGAACTGATAAATAGTACCTTTATTCCCGAGCATAAAGGGAGTCGTGATGCCCGGCTGACTATTTTAGGCGGTGATATCGTTGAGGCTTACTATCTCTCACAGCTTTATGCCGGAGATATCTTTGAACGGGTATTACTCAACCATTATTCATCAAGAAATCTCTCTCGTGAGATGATGACGGAGCTACTGCTTACAGCAGAATGTGATGTTCTGATTGGTACCGAGCCGTTGAACGTCCCCGGGATTGATAATCAGCTGATCGATAGTTTCAAAAGCTTTGTCTGCATTTTTGCCAGTAATCATATCTTAAGCACCTTACCTCATCTTTCATTACATCATTTCTATTCCTCCCGTCATGCGATGTATCAGCCGGGCATGCACTCCCCGATGATTATTAATGATAAGGGTCTTTTTAAAGATGATCTTTATTATAAAGGCTCACGTATTATTGGCTATCGTAGCGACTCCCTTAATGGCTTAATGAGTATGATTGAACGTACTTCATTCATAGCCTTAATGCCGTTGAAGTTGGCGCTATTCTATAAGAATCAGCGTAAATATGATATTAAGTTTGTGCAACCGCCACCGGAACTTACTTTTAAATCTATACAGATTTATGCATCATGGAACAGAAACAGTAAAAATATATCAGTGATAAATGAAATTGTTTCCATGTTACACACTCTGTCATCATTTCGTCGCTGAGGAGTATCACTTCAAACGATATAGTTAATATGGTTTGGTTTGATGCTCTTTGATTACTGGTAAATAGCTAACCTCTTTACACTTATTGGGTACCATTTTGTACGCCTTCATCAAGGAGTGTTCTATGTCTATTCCAAATCATTTGGCGACAACGGAAGTCGTTTTGCTGGAAGTCGAAATTTTTATCACCATTATTGCTATCGGAGCTTGGGGCGGGTTTGTTAGCTACCTTATCCGGCGTGATAAGCAAGAAGGTGATGATCATTCCCATAAGGGCATCATGCACTGTTTAACCCAGGTTGTGGTTTCCTGTTTTACCAGTTTTTTGCTCAGCGCCGTGGCGATTGAAAAAGAGCTTAGTTTTAATATGGTGTTGCTCGCCGCGGGGCTTGGCGGGGTATTTGCAGGGCCGATTTTGAAAATTCTTGGCGAGAAGATTAAAAAGGCTCTGGAAAATGCAAAAATTCATTAAGTGATGTCCAGTCTATATTTATGCTAATAAAAGTCTCGTCCCTGAGTCTTTTATTAGCTGTATTGCCACGATGATCTTAGGTGATTCTGGCCTTCATCCAGCCATAAATAAACTCTTCATTACCTTTGTTTTTTTCTGTGATATCCAGATAGTAGGCTCCCTGGCTGCAGTTGAGCGCTTTTATCAGCACTTCTTCACCCTGTTTGCCCCTTAAGGCCAGAAAGTGATTGAGAGCGGAGAGGGTCCGAGGGCCAATTTTGCCATCGGTTTTGATATCCTGGTAACTTTTTTCTTCCCGGTTTAGCGCGTTGAGCCAGCGCTGTAGCCAGACGCAAGGATAGTGGGGGCCAATATTGACTGCGGCATCGCAGAGTTCGAAAGAAATGGGCCAGGATATAGTTGAGATCTGCTCAAATCCGGGTTTGATCCAGTAATCCTCTTCGAGGATAGAAAATGCTTCAGCTCGCGTCAGGTTGATCATCTCTCCTGTATAACCATGAGCTCGGGCCGTTGCCTCAGTGATCCCCCAGTTGGTGGCTCCACCTTTATCTTTAGGATTGTTGGTATAGCCGCCTTCCATTACTAAAATACCATCAATAATCGGGTTCATTTTTCATTTCCTTGAATTAATGAATGTGCAGGTACATCACCGTGCCGAGGGTGACAGAAAACACGGTGGTTAATGCTGCCAGCGTCTTTCTGAACACCTGTCGTTTTGTTCCTTTCTTTTCGCTCTCCATGGCTTTAATAGGAATCTCTTTATTAACCTGAATGCCCTGTCTTGGAATGGTGATAAACAGGTCATTTATCCCAAGGGACTTCAGATCTCTTCTGATTAAGTAGAGTATTTGCGTTAAATTTGCGTCATTCACAAAGTGACTACGGCTTCCCCATAATTCTGAAGTTATTTTTTGCCGTTCAATAATATCCATATTTGCATTTTCGATGATGAAGCTCAGGCACTTCGCCCTCATTGCCGTCATTTTAATGACCTGTGAGTTTGAGGTGGTTCTCAGCTCATACTTTCCTTCGTTGTAAACGCAATTATCATTGATGAGATAAGTTTTCATGTTGTCGTCCTTTAGATATATAGATCCTGATTGCGTGGGTTCAATATATTGTACGAGAATTGGCTTAATCTATTACTTGTCATTCGTATTATTCTAATGTCATTTGATGATGAGAGCTTAATCACATAATCTCATGTAAAGTAAATGATATTTAACCCACTGATAAATGAGATTTAATGTGCTGCTGATGTTTTCGCCATGATTTTGCTGAGATACGTATATCCGCTGATGATTTAAGAATTACCGCCATCATTTTTCTCGCATAAAATAGCGTGAATGAGATGTTGAAAACATGATGTTATGTGATTAGCCATTGTCTCGTAAGCATTGAATTATTGGTCCGGCAGAACGAACTGCGACAATTTTTCAAGCTTAAAAGGAAATTAATAATGGCTACTAGCAAACTGATTCAGGGCGATACGCTGACCGAAACCAGCAACGCCGCAGACGGCTTTAACCCAGCGAAAGAAGTCAGCGCATACAGCTATACTTCTGCTCGCGTCGCGAAGCCGGTATATAACCAGTACAAGTCTTCCACGGCTAAGCCCAAAGTATTCGGCTACTACACCGACTGGTCCCAGTATGATGGTCGCCTGCAGGGAGATGATTCGAAAGATAACCGCGGTCGCGGCTACAATCTGACCAACGTTGCGCCTACCGCTTACGACAAAATCATCGTCGGTTTCGTCGGCGTCACCGGCTTCCATAAAGTGGATGGGATGTACCGCGATGTGGTTGCCGAAGGCGCCGAGCAGTGCGGAAAAGTCAAATATGAGCCGACCTTCCTCGACCCGTGGGGCGATTTCCAGTCCTACGTTAACGTTGGCCACTCCGTCAGCGGCTGGGACGTCGATCCGAAAACCGTCACTCAGGCGAATGCCAAAGGTCTGCTCGGCGGCCTGCGCGATCTGCAGGCTAAAGCGAAGCAGCAGGGTCACGATCTGGTGCTGTCCATGAGCATCGGCGGCTGGACCATGAGTAACGGCTTCCACGAAACCGCAGCTTCTGATTCCGCCCGTAAAACCTTCGCGAAAGGCGTGGTAAAACTGTTCAAACAGTTCCCGATGTTCAGCGAAGTGGATATCGACTGGGAATACCCGAACGCGGAAGGCGCGGGCAACCCTTACGGCCCGGAAGACGGCGAAAACTATGCGCTGCTGATCGGCGAGCTGCGTAAGCAGCTGGATTCCGCCGGTCTGAGCAACGTCAAAATCTCCATTGCCAGCTCCGCGGTAGTGAAGACCTTCGATTACTCCAACGTGAAAGCGCTGCTGCAGGCCGGTCTGTACGGCATCAACGTGATGACCTACGACTTCTTCGGTACGCCGTGGGCGGAAACCCTGACCCATCACACCAACCTGAACGCGCTGGAAGAAGGCGGCTGGGCGGTCAATACCATCGTCGACCATCTGCTGGCCGAAGGCTTCCCGGCAGACCGCATTAACATTGGCTATGCCGGTTATACCCGCAATGGCCGCAGCGTTGAGCTGGAATCTCTGTCTCCGCTGAAAGGCTCCTATAACCCGGGTACCGGTACCACCACCGGTACCTTCGAATCCGGTACCACCGAATGGTATGACGTTATTTATAACTACCTGGACCTGGAAAACCAGAAAGGCCGCAACGGTTTCAACGTCTATACCGACCAGGTGGCCAATGCGGATTACCTCTACAACCCGGAAAGCAAACTGTTCATGTCTCTGGACACGCCGCGTTCTGTTAAAGCTAAGGGCGAGTACGCCGCGAAGCTGGGGCTCGGGGGAATGTTCACCTGGACTATCGACCAGGACAACGGCGTGCTGGTGAACGCCGCGCGTGAAGGTCTGGGCTATGAAATAGCTTCTGAAGTTATCGATATGGATCCGTTCTATTTCGAAGGCATCAACGTCGATCCGGCAGATGAACAGGATGACGATAGCGTTCAGCCTGAACCGGCGATCAACCACGCGCCGAAGGCTGCCATTGAACTGCGCGTTGTGGGCGGTTCTACCGTACAGCTCTCTGGTGAAGGTTCCTCTGATGAAGATAAAGACGAGATTACCTGGAGCTGGGGCGTTCCTTCTGAAATCAGCGTGGCAGATAAGACCAGTGCCGTCATCGAGTTCGTCGTTCCGGAAGTGACCGTTAACACCAACTTCCAGTTCACCCTGTTCGTTCGTGATGCCTGGGGCGAGCCTTCTTCCCAGCAGCGTTATGTGCTGGTTGTCGTTCCGTCGGCGTCTCAGGTGCAGCCTGAGCCTGAAGAGGACGATACCGTAGTTCCGGTAGAGCCTGTCGAACCGGAAGAAGACACCACGCCTGCGGAAGATGACACTTCCACGGATGACGCGACGACGCCTTACCCGCTGTGGGATGCCAGCACCGTTTATGGCGGCAACTGGGGTACCTTTGAAACCGTCAGCTGGAAAGGCCATAACTACCAGGTGAAATGGTGGTCTCAGGGCGACCAGCCGGATCTGAACTGCGCTGCGGGCCAGGCATGGACTGACCTTGGTGCTTACTGATCCTTTTCGTTAAGCGAAAAATAGTGGGCTAAAAAATGCAAGCCCCGGTTTACCGGGGCTTTTTTCCACCAGGGAATGAGGAATTTTGTCAATGACGGTCTCGATTAAAAACAGCCAGATCGATGTGAACAGCTGGTATCAAAAAATCACCTTAACCATCACCAATGAAAATAACAGCGCCGTGGATATCAATCATGCGGCCATTGGTTTTACCGGGTCCGGACATCAGGATCCGTGGGGCAATTTTGGCGGTACGCTTAAAGGGGATATGCCCCTCACCTTGAGCGGTAAAACGCAGGGAGCCCTCGACGTCAATGAAATCATTATTAATAACAGCCAACCGCTGCTGCTGCAGCCCGGTGAAAGCGGCACGTTATTCTTCAGCTTTGCCGCCACTCAGGTACCGGTCAAAATCTCAACTTTTAGCTTAACCCTGGCCTCATCTGCGCAAGATGATAGCGCTGATGAATCTGCGGACGAGGGGCAGCCGGAACCTGAAGCCCCCGTCGATGATCAAACTGATGATGTCGCGCCTGTACCGGAAGAGATTATCCCTGACGATGAGGGTACGGATGAGATGGCTCCTGAGCCTGAAGAGCAGGGCGATGATGCGGTTGTGGAAGGAGAGGGAATGACTGTTGTCGCAAGCCCGCTGAGCACGACCAGCTGGTATCAACGGGTGACTCTGACGCTGACCAACCTCTATGCCCAGGCTATCGACCTTAACCAACTTAAGCTGCAGTTTACCGCCAGCGCGCATCCCGATCCTTACAGCGCGTTCAGCGGATCTTTGCTCGGCAACAAGCCCGTAACGTTGGGCAGCGACGGCGGTTGGCCAATCGAAAAGAACACGATTACGATAAATAATGATGGGCAATTCTGGCTAAAGGGAGGCGCAAGCGCTGAGCTGCAGTTCTATCTTTCCGCTACCCAAACTCCGGTCACTATGAGCGGCTTAACGGCAATCCTCGCACACGACCCAGGCCGTCAGGGCAAGATCAATATTCAGTTCCCTTCGTTAAAACAAAACACCACCCTGAAGCCGACGATCGACCTGTACTATCCGGATGCGACTTCACGACGCTTTGCAGGCGAGTGGGGAGAGACGCTGACCATCAGCGATCTTAGCGCAGGTGAGTACACGATCGCTGTGCTGGAGCTGAGTAATGATGATATGCAGATCGTACCCGTTGAATCGACGTTCAGGCTGAAGCTGGCTGGCGGATCTGACTGCCAGACCTGTCAGGTCGCGTATCAGGCGCCGGTACAGTTTGCTTCAGTACGTCTTATCGTCGATGCCCCTGAGTTTGCCGGCGCGGAAATGGTGGTTGAGCTGTGGTCGGAATCTGGGGTATGCGAAAGAACCCTGACGATGCCCGTCAACCAAATACAGCTGGTGGATCGGCTTATCGCCGGTCACTGCTACGAGATTGGCTTACTGTCGACGGTAATCAATAACCAGATGATTAGCCATCCCGCCCGACCGACGATTTTTACCCCTGAGCAGGGCCAGGTGAAAGAGGTGAGCATCGGCTTCCAGCAGACCGGGGTTGATAGTCATGATTTTGTCGAAGTTCAGGTGACGATACTAGGTTTACCTGAGGGCGTATCGCCTCAGCGCTATCGGTTCTGCTGCGGGCAATATCAATATACCGTGATGCTGGAGAGCGATGCCCGTCTGCAAACGCTGGCGATGCATCTGGCTCCCGGACAGTATAGCGTTGAGACTCCCGATGTTTACGTCGCCGGTACACCGTGGCGCTGTGAACAGGATGCGCCGCTGCGGCTGCTGAAAAGCGTCAATCATATTACGCTCGAGTTTGTGCAGGGCGTTCCACTGCAGGTTAAAGGCTGGCCGGACTATCTTGCCCACGGCGGGGTGACGGTGAATGCCGCGGATACCGTATCGCTATATCGCGACGTCCCTTTTAGCGCCCTGTTTAAATATGATGGTTTTGACGGCGGCGGCGACCCGCTACCGGCAGCGGAAGTGGATAAAAACGGTGACGGCTTCCTTGATTATGACTCGCTGCCGATTCACAAAACCGTTCCGCTGGTGCGTGAGATTGAAAAAGAAGCGGGGCGCTCCGTGATGCCGGTCATGGTGGTTTATACCGCTAACGCCAGCGGCGGCAGCGCACTCTCGGATCTTCAGGACGGACAGCGGTTACGTAACCACTTTGGTAACTTCATCACCCAGTGTCTTGCGGCGCAGTCCTGGAAGGACGACCAGCACGCCGTTCCCGCCACCTTTGTGCTGAATCCGGATTTCCTTGGCGCGATACAGCAGGAGCCGTACGGCTATACCGCGGTACGTAAAGCGAATAGCGTACAGGTTAACGTCCAGCTGGCGGCGGCGATTAACGCTTTGCCTGCTCTTCCGGGATTCAGCGCGCCGCTGTTGCCGACGTTTTCTAACGATCTTTATGGTTATGTCCAGGCGATTAACTATATTGTGCGCCAGTTTGCGCCGGACGTGGCCTTCGGCTGGCAGACCAACGTCTGGGCGACGGGAACGGCAGACTGGGTACTCAGAGCAAATGCCGATCCTGTGGCCCAGGGGACAGCGATAGCCAGCTGTATCAATGAGCTGGGAGTGTATAGCGGTGAGTATGCGCCAGATTTTATCGCCTTTGATAAATTTGAACGCGATTGCTTTAGCCCGGATGCATTAGCGCACTATGGCTGGAACGCGACCTGCTGGTTTAATTATTTAGGGATGGTAAAACAAGCGGCTAAAGACCTGCATAAACCGGCTATGCTATGGCAAATCCCGGGGGGCCATATGCCAACCGTAGACGAAGGCAACAGTAAAATTGCCGCCGCGCACTACGCGTCGGGCGGAAGCTTCTTTATGGGCGATGCGCGTATTGGCAGCGATCTCAATACCATCGCTTCGGATCTGTTAAATACGGCGGTGAATAGCGCAACTTATGGCGTAGCGACAGTCGGCGACTTTTTACGCCAGGATAATGGCTACGACTGGGGGCAGATGCAGGCGTTAAATCTCCCTGACTATAACGTTTTCTCAGTACTTTGGGGGGGAGGCTCAACGGTAAGTATTACGACGATTCACTCTAACGGTGAAGATGGCGGTTGGCTGGCAGAAAAAATGGTGGAATATTACTCAGCGCCAAAATATTTTAGTTAATAACACCTCTTTCCCTGCTGTTTAGTGAAGAAAAATCATCTTGTTCATAGTGATTCAGAGAGTTTAATATTCTGAATCACTATTTTTTATGAGGTTTTTTATTTTCCGAGAAATAGTTTCATTTGTGATTTTATTTCCCTGTTAATATTATGTTTTGAGGTTTAATTGAGCTTGTTGATATTTTTATTAAGAATTTACTCATCGTGCTAAGTATTGCGTATTTGTGCGGGTTTGGTACAGATATACTACCAGGTGGTTTTATTTATAATTAATTGAAGACACCTTTCATTAAGTATATGTTGGGTTGACCTATGATTATGGTTTTTAATGAAAAAATGAAAGTTGACATTGCTGAAAACGATAATGAGAATACCTTGCACTCATATTTATTTTCCCAGCAGGCTAAACCACATGCAGCGCTTGATGCGCTCTTCTCCGCATTATGGTCTTTTGGTAAGCCTTTTAATTTAAATCCTGGTGATGAGTTTTTACTTAATTCTGGCGGTGAGAATAAAATAGTCCTTCTGCAGTCCGGGATTTTTTCATTTTGCCGCTGCGGCAGTGGACTTCATGTATGTTCCGCTTTTGCTCCTTCTATTGTCGGGTTAGTTGACAGCTACGGGGTGACCTACGATGTTCCGACCCGACCGGAGCACTTTCTGGTGGCCGAAACCGAGTGCAGCGGACGTGCGGTTTCTTTGCCCGACTTTATTAAGACCGTCGATGAGTGCGATCTGTGGCACGATGTCGCACGAATACTTGCCTATCGTCTGATGGTGATGAGCGTACGGGATCGGGAGCTGGTTGGCGTGGATTCTTATCTGAAGGTGCGCGCATTATTAATCGAGCTTTGGGCTTATGCCAGCGAATACCGACAAAGCATTAACGTCCTTAACTTTATTCAAAGACGAACGGGCATATCCCGTAGCCGTACGATGAAACTTCTCTCTGAACTTAAGAAAGGGGGTTATATTAGTATCGATGGCGGTCGTTTATTAGACATGAAGAAATTACCGACGGCCTATTAGCGATGTTGCATAAAAGGTGTTTTTTTACATCAATTAAACACCTTTTAAAAAGTATTACGAACGGTTGTCTTTCGTGCATTCATGTATTAATTAAAAAGTCAATAGTCCTGATGGCATAGGGTGTATCTCATGACTATAGTTCTTTTAAAACATGAGGTTATCTGTAGTCCTATAAAAACAGCAGGTGATGATTGCAACTGTTTATACCTTTTATAATAATTAACTAATGTCAGAGTGTTTATTTGAGTGAGGCGATTACTGGTCAGTAAGTTATCTCATATTAATGACGTGAGTGTCTTCCTGTAGCATATAAAGCCAGGGATCGTCAGGCTGGCCTGAGCGAAAGCCCTTGTCCACCAATGTCTGATATTTATCAAACTATAACACTGGGTTTTTATTAAATTTAAAAGGGATTATATGAAAAAGCATCTATTAGCCATGATGGTGACTGCTATTTCTGCAGGCGGCATGATGACTTCCGCTTTTGCGGATACGGCGACCGTTTCTGGTGGCACTGTTAATTTTGTTGGCCAGGTTGTTAATGCCGCCTGTTCTGTTTCTGCTGACTCCGTTGATCAAACGGTCACCTTAAGCCAGGTTCGTGCCAGCAAATTAACGGCCGCCGGCATGGTTGCGAATCAAAAAGAAGATTTCTCGATCAAACTGGAAGATTGCGATACCACGGTAAGCCAGGAAGCCGCAGTTATTTTTAACGGTCAGCAGGACGGTACGCTGGCCGGCTCCCTTGCCAACACCGCAGGTGCTGGTGCGGCTACCAACGTCGCTCTGCAGCTGTATGGTCCGGACGGCCAGCCGCTCAATATTGGCGATACTTCTGGCACCGTAACGTTAATTGATGGTGAAAACGTGGTTCCGCTGAGCGTCGATTATATCGCCACCGGCGCTGTAGTTGCCGGTAACGTCTCTGCTACCGCCACCTTTAGTATGGTGTACTCCTGATTTCTTTTCAGGTATTCCTCCGTGCATCTTGCGCGGAGGAAACGCTATTTGTGTTGCGCCCAAAATCGTTTATTTACTTAGAAAATGCTTAAAAGAACAATTCAATTTCTATCGCTGTTACTGGCTATCGCTGGAATAATAAACCAGGCGCACGCGGGCGGTATCGCTCTGGGATCAACCCGCGTTATCTATCCGCAGGGAAGCAAGCAGGTCTCTCTGCCGGTTATTAACTCCTCGGAGAACAACGTTTTCCTGATTCAGTCCTGGGTTGCCAATGCTGATGGTAGCCGGAGCTCTGATTTTATTATTACCCCGCCGCTGTTCGTGATTCAGCCGAAAAAAGAGAACACCCTGCGAATTATGTACATCGGTCCGTCTTTGCCCACCGACCGGGAAAGCGTGTTCTATCTCAATAGCAAAGCGATCCCCTCGGTCGATAAAACCAGGCTGGCGAATAATTCATTGCAAATTGCGACCCAAAGCGTCATTAAACTTTTTATTCGTCCTGCGGATTTGTCCGTTCCTTCCGCAAATGCGCCCGCGATGCTGCGCTGCCATAGCCAAAACGGTCGATTAATCGTTACCAATCCGTCGCCCTACTATGTCTCTCTGGTTGAAATACATGCTGGAAGCCGAAAACTGCCGAATGCCATGGTCGCGCCAAAAAGCGAGCTGACGTTGCAGAGCAGCGAAAGCCGGGTAACCTTCCAGACCGTCAATGATTTTGGTGCGACCACGCCTGTACAAACCTGCCAGAGCCAATCTTAGCGTGCAGAAAATGGCTGCTATAAAGCGTCAATCGCCGTCTGTCAGTAAACCGGTGCTGATGACCCTGACTTTAGTCAGCGTGTTAACGCTGCCGAAGGGCTGGGCGGATAACTATTTTAATCCCGCGTTTTTATCGGACGATCCGTCCAGGATCGCCGATCTTTCACGTTTTGAAGGCAATGGCCAGGCGCCTGGCGTTTATCGGGTCGACGTCTATCTGAATGGCGCCTTTCTTGCCACCCGCGATATGACCTTCTACGAAGCGAAACCCTCTGCCAGGACGCCAGCCGCAGACGACTCCGGGCTAAGCGCTTGTCTGACGCCTGATATGCTCAAAGAGATGAAGGTGAACGTTGAGGCCTTTCCGGGGTTGTTAAAGCCCTCTTCTCAAGGGTGCGTGGATATTGCCGCCGCCATTCCTGCGGCCTTCGCGCGCTTTGATTTCACCCAGCAGCGCCTGAATATCAGTATTCCCCAGGCGGCGATGAAGAACAGCGCCAGGGGCTATATTGCACCTGAATACTGGGATGAAGGGATCAGCGCGCTATTGCTTAATTACACGTTTACCGGTGCGAATAGCCGCGATCGCAGCGAGGGCGGCGTTGATGCCCGTACCCTGTTTCTTGGCCTTAACAGCGGCCTGAACCTTGGCGCCTGGCGCTTGCGTAACTATTCCACCTGGAACGATAACAGCGGCGGCGAGAGCAATAAAAGCGACTGGCAGCATATCAGCACGTATGTAGAGCGCGATTTGCGCGCTCTGAAAAGCGAACTGACCGCAGGAGATAGCTATACGCCTTCCGCGATCTTCGACAGTTTGCCCTTTCGCGGCATTCAGCTGGCTTCCGATGACAACATGCTGCCTGACAGTATGAAAGGCTTCGCACCGACCATCCACGGTATCGCTAAAAGCAATGCCCAGGTGACCATTCGGCAGAATGGCTACACCATCGACCAGCGCTACGTCTCTCCCGGCGCATTTACCATTGACGACCTTTACTCCACGGCCAGCAGCGGTGATTTGAGCGTTGAGATAAAAGAGTCCGATGGCAGCATCACTCGCTATAGCGTGCCGTATTCCGCTGTGCCAATTCTGCAACGTGAAGGGCGGTTGAAATACGCGGCCACGGCGGCGAGCTATCGCGGCGACAGCAGCCAGAAAGAGGACGTTAAGTTTGGCCAGGCGACGCTGATATGGGGCCTGCCGCACGGCTTTACCGTCTACGGCGGGACGCAGTTTGCCGATCATTATCGCGCGCTGGCGTTAGGTACGGGAGCCAATCTGGGCGACTGGGGGGCGATTTCCGTCGACCTGACCCAGGCGCGCAGCACCCTGGCTGATGATAGCGAGCATCAGGGGCAATCCACGCGTTTTCTTTACGCTAAATCGCTGAATAGTCTGGGAACTAACTTTCAGCTGCTCGGCTATCGCTACTCAACATCGGGTTTTTATACCCTCGACGAGACGGCGTGGAAGCGCATGTCTGGCTATAACGGTCCAACCGACCAAAATGAAGACCAGCGTAGCTGGAGCGATTACTACAACCTCTATTACACCAAACGCGGCAAGATTCAGCTGAATATCTCGCAGCTGCTTGGGCGTTTTGGTTCGCTTTATGTAACCGGTAGTCAGCAGAGCTACTGGCATACCGATGAGAAGAACACGCTGCTGCAAGTGGGCTATAGCGATACCCTGGCGGGCGTGTCATGGAGCCTCTCTTATAACCAAAGCCGTGCCCCGGGAGAGGACAAGAGCGACCAGCTTATTGCCCTGAATCTCTCGCTGCCGCTCAGCCAGTGGCTACATCACAGCGATGATATTACCCACAAGCATCACAATATCTACGCCACGTTCAGCACCAGTACCGATCGGCACGGCGGCGTCAGCCAAAATGCCGGAATAAGCGGTACCGCGCTGGCGCAAAACAATCTCAGCTATAGCGTACAGCAGGGTTATCAAAATCATGGCGTTGGCAAAAGCGGCGCCGCCAGCCTCGAATATGATGGCGCCGAAGGCAATGTCAACGTGGGCTATAACACCAGCAATAACGGCGATTATCAGCAGATAAATTACGGGCTGAGCGGCGGCATAGTGGCGCATGCGCACGGCTTAACGCTGAGCCAGCCGCTGGGCGAGACCAACGTGCTGATCGCCGCTCCGGGAGCAGGCAATGTCAATATTGATGACGAGCCGGGCATTCATACCG
The DNA here is from genome assembly GCF_051835185.1 of Klebsiella sp. K5-306. Lineage (NCBI taxonomy): Bacteria > Pseudomonadati > Pseudomonadota > Gammaproteobacteria > Enterobacterales > Enterobacteriaceae > Klebsiella > Klebsiella sp. K5-306. Next base: position 186,998 of record NZ_JAIFJY010000012.1, read on the forward strand.
ATCGCCGGGGCTATGCGGTGGTGCCTTACGCCACGACCTATCGCCAAAATCGCATGGCGCTGGATGTGAACTCGATGGCGGATGACGTGGATATCGACGATGCCGTCGTGAACGTCGTGCCTACGCAGGGCGCGCTGGTACTGGCCAGCTTTAAAGCGCGCGTCGGCGAACGTGCGCTCCTGACGCTGCTGCACGACGGGCAGCCGGTACCGTTCGGCGCGACCGCCTCGACCGATGCGTCAGCGGAGGAGGCGATCGTCGGCGATGGCGGCGAAGTTTACCTGGCCGGTTTGAGCCCCCAGGGAACGCTCAAAGTGCAGTGGGGCCGGGGAGCTTCCCGGCAGTGTCTGGTGCATTATCAACTTCCCGCACCCCGGCAGGCCCTGGTGCGACAACGCGTGGAATGCCGCTAAATGAAGACAGGTTTATTTTTTATTCCGCTGGCGGGACTGCTGTTAGCCAATGCGGCTCAGGCTGCCGTCTGTCAAAACGTCAACGGCGCGCCTACTACGGTCGATTACGATCTGAGTACCACCCTCACGGCGGCCCAAAACGCGGCGGGGAATACGGTTCAGTTGACCAAAAACCAGGAAGTGAACGTTCAGGCCGTGTGTCCCGCTGGCTCGGCACTCTCGAACCGGACGTATCGTTCCTATGTTTCACCCTACGCCGTGGTTGAAACCAGCGGCCCCTGGAAGTATTTAAAGCTCGACCCTGACTATCTGGAGGGGGCGATGAGAATTGACGACTCCGCGGCAGGAACCCTTTATCTCCCTACCAACTACGCCTATATGGGCACCGATGACAGCGTAAACGCCGGCAAACCGTTCTACATCCGCGACTCGAACCTGGTGTTTCAGCTCAAGATTGCCAGGCCTTTCGTGGGGACCGTCACTATCACTCCGAAGACCATGTTCAACGTCTACGTGACGACAGGGACGAGCGATCCCCTGAGCAACGTGGTTTACAACATTGCTTACAGCGGAACGGTAACCGTGCCACAAAGCTGCGAAATCAACGCAGGGCAGACCATTCTTGTGGATTTCGGCTCGCTTTATAGCGGTGGCTTCAACCGCGCCGGGGCAAAGCCGGTGAGCGTCAGGAATAAAAAATTCAGGGTGCCGGTGAAATGCAGCGGCGTGAATTCGCAGGTTAATTTAAGCCTGCGGCTGATTGCGACAGCGGATACTCACCTTAACCAGGCTATCGCCTCGGATAACCCGGACGTCGGCGTGGTGGTTGAGACCAACGATGGCGCGGTATTGACGCCAAACGATGCCAGCAGCGTGGTGCCTTTCGTCACTGACGATGCGGGCAAAGCCAACATCGCGCTGCAGGCTTATCCGGTTAGCACGACCGGTGAAATTCCCGCGGAGGGCGTATTTACCGCGCTGGCTAACCTGCGGGTGGACTTCGACTAAATGAGCTTAAAACGCGGTCTCTTTTTAGCGCTCCTCTGCGGGAGCCCATTTTGCCAGGCCAGTGATACCGGCAATAACCTGGAATTTACCGGCACGATCGTTGCGCAAACCTGCGATGTGGAGATTTCCAGCGTCAGCCAGAGTATCGATTTGGGGCAGTTTTCGGTTGAGGATTTTCCCGCAACCGGAACGACAACAAAATTTAAGCCGTTTAACATTAATCTGAAAAACTGCTCCCGGGGAATTACCGGAACCAAAATCTGGTTTACCGGCACGGCAGACAGTGATGATCCGTCGCTGCTGGCGCTGACCGATACCGGCATGGGTAACGAAAATATGCTGGCCAGCGGCATCGGCGTGGAGCTGCTTGATGAAGATCAAGATGATGTCAGTATGAATAATAGTGAATCAGTAGTTTATCCCCTCAAGGCCGGGCGCAATACGCTCTCCTTCTACATTCGCTACAAATCGACACGGCCAGTGGTCACCTCCGGCAATGCGACGGCGGTGATGTATTTCGACCTGCAATACGAATAGGCGCGGCGATGAATAAATATGCTTATTATGCCTGCATGGCTTGCTGCCTTCTGACGACAGCAACGGCAGACGCGCATGACGGGCGTGTCTATGTCACCGGCACGATTACCGACAATACCTGCACGCTGTCGCCGGATTCAGAAAACATTAACGTGGAGATGGGCAGCGTATCGAACCGTCAGTTTTACCAGGCTGGCGATGGTTCCGCCTGGCAGCCTTTCGCCATTGATTTGCAGAACTGCGGCAGCACCGTCAGCGGCGTTACGGTGAGCTTCAGCGGGACGGCAAATCAGCGAAATACGGATCTCCTGGCGCTTATCGACGCGGCGGACGATGCCACAGGGATTGGCATTGGCCTCTATGACCAGGATAAACATCTTATTCCGCCAGGGCAGACGAGCGAAGTCATCGCGCTTTCTCCGGGGCAGACTTCCGCGCATCTGCAGTTCTATGCTCGCTATATCGCGGACGGCAGCGCGGTTACGGCCGGAAAGGCGAATGCTTCAGCCACGTTTATCCTCGCCTATGAATAAACTCCTTTTTTATATCGTCATGAGCTGGCTGCTGCCGATCCCTGTAGCTCAGGCGGGCGTGGTGATCGGTGGGACGCGGTTTATCTATCATGCGCAGATGCCGACCCTAAGCGTGCCGGTGAGCAACACCTCTTCTGAGAGCTGGCTTATTGATAGCCACATTCAGTCGGCGCGACGATGGCCCGGCGCGGCTATTGCCGCAGGGAACAGACCCCCCTTTATCATTACGCCGCCGTTGTTCCGTCTTGCGGCAGAGCAGGAGAATACGCTGCGCGTGACCTGGACCGGCGACGCGCTCCCCTCCGACCGGGAAAGCCTGTTCACATTGAGTATTGCCGCCATACCCTCCGGTAAGCCTGGCGACCATCATGTTCAGATGGCCTTTCGTTCCGCGCTGAAGCTTATCTATCGTCCTGCTGGCCTGGCAGGCAATCCCCAGCAGGCGTACCGGGGGCTGCGCTGGACGTTGACCCCGGAGGGGCTGTCGGTACAGAACCCGGGCCCTTATTACGTCACGCTCTTCTCGCTCAAGGCCAACGGCCGGCCCATTGATACCGCAGGTGTCGTCGCCCCTTTTTCGACGCGCAAAACCGACTGGTGCCAGCGGGCGACCCGCTGCGAGGTGCGCTGGCAAAGCATTAATGATTATGGCCGCGTGCTGCCGCCGATAGCGGCGAACGTACTGCTGGCGCGCTGATTTTTATCCCTGGAATGAGAGTTTGTTTTATGCACGATTCATCTTTAAAGCTGAGCTGCCTGGCGGCACTGGCGCTGATTAGCGGCGCGATTTCTTTACCGGCGCAGGCGGAGAACGGCGAGCCGGCGTCGCAGATTGGTCCGGCGGCGGAGGCCTATATCGCCAGCCATCCGGATAAAGTCGGCGAAGCCGTAGCCACGTATCTGGCGAATCACCCGGAATTTCTCATCGCCGCCAGTGAAACGCTACATCAGCGGCAGCAGATCGCCCAACAGCAGGCTTACGTACAGCTGGCCCTGCAGTATCAGGCCGGGCTGTTGAGCAGCGCCAGCCCATCCGTTGGCCCGGCAGATGCGAAAGCTGCAGTGGTCATGTTCTTTGATTATCAGTGTTCATGGTGCAGCAAAATGGCGCCGGTTATCGAGGCGCTGATCAAAGCCAACCCGGATACGCGCTTTGTTTTCAAAGAGTTCCCTATTTTTTCTTCGCGCTGGCCGGTATCGGGGCTGGCAGCAAGGATCGGCGAACAGGTGTGGTTAAGCGACGGCGGCGCCAAATATCTTGACTGGCATAACGCGCTCTATGCCACCGGTAAAGTGGAAGGCGCGCTCACAGAACAGGATGTCTATGGCCTGGCGCAGCATTATCTGTCGAAAGAGAAGATCGCGGAGGTCAAGCAGGCGCAGGATAGCGGGGCGGTTCATGACGCTCTGCTGGCAAATCAGGCGCTGGCCCAGCATATGAACTTTTCCGGTACCCCCGCGTTTGTCGTGATGCCACAGGCGAAAACGCCGGAGGCTAACCGCGTCTCGGTGATGCCCGGCAGCTCCTCGCAGGACGCTCTGCAGACGGCGATTCAGAAAGCGAAAGGCTAGGGGCGGCGTTCTCCACCGGGGTGGTCACGCCCCGGTGAAATCAAACACAGGAGTGTCGAAACATGGAAAAAATGCCCCTCATACATAGTGTGATGCCCGCGCTGGTCTTGCCGCTATGGTTTATCGGCTGCGCGTGCCTCGCCTCCGGCGGTCAGCTTCAGTTTTCCGGTAGCGTGATAACCGCCGCCTGCTGGAACGAAACGGGAACCTCCGATATTTTATGCCAGCGTCAGGATCGTCTTGAGCGTCATATCACCGTGGAAAACCTCATTGTGCCCATATCCTCCCCCTATGCCACGATTGAAAAGTCCTACCTGGATGAGGACAAACAGCTAACGCTGCTGCGCGTGGTCTATGACTGATCCTCACGCCCGTCTGTCATTGCCAATAATCCGATCGCCCCGGTCCCTCAGGCAAGATAAGGGGCGGAGAAGAGGGTATTTCTTGCGCATCTGTTTAATGAGTCAGTGCCGTTTTCATTATTGTTAAGAGAATATTCTCTGCAACAGAAACATTCATTTATGTGGTTATTAACAACATCCATTGACACCCTTTTTGCATGAGTTTTTATGCCGTTGCTATGTGAGATTTCAATCACTAATATCATTTTCTTTTCGATTGATACTTCTTTCCCGATTGGCCGGTTTGGCTATGGATACATCAATTTTACTCCCATGAATATCTGCAATTATAGGCTGGTGAGAGAGCAATAATACATCTGGCCAGAGGGCTTATGGGATTAAATGCGTTATATGTTGCGTTATCAATTTTTAAATTTTTTTCTGAGGGATTAACATGAAAAAAACATGTGTTGCCGGCCTGATTGGCCTGGCATTATGCGCAGGTAGCGCCATGCATTCTGTTTATGCCGCTGATGCTAAACATCCCAATCTGGTCATCATTCTGGCAGATGATTTAGGCTATGGTGACCTGGGCGCCTATGGGCATCAAATCGTCAAAACGCCCAATATTGATAAGCTGGCTCAGGAAGGGGTGAAGTTCACCGATTATTATGCTCCGGCGCCGCTCTGCTCACCTTCGCGGGCGGGCCTGTTGACCGGCCGCATGCCGTTTCGTACGGGCATTAGATCGTGGATCCCGGAGGGGAAAAATGTTGCCTTAGGCCGTAACGAGCTGACGATTGCGAATCTGCTGAAGCAGCAGGGTTACGATACGGCGATTATGGGCAAACTCCATCTCAACGCCGGCGGCGATCGTACCGACCAGCCGCAGGCGAAGGACATGGGCTTTGACTACAGGCTGGTCAATACCGCCGGGTTCGTGAGCGACTCAACGCTGGATAACGCCAAAGAGCGTCCTCGCTACGGCATGGTCTATCCCACCGGTTTTACCCGCAACGAGAAACCTATCGGTCGCGCGAAGACGTTCAGCGGCGAGCTGGTGAGTTCGGAAGTCGTCAACTGGCTGGATAAGAAGAAAGATAACAACCCCTTCTTCCTCTACGTCGCCTTTACCGAAGTGCATAGCCCGCTGGCCTCGCCGAAGAAATATCTCGATATGTACGCGCCTTATATCAGCGCTTATGCGAAGCAGCACCCGGATCTGTTCTACGGTGATTGGGCGGATAAGCCCTGGCGCGGCGCCGGTGAGTACTATGCCAACATCAGCTATATGGATGCTCAGGTAGGGAAAGTGCTCGACAAGATTAAAGCAATGGGTGAAGAAGATAACACGATCGTAATTTTTACCAGCGATAACGGCCCGGTTACCCGCGAAGCGCGAAAAGTTTATGAGCTGAACCTTGCTGGTGAAACGGATGGGCTGCGGGGTCGTAAAGATAACCTGTGGGAAGGCGGAATTCGCGTCCCGGCGATTATCAAATATGGTCACCATATTCCGCAGGGGATGGTCTCAGAAACGCCGATGTCGGGTCTGGACTGGATGCCGACGCTGGCGCAGATGATGAACTTCCCTCTGCCGAAGGACCGTACCTATGACGGCCAGTCAATCGTACCGGTACTGGAGAAGCAAGCGTTCAAGCGGGAAAAACCGCTGATTTTCGGTATCGATATGCCGTTCCAGGACGATCCGACCGATGAATGGGCGATTCGCGACGGCGACTGGAAAATGATTATTGATCGCGAAGGTAAGGCTAAATACCTCTATAATCTGAAGCAGGATCGCGCAGAAACGCTAAATCAAATCGGTAAGCAGCCCGAAATTGAGCAGCGGATGTTCGCTGAGTTTCTGAAATATAAAAATGACATCGATAATGATTCATTGATGAAAGCCCGCGGCGATAAACCGACGCCGGTGACATGGGGCTGATGAAATATTAGCATACCATAATCGTATGCTACCTGGCGCCATACCTGCCTGATTCAGCGTTCTGACGTTGAATCAGGTATTTTTATTGGCCCGCATCGGCGGATAGACAGAGGCTGCAATAACCTGAACCGTTACTCATAATCAAAAAAAGGGTGATAACGCGCTTTTACCCTGGAGAAATAATAGTGATAAAATCAGCGAGGCCCGAGGGAAATATTCGCAGTGAGTGAATATGTTTAACGACGTTAATGTTAATAGTTGCAAAACGCCCGGTTGTAAAAATCTTGGCGTGCTTAATAGCCCTGATTACCTTCGTCAGGGAGAAAATATCCTGTGCCGGGAATGCGGCTTTCTCTTTCCGCCCATTTCGGCGATTTCCCTTAACGCTTTTCGCCGCACGGTAAACCAGGGATGGAAGGGGCTGGTTAAGCAGTGTCCGGGATGCGGCAGCGTTTCTCTAAAACGCTACGGCTACTCGGCGCAGGGCGAGCGGCGTATGGCATGTCGCGACTGCAGCAAGACCTTCGTGATACCGGACAGCCTGACCCTCACGCCTCGCCAGCAGGAGCTTGCCGCTCTCATCCAGCAAGGCAGCTCGCTTAACGATATTCGCACTCTACTGGCTATCGATAACACTACATTAGGCCGCGAATTAGCTAACCTCTCTTATCGCGCGGACCTGGCGGAGCGCGCTTTTGACTTTCCGGCGTTTGATATTGTTCTCACCACCCGGGCGTTTAGCCTTGGTTTTAACGGTGGAGAGAATCGGCTATATGTGCTGGTCACCGCTGAGGAAAAAAGCGGTAAAGTGGTGGCTATCTCGACGAACTATACTCCACGCCCGGTTGAGCCGGCGTATCAGTATCAATCGCAATATGAAGAACGACTGCCCCCAGGCACGCTGGCGTATCTCGTGCAACGCAAAGAAATGCTCACTATGCGGCGTCGTGGCGCGCTGTTTGATATTGATTACGGGCCGGGAACGTTGCACCGGCATGTGCGAGGTATGCTGGTTAAACCCGTATTGCCGGCCTATCGACATTTTGAACTGGTGCGAATGTTAACCGATGAGCGTTCGCTAAATGTGCAGCATTATCTCGATCATGAGTGTTTCATCCTTGGCGGATGTATGATGGCAAACCTGGCGCAGGTCCGGCAGGGGCGCTGCCATATCTCATTCGTCAGAGAACGCGGTGTAAACCCCCCTCAGGGCGAAATGCCACCGCGACTGTTCTACAGCGGCGGGATCCGCAACAATGTCTGGCGAACATTCTCCACGCGGGACTACGCCATGGCCGTTTGTAACCTGACCGGAAGTAAGAAAACCGGCCTGTTACGGCATGCGACCCTGCGAAGCGCCAGCGAATTTATAGACTATATTTATCGCCATCCTTTCCTTCCCTGGCTCACCAGGATGTCGCCTGCCAACGTGACGTCTGCGCTAAATCATTTGAAATATGAATATAACAACCGTCTTTCCTGCCTGCCTTTTTAAACTTCACTGCCCGGTTAACCCGGTCAGTATTTGACGGGCGTACATTCGTAAAAAACGATCTTAACGGCAATTTAAACCTACTTTTTTCGATGTATTTGCGTCTGTATTATACTTTTATCGAGTTGTTTGCCGATAAGGTGAGGTAAAAGTGAAACATCTACAGCGTTTTTTTCATAGCGAGGCATCCGGGGGGATAATCCTCATCTTCGCCGCCGCTATGGCGATGCTATTAGCCAATACGGGCCTGACCAGCGGCCTGTATCGCTCTTTTCTGGAGACGCCCGTTCAGCTGCGCGTAGGCGCGTTAGAGATCAACAAGAACATGCTGTTGTGGATAAACGACGCGCTGATGGCGGTATTTTTCCTGCTTATAGGTCTGGAAGTAAAGCGCGAGATGAAACAGGGCGCGTTGGCCAGCCGTCGCCAGGCCGTATTTCCGGTCGTCGCGGCGTTGGGCGGCATGGTGGTTCCGGCGTTAGTCTATCTGGCATTTAACGGCCAGGATGCGATTGCCAGAGAAGGGTGGGCGATTCCGGCTGCGACCGATATTGCCTTCGCGCTGGGCGTACTGGCGCTGCTGGGCAATCGGGTTCCCGCTGCGCTGAAGATCTTTCTGATGGCGCTGGCCATCATCGACGATCTGGGCGCCATTATTATTATTGCGTTGTTCTACACGCACGATCTTTCCGTGGTGTCGTTGGTTGTCGCTGCCGGCGCCATTATGGTGCTGGCGGCGCTGAATCTGAGCGGCGTACGGCGTACCGGGATCTATATTCTGGTCGGCGCCATACTCTGGACTGCGGTGCTGAAGTCGGGGGTTCACGCTACGCTGGCTGGCGTCATTGTCGGCTTTATGATCCCGCTAAAAGAGCAGAACGGTAAATCGCCGGCGAAGCAGCTTGAGCACGTGCTGCATCCGTGGGTGGCCTTCCTGATCCTGCCGCTGTTCGCCTTCGCTAACGCGGGCGTTTCTTTGCAGGGCGTCACGGTAGAAGGGCTGACCTCGCTGCTGCCGTTAGGTATTATTGCCGGGCTGTTTATCGGTAAGCCATTGGGAATTAGCGTATTCTGCTGGCTGGCGCTGAAGCTGAAATGGGCCTCGTTGCCGGAAGGGACAACCTGCAAGCAAATTATGGCGGTCGGCATTCTATGTGGGATTGGCTTCACAATGTCGATTTTTATTGCCACCCTGGCCTTCGGCAGCGTCGACCCCGGATTGATCAACTGGGCCAAGCTTGGCATCCTGATTGGATCGATATTATCGGCAGTCACGGGATACATCATACTGCGTAAGCGCGTAACGGATTCGGGCTACGCGGCTTAACATCTCACGGAGAGCCGCTACGGCTCTCCTGGACATTATCAGGGAGAGAAGCATGTCGCATATCAACTACAACCATCTGTACTACTTCTGGCATGTCTATAAAGAAGGCTCCGTTGTTGGCGCGGCGGAAGCGCTGTTCCTGACGCCGCAGACCATTACCGGGCAAATTAAGGCGCTGGAAGAGCGCCTGCAGGGGAAGTTGTTCAAGCGAAAAGGAAGAGGGCTGGAGCCCAGCGAATTAGGCGAGTTGGTTTTCCGCTATGCGGATCGCATGTTTACGCTGAGCCAGGAAATGCTCGATATCGTTAACTATCGTAAAGAGTCGAATCTGCTGTTTGACGTCGGCGTCGCGGACGCGCTGTCGAAAAGGTTGGTGAGCGGGGTACTGGATGCTGCCGTTGTCGATAATGAACAGATCCATTTACGCTGTTTCGAATCGACCCACGAAATGCTGCTGGAGCAGCTTAGCCAGCATAAGCTCGATATGATTATTTCCGACTGCCCTATTGATTCAACCCAGCAGGAAGGGCTGTTTTCAGTGAAAATTGGCGAATGCAGCGTCAGCTTCTGGTGCATGAATCCGTCGCCGAAAAAGCCGTTCCCGGCCTGTCTGGAAGAGCGTCGCTTACTGATCCCTGGCCGTCGTTCGATGTTAGGGCGCAAGCTGCTCAACTGGTTTAACTCGCAGGGATTGCAGGTGGAAATCCTCGGCGAGTTTGACGATGCGGCGTTGATGAAAGCCTTCGGCGCGGCGCATAATGCGATATTCGTTGCCCCGACGCTGTATGCGCATGATTTCTATAGCGATGAGTCGATAGTTGAGATCGGACGGATGGACAACGTCATGGAAGAGTATCACGCGATCTTCGCTGAACGAATGATCCAGCATCCGGCGGTGCAGCGTATTTGTCATCGCGACTATTCGGCGCTCTTTACGCCGCCGCAGGCCCAGGACAGCGCTGTTTCTGGCGGTTCGGCAAAGCAATAGTCGCCAGAAGCGCGATGGTTGACGCTTTGAGCGATAGACGACAGACATAAAAAAACCCGCTTTCGCGGGTTTTTTTACAAAGCGACAACAAGCAGACGATTAAGCCAGTTTGTTGATCTGAGCGGTCAGGTTTGCTTTATGACGCGCAGCTTTGTTTTTGTGGATCAGACCTTTAGCAGCCTGACGGTCCACGATTGGTTGCATTTCGTTAAATGCTTTCAGTGCAGTAGCTTTGTCGCCAGCTTCGATAGCTGCGTATACTTTCTTGATGAAAGTACGCATCATAGAGCGACGGCTAGCGTTGTGCTTGCGGGCCTTTTCAGACTGAACGGCGCGCTTCTTAGCTGATTTGATATTAGCCAAGGTCCAACTCCCAAATGTGTTCTATATGGACAATTCAAAGGCCGAGGAGAATGCCCGTTTAGCCTTCTTTTGTCAATGGATTTGTGCAAATAAGCGTCGTTTAAACGAACAACGCTTCATTACGTAGTGATGGCGCAAGATTCTACCAGCTTGTTGCAGGCGAATACAGCCTTTCAACCATAAAAATCGACGACGCCGGAGAGATTTTCCCGCAATCTCGCGCTGAGTGAATGAATTCCCGGGATCTTTCGGTGAAGAGGTGCAATCGCTGGTTAACGTCGCCAGTTGTACAAGGTATACTCGGACGATTTTCACTGTTTTGAGCCAGACATGAAGCTGATACGCGGCATACATAATCTCAGTCAGGCCCCGCACGGGTGCGTGCTGACCATTGGAAATTTTGACGGCGTGCATCGCGGGCACCAGGCATTATTGCAGCGTTTGCGCGCAGAAGGTCGCCAGCGTGGCTTACCGGTGGTGGTGATGATTTTTGAGCCGCAGCCGCTTGAGCTTTTTGCCGCCGATAAAGCGCCGGCACGTTTAACGCGCCTGCGTGAGAAGCTGAACTATCTGGCTGAAAGCGGCGTCGATTACGTCCTGTGCGTGCGTTTCGATCGGCGCTTCGCGGCATTGACCGCCCAGGACTTTATCAGCGAACTGCTGGTCCGCCAGCTGGGCGTTCAGTTCCTCGCCGTTGGCGATGATTTCCGCTTTGGCGCAGGTCGCCAGGGGGATTTCTTGTTATTACAAAAAGCCGGCGTGGAGTACGGCTTTGACGTCACCAGCACCCAAACCTTCTGTGAAGGCGGCGTGCGCATCAGCAGCACCGCGGTGCGCCAGGCGCTGGCAGACGACGATCTGCCCCTGGCGGAGACGCTGCTGGGGCATCCGTTTACCATCTCCGGCCGCGTTGTGCACGGTGATGAACTCGGGCGCACAATAGGTTTCCCGACGGCGAATTTACCGCTGCGTCGTCAGGTTTCCCCGGTTAAAGGGGTCTATGCGGTAGAAGTGACAGGGCTTGGCGACAAACCTTTTATGGGCGTCGCCAACATTGGTACTCGTCCAACGGTGTCCGGCGTGCGTCAGCAGCTGGAAGTCCATCTCCTGGATGTTGTAATGGACCTCTACGGTCGCCATATAGATGTAATACTGCGTAAAAAAATACGTAACGAGCAGCGATTTGCGTCGCTTGATGAGCTAAAAGCGCAAATCGCACGTGATGAGTTAACGGCCCGCGACTTCTTTGGGCTAACCGGGCAGGCATAACCCTGACGGTGTTTATCAAACCGAAATACGGAACCGAGAATCTGATGAGTGACTATAAATCGACCCTGAATTTGCCGGAAACAGGGTTCCCGATGCGCGGCGACCTCGCCAAGCGTGAACCGGGAATGCTGGCGCGTTGGACCGATGATGACCTGTACGGCATCATTCGTGCAGCCAAAAAAGGCAAAAAAACCTTCATTCTGCATGATGGCCCTCCTTATGCGAATGGCAGCATTCATATTGGTCACTCGGTTAACAAGATTCTGAAAGACATTATCGTTAAGTCCAAAGGGCTGGCGGGCTATGACTCTCCGTACGTACCGGGCTGGGACTGTCACGGTCTGCCAATCGAGCTGAAGGTAGAGCAGGAATACGGCAAGCCGGGCGAGAAATTCACCGCCGCCGAGTTCCGCGCCAAGTGCCGCGAATATGCCGCCACTCAGGTTGACGGGCAGCGCAAAGACTTTATCCGTCTGGGCGTGCTCGGCGACTGGTCGCACCCGTACCTGACCATGGACTTCAAAACGGAAGCCAACATCATCCGCGCGCTGGGTAAAATCATCGGCAACGGCCATCTGCACAAAGGCGCTAAGCCGGTGCACTGGTGCGTAGACTGCCGTTCCGCGCTGGCGGAAGCGGAAGTTGAGTATTACGACAAAACTTCTCCGTCCATCGACGTGGCGTTCCACGCGACCGATAAAGCGGCGGTGCTGGCGAAATTCGGCGTGGCCGACGTTAACGGTCCGGTTTCTCTGGTTATCTGGACCACCACCCCGTGGACCCTGCCAGCGAACCGCGCCATCTCCCTGTCCCCGGAGTTTGACTATGCGCTGGTGCAGGTTGACGGCCAGGCGCTGATCCTGGCGAAAGATCTGGTCGACAGCGTCATGAAACGCGCCGGCATTGCTGATTACACTATCCTTGCGGTGGTAAACGGCGCCGAGCTGGAGCTGATGCGCTTTAAGCATCCGTTCCTCGATTTCGACGTCCCGGCGATCCTGGGCGATCACGTCACTCTGGACGCGGGTACCGGTGCGGTACATACCGCGCCAGGCCACGGCCCGGATGACTATGTCATCGGTCAAAAATATGGCCTGGAAGTCGCTAACCCGGTCGGTCCGGACGGCGCCTATCTGCCGGGAACTTACCCGACGCTGGATGGCGTAAACGTGTTTAAAGCCAACGATATTGTCGTTGCGCTGCTGTCTGAAAAAGGCGCGCTGCTGCACGTAGAGAAAATGCAGCACAGCTACCCGTGCTGCTGGCGTCACAAAACGCCGATCATCTTCCGCGCCACGCCGCAGTGGTTCGTGAGCATGGATCAGAAAGGCCTGCGCGCGCAGTCGCTTGCCGAAATCAAAGGCGTGCAGTGGATCCCTGACTGGGGCCAGGCGCGTATTGAATCGATGGTCGCCAACCGTCCTGACTGGTGTATTTCCCGTCAGCGTACCTGGGGCGTACCGATGTCGCTGTTCGTGCATAAAGAGACGCAGGAGCTGCATCCGCGTACTCTCGAACTGATGGAAGAAGTGGCGAAACGCGTTGAGATCGACGGCATTCAGGCGTGGTGGGATCTCGATTCCCGCGACATCCTCGGCGCCGAGGCCGATAGCTATGAGAAGGTGCCGGATACGCTGGACGTGTGGTTTGACTCCGGATCGACCCACTCCTCCGTTGTTGACGTGCGTCCGGAATTTGCCGGTCACGCCGCCGATATGTATCTCGAAGGTTCTGACCAGCACCGCGGCTGGTTCATGTCATCCCTGATGATCTCTACCGCGATGAAGGGCAAAGCGCCTTACCGCCAGGTGCTGACCCACGGCTTTACCGTTGATGGCCAGGGCCGCAAGATGTCCAAGTCTATCGGCAACACCGTCTCTCCGCAGGATGTGATGAACAAACTGGGCGCGGATATTCTGCGTCTGTGGGTGGCTTCCACCGACTACACCGGCGAAATGGCGGTCTCCGACGAGATCCTTAAACGCGCCGCCGACAGCTATCGTCGTATCCGTAACACCGCGCGCTTCCTGCTGGCGAACCTCAATGGCTTCGATCCGGCTAAAGATATGGTGAGACCGGAAGAGATGGTCGTGCTGGACCGCTGGGCAGTAGGCTGCGCGCAAGCGGCGCAGGACGATATCGTCAAAGCCTATGAATCTTACGATTTCCACGAAGTCGTGCAGCGTCTGATGCGCTTCTGCTCCATTGAAATGGGTTCGTTCTGGCTTGATATCATTAAAGACCGTCAGTACACCACCAAGGCGGACAGCGTCGCGCGCCGTAGCTGCCAGACCGCGCTGTACCACATTGCCGAAGCGCTGGTACGCTGGATGGCGCCGATCATGTCCTTTACCGCTGACGAAATCTGGGGTTACCTGCCGGGCGACCGCGAGAAATACGTCTTTACCGGCGAATGGTACACCGGTCTGTTTGGCCTGGCCGACGACGAAGCGATGAACGATGGTTTCTGGGACGAGCTGCTGAAAGTGCGCGGCGAAGTCAACAAGGTTATCGAACAGGCGCGTGCTGACAAGCAGGTGGGTGGCTCTCTGGAAGCGGCGGTAACGCTGTATGCCGATGCCGATCTCGCGGCGAAGCTCAACGCGCTGGGCGACGAATTGCGATTTGTCCTGTTGACCTCAGGGGCGAAAGTTGCCGATTATGCGCAGGCTCCGGCCGACGCATGGCAGAGTGAGCTGCTGAAAGGCCTGAAAGTCGTGCTGAGCAAAGCCGAAGGTGATAAGTGCCCGCGCTGCTGGCATTACACGACGGACATCGGCAAGGTGGCGGAACACGCGGATATCTGCGGACGCTGTGTCAGCAACATCGCCGGTGACGGCGAAAAACGTAAATTTGCCTGATGAGTAAACCGATTAGTTCAACGGGGCTACGCTGGCTCTGGGTCGTCGTAGCCGTGCTGATTATCGATTTAGGCAGCAAATTCCTGATCCTCCAGAACTTCGCTCTGGGGGATACGGTATCGCTGTTCCCATCGCTTAATCTGCATTATGCGCGTAATTATGGCGCGGCCTTTAGCTTCCTCGCCGACAGTGGCGGCTGGCAGCGCTGGTTCTTCGCCGGTATCGCTATCGGTATCTGCGTGATCCTTGCGGTGCTAATGTATCGCTCTAAGGCGACGCAAAAGCTGAATAACATTGCCTATGCGCTGATTATTGGCGGCGCGTTGGGCAATTTATTCGACAGGCTTTGGCATGGTTTTGTCGTCGATATGATCGATTTCTACGTCGGGGACTGGCATTTCGCCACCTTCAACCTTGCCGATACCGCTATTTGTATCGGCGCGGCGCTGATTGTGCTGGAAGGCTTCTTGCCGAACGCGGCTGCGAAGAAACAGGCGTAACAATACCCGCCGGGCGGCGCGACGTTTGCACGGGTCTACGTTCTCCGTAGGCCCGTTCAGCGCCAGCGTCACCGGACAAAACTAGTGAGCAACCTGCATGTCTAAATCAGTACAGAGCAACAGTGCGGTGCTGGTGCACTTCACCTTAAAGCTCGACGATGGCTCCACCGCAGAGTCAACCCGCAACAACGGTAAACCGGCGCTCTTTCGTCTGGGCGATACTTCCCTGTCTGAAGGTCTGGAACAGCATCTGCTGGGGCTAAAAGAGTGGGATAAAACCACCTTTTCGCTGGAGCCGGACGCCGCGTTTGGCGTACCGAGCCCGGACCTGATCCAATATTTCTCGCGTCGGGAATTTATTGATGCGGGCGAGCCGGAAGTCGGCGCGATTATGCTCTTTACCGCAATGGATGGCAGCGAAATGCCCGGCGTGATCCGTGAAGTAAACGGCGATTCGATTACCGTTGATTTCAACCATCCGCTGGCCGGGCGTACCGTTCATTTTGATGTTGAAGTGCTGGAGATCGATCCGGCGCTGGAGGGGTAACATGCAGATTCTGTTGGCTAACCCGCGCGGCTTCTGCGCAGGCGTTGACCGCGCTATCAGCATTGTTGAAAACGCGCTGACGCTATATGGCGCGCCGATCTACGTGCGTCATGAAGTCGTGCACAACCGCTATGTTGTCGACAGCCTGCGTCAACGCGGCGCTATTTTTATCGAGCAGATTAGCGAAGTGCCGGACGGCGCGATCCTGATTTTCTCCGCCCACGGCGTCTCTCAGGCCGTACGCAACGAGGCGAAAAGCCGCGATCTGACGGTTTTTGACGCTACCTGCCCGCTGGTGACCAAAGTCCATATGGAAGTTGCTCGTGCCAGCCGTCGGGGGGAAGAGTCGATCCTGATTGGTCACGCCGGTCACCCGGAAGTTGAAGGCACCATGGGCCAGTACAGTAACCCGCAGGGGGGGATGTACCTGGTGGAATCGCCGAATGACGTCTGGAAGCTGGATGTGAAAAACGACGCTAAGCTGTCGTTTATGACTCAGACGACGCTCTCCGTTGATGATACCTCCGACGTGATTGACGCCCTGCGCGAACGGTTCCCGAAAATCGTCGGGCCGCGCAAAGATGATATCTGCTATGCGACGACAAACCGGCAAGAGGCCGTCCGCGCGCTGGCCGGGCAGGCTGACGTAGTGCTGGTGGTGGGGTCGAAGAACTCCTCGAACTCTAACCGTCTGGCCGAACTGGCCCAGCGGATGGGGAAAGCTGCCTATCTGATCGATGATGCGACCGATATCCAGGAAGCCTGGGTGAAAGACGCAACCTGCGTCGGCGTAACCGCAGGCGCATCGGCGCCGGATATTCTGGTACAGAACGTGATTTCGCGTTTGCAGGAGCTGGGCGGCGGCGAAGCGGTGCCGCTGGAAGGCCGTGAAGAGAACATTGTTTTCGAAGTGCCGAAAGAGCTGCGCGTAGACGTCCGTGAAGTAGAGTAAGTTCTTTTTCCCCGCAGTATGAGAAGATGCCAGGCTTAACGTCTGGCATTTTTTATGGAGAAACTATGCGCTTACCTATCATTCTGGATACCGATCCCGGCATTGATGACGCCGCAGCGATTACCGCGGCGCTGTTCGCTCCCGAGCTGGACCTACAGCTGATGACCACGGTAGCGGGGAACGTATCCGTGGAGAAAACCACCCGCAACGCCCTGCAGCTCCTGCATTTCTGGAACGCCGATGTTCCGTTGGCTCAAGGCGCCTCTATGCCGCTGGTCCGCCCGCTGCGCGACGCCGCCTCCGTACACGGCGAATCCGGGATGGAAGGCTACGATTTCGTGGAACATAACCGTCAGCCGCTGGCAAAACCGGCATTTCAGGCGATCCGCGATGCGCTGATGCACGCTCCGGAGCCGATGACCCTGGTGGCGATTGGCCCGCTAACCAATATCGCGCTTCTGCTGACCCAGTATCCCGAATGCCGTTTTAATATCCGTCGGCTGGTTATCATGGGCGGTTCCGCCGGGCGCGGTAACTTTACGCCGAATGCGGAGTTCAATATCGCTATCGACCCGGAAGCGGCGGCGAAAGTTTTCCATAGCGGGCTGGAGATTGTGATGTGCGGGCTGGATGTCACCAACGAGGCGATGCTGGCTCCGGACTACCTTGCTACGCTACCGACGCTGAATCAGACCGGGAAGATGCTGCATGCGCTATTTAGCCACTACCGGAGCGGGAGCATGAGCAGCGGCCTGCGTATGCATGACCTGTGCGCGATTGCCTGGCTGGTTCGTCCGCAGCTCTTCACCCTCAAGCCCTGTTTTGTGACGGTAGAAACCCAGGGAACCTGGACCTCGGGAACGACGGTGGTCGATATCGAAGGCAAACTGGGCCAACCGGCAAACGTGCAGGTGGCGCTGGGTCTGGATGTAGAAGGTTTTCAGCGCTGGGCAGCGGAGGTGATTGCTTTAGCGCCCTAATCTGGCGATGAAGCGGCCGGCATGGCTTTCAGGTTTTCTGCGTTGAATCCACGACGTTGCGCCAGAGCGTGCCCGCTTCATCCGTCCACATCATCAGTAGCAGGGAAGCTAAGCGCTCTGCCGCTGCGGAAAGAGGCCTGTTTTTTACGCGAATCATACCCAGCGTGCGTCTGATGACCGGCTCCACAAGCGGGACGCTCACCACGGCGCTCTCTCCGTGGGGCATTGCCAGACAAGGGAGTGCGGAGACTCCGAGGCCTGCTTCGACAAGGCCGAGCGAGGTCGACAAATGTCTGACTTCATAAAACCAGCTCAGCTGCCAGGGTTTATCCGCCAGGCATTTCTCGATCAACTGTCTATTGCCGCTTGATTTCCTGACGCCGATTAACGTCTGGCTAACAAGCTCCCGCCATTCGACCAGTTTCCTGGTTGCCAGAGGATGATCTTGCCGGCAGGCCAGAACAAAAGGCTCGTTCACCAGGGGAATGAAATCGATATCCGGATGTGTGATGAAGTTCATGTTTATACCAAAATCAACATCGCCTTTTCGTACCGAGTCCATACAGGTTTCAATACCTTGTTCATAAATTCGTACTTTGATGTTGGGGTAACTTTGATTAAATTGCACGATAGCGCGCGGTAAAAAATAAAATACGGCAGTAGGAATGCAGGATAGCGTAACCGTATCATGCAATTGAGACGTTAAATCGTTAAGGTCAAATATTGCCGCATCAAGGCCGGAGATCAAAGATTTAGCTCTTGGGAGAAGCATTTTTCCGGCTTGCGTCAGCGCAATCTTTCGCGTCGTTCGTTCGAACAGCGCAATATCCAGATTACTCTCTATTTTTTTTATCTTCTTAGTTAATGCCGGTTGCGTAAGATTTAATTGTTCGGCGGCTTTACTAAAAGAGCCTAGCTCTGCAACTGTGACAAAGGCTTTCATCCCGGATAGTTCATTTTTCATTATTGCTCCGTAGGGCCTAATAAGTGTTTCTCTAAGTAGATGACAAGTGATTATTAATCGGTAATGGCACTTTTATTAATTCCTGGCAGGAATAACTCTTATGGCGAAATTTTATCAACCGGTAAAAATCTTGCAAGTAGAATGAATTTGTAAAATGCCTGACGTGAATGATGTAGCAGGTGAATTAAGTAAATAAAAAACTTAAACAGCATAAAGCAAATTAAATTCACAAGGCATTTCGTTTAATTCTTCTATGTTTTATCGGGTGAGGAACTTGCTATGAAGAGCATTCCCTGTGTATTAATGCGTGGTGGAACATCCAAAGGCGCCTTTTTATTAGCGGATGATTTACCAAAGGATATTAACCAACGTAATGACTTCCTGTTATCCATCATGGGATCGGGCCATGAGCTGGAAATTGACGGAATTGGCGGTGGAAGCCCACAAACCAGCAAAGTGGCCATTATTAGTCGATCTGTTAGTGAAAAAGCGGACATTGATTATCTGTTTGTTCAGGTTATCGTCAACGAACGGCGGGTCGATACCACGCCGAACTGCGGAAATATGCTGTGTGCTGTAGGGGGATTCGCAATAGAACAGGGGTTAATTAAAGCGGATTCTCCGGTCACGAGAGTGCGCATAAGGAATGTGAACACCAATACTTTTATTGAGGCTGACATTCAAACGCCTGAGGGAAAGGTTATCTACGACGGCGATACGCAGATAGACGGCGTTCCCGGCCGTGCCGCACCGGTTGCATTAACCTTTTTGAATTCTGCGGGTGCAAAATCCGGCCAGCTTTTCCCTACCGGGAATCGGCTGGACGTATTTGATAATGCGCAAGTCACCTGTATTGACATGGCAATGCCGATGGTCGTGATTCCAGCTCAGAGCCTGGGAAAAACCGGTTATGAATCTGCCTGCGAATTAGACCGGGACACAGCGCTTTTAGAATCGCTGGAGTCTATTCGGCGACAAGCGGGAAAGGCGATGGGATTTGGCGATGTGACAAATATGGTTATCCCGAAACCGGTTCTGATTTCTCCTGCGCTTAGCGGCGGAAATTTAAATGTTCGATATTTTATGCCCCACAGTTGCCATAAATCGTTGGCGATTACCGGCGCTATCGGCCTGGCGAGTGCATGTATTATTCCGGGAACGATTGCTAATGAACTGACGAAATTGTCTGGTGATGGCATCGTTAAAATCGAGCACCCCAGCGGGAGTATTGCGGTCGACTTAAGTAATACGACCGAAGCCCCTGAAGCGATCCGCGCCTCTGTTATTCGCACGGCACGGAAGATTCTTTCCGGCTCGGTTTATATTGCCGACTAAATACCGAGTCCCCTCCTTAACGAAAAATTACCGTGGATTGAGGCGGGGAGCTATGTGAATGCGTTCCACAAGCATCCTTAAATATTGAGTACAGCTAAGGAATGGAAATGCAAAAGAATAAGTTATGGAAGCTGCTGGTTATAATAGCAATACCGTTACTCATGAGTTTATTCCCGGCGCCGCAAGGATTATCAACACTTGCCTGGGTTTTATCAGGCATTTATCTGGCAGCCATTGTGGGGTTAGTCATTAAACCCTTTTCAGAGCCTGTGGTACTGCTGATTGCCGTCGCCGCATCAATGGTGGTCACCGGCAATCTGGGTGATGGTTCGGTAAAAGCCGCCAGCGTATTAAGCGGATATTCATCCGGCACCACCTGGTTAGTTTTCTCCGCATTTACTCTGAGTGCAGCTTTTGTTATTACCGGGCTAGGTAAAAGAATTGCTTATTTTCTTATCGGAAAAATTGGTAGTACAACGTTGGGCCTTGGCTATGTAACCGCCTTCCTTGACCTGATCCTGGCCCCCGCAACGCCATCGAATACAGCACGTGCTGGGGGGATTGTTTTACCGATCATTAATAGCGTCGCAGTCGCCCTTGGCTCGGAGCCGGAGCACAGCGCAAAGCGAGTTGGTCACTATCTTATGTTGAACATCTATATGGTGACGAAAACAACCAGCTATATGTTCTTTACCGCAATGGCCGGCAATATTCTTGCGCTGAAGATGATTGAAGATATCTGCCACATCAAATTAAGCTGGGGTGGCTGGGCGCTGGCCGCAGGATTACCTGGTATCATTATGCTGCTGCTGACGCCGCTGATTACCTACAAGCTTTATCCGCCGGAATTAAAGCGGGTTGATAATAAAAAGATCGCCAAAACGGGCATCGAAGCTTTGGGACCCATGACCCTGCGTGAAAAGATGCTCTCTTGCCTCTTTGTTCTGGCACTGGGCGGTTGGGTGTTCAGCAGCGCCCTGGGGGTTAATGAGTCAACCGTTGCTATCTGCGTCATGGCCTTGATGTTAGTGCTGAAAATCGTAACCTGGGATGATGTGATAAAAAATAAAGGCGGCTGGAATACGCTCATTTGGTACGGTGGGATTATTGGCTTAAGCTCGTTATTATCAAAAGTTGGCTTTTTCGTGTGGCTGGCTGATTTATTAAAAAATAATATTTCATTTGATGGTCACGGTAATATAGCCTTTATTGTTATTGTCGCCTTGAGCATACTGGTTCGTTATTTCTTCGCCTCGGGAAGCGCTTATATCGTCGCTATGGTTCCGGTCTTTGCCATGCTGGCGAATGTATCTGGTGCACCGATAACCCTCACCGCACTCGCGCTATTATTCAGCAATTCTTATGGCGGAATGGTCACTCACTATGGTGGCGCGGCGGGACCAGTTATTTTTGGTGTGGGTTATAACGATATCAAATCCTGGTGGATTATAGGTGGAATACTGGCGGTACTGACATTCCTCTTGCACATCACCCTCGGGGTATGGTGGTGGGAAATACTCATATCATCCGGGATGATTTAAGTCGTTACTGAGAAAGAATGTCGTGAATCTCTGGGCATCGGTTGATGCCCAGGACAATTGTAGATGATGCCATTGCCATGTGGTTATTATCTTACCTGGAGTTTAATGATTTAAGTATGAAAAAACTCACATGATCGCAAATATTATTATATGACCTTTAACAAGGTGAGGTGCAATATATTTATGTCTCCAGTTACGATTACGTTGTCGCTATTGGTTTTTTCGATCGTCATGTTCGTTTGGGAAAAAATACCATTAGCTGTAACTGCCATGATTGTTTGTATTACTCTGGTTGTCACCGGGGTCTTCGATGTCAAAACTGCTTTTGCAGGTTTTATTAATCAGAATGTTATTTTATTTGTGGCTATGTTTGTGGTAGGCGGGGCTTTATTCGAAACCGGCGTAACCGATAAAATTGGCGGTATCGTGACACGCTATGCGCGTACAGAAAAACAGCTGATAGTCATTATTATGTTAGTGTGTGGGACCCTTTCTGGATTTTTATCGAATACCGGAACGGCTGCAGTGTTAATACCTGTTGTGATCGGCGCAGCGATAAAATCAGGTTATGCCCAGTCACGTCTGCTTATGCCCCTGGCCTTTGCCTCTGCGTTGGGGGGAAATTTGTCGCTTATCGGTTCCCCAGGAAATCTGATTGCACAGTCGGCGCTGGAGCAGGTTGGCCAACGTTTTGGTTTTTTTGAATATGCTAAGCTGGGTATTCCGATGCTGGCTTGCGGTATTCTCTATTTTGTCACGATAGGCTACCGACTATTACCGCAAAAAAGTACGCTACACCAGCAACGCACTGAAAGTATGCGCAAGATAGCGTGCCCGAAATACAAGCAGGTGATTGCGCTGTCGGTACTAATCGCAACCGTATCCGGCATGATTTTCGAAGAACAGATTGGATTGCCGATTGCTATTGTTGGCTCAATTGGCGCTTTAACGCTGATTGTCACCCGGGTGATTACTGAAAAACAGGCATACCAGGCCATTGATTCACAGACCATTTTCCTGTTCGGCGGAACGCTGGCATTAGCAAAAGCGCTGGAAACCACCGGCGCTGGTGCGATCATGGCGCGTGCAATGATTGAACAACTGGGTAATCACGCTTCCCCCTTCTTACTTTTAAGCGCGGTATTGCTCATCTCCTGTGTGTTAACAAACTTCATGTCCAATACGGCAACCGCCTCTTTATTAATGCCGATTGGTCTATCTATTGCGCATTCGATGGGGGCCGATCCCCGGGCGGTATTAATGGCTATAGTTATTGGCTGCTCGTGTGCGTATGCAACCCCTGTGGGTACGCCCGCCAATATGATGATTTTTTCTGCGGGTGGCTATAAGTTTATTGATTACGTTAAAACCGGATTGCCGCTTATTGTTATATCGGTAATCGTCAGCTTTATTTTATTGCCTGTGTTTTTTCCATTTTATTAGCCGATAACGGTAGTGATTAAAAAGTGTTGCTATTCTGTCAGACCTTGTTTTTTATATAAGGATATATGTCATGATAAAACTGTATGGCCATGGAGTATGTATATCACACCAGCATGGTATTATCCCTGTTGGTCATCCTTCCTTCCCGGTGGACAAGCAGGAGGCGCGTAAAGGCACGATTTCGTGGTCGATCCTCTCCGCCCATAATACTTCAGGCGATCACCGCAAGTTAAAAATAAAATTTGATTGTATGGCCTCACACGATATTACATTTGTGGGGATAATCCAAACCGCTAAAGCGTCTGGAATGCAGCGTTTTCCACTGCCTTACGTATTAACTAATTGTCATAATTCGCTATGTGCGGTCGGCGGTACCATTAATAGTGATGATCATATATTCGGTTTATCTTCGGCCAGAAAGTACGGCGGGATTTATGTTCCGCCGCATATTTCCGTTATTCATCAATATATGCGCGAGATGATGGCCGGCGGTGGCAAGATGGTGCTGGGCTCGGACAGCCATACCCGCTATGGCGCTTTAGGGACGATGGCCGTCGGCGAGGGGGGCGGCGAGTTAGTTAAGCAACTGCTGGGAGGGACCTGGGATATTGATTATCCCGAGGTTGTTGCGGTGTATTTGACAGGTAAACCCAGCCCTGGCGTGGGGCCTCAGGATATTGCCCTGGCGATAATTGGCGCGGTGTTCCGGCGCGGTTATGTGAAAAACAAGATAATGGAGTTTGTGGGACCGGGGGTGGCGACAATGTCTACCGATTTCCGCAACAGTGTTGATGTCATGACGACGGAGACCACCTGCTTATCGTCTATCTGGCAAACCGATGAAGAGACTCGAAGCTACTTGCGCGTTCATGGCAGGGAGCAAGACTATTGTTCGCTCTCAGCATCCGATATGGCTTATTACGATGGTTGTATAGAAGTCAATTTAAGCGCTATCAAACCGATGATCGCCTTACCTTTTCATCCCGCCAACGTCTATGAAATTGATACGCTGAAGGAGAACTTGCCGGATATTTTGCATGAAGTCGAAATGGAATCCGAAAAAATTTCGCTTGGGCGCGCAAAACTCTCCCTGCTGGATAAAGTCGAAAAGGGTAAGCTCCGGATCCAGCAGGGAATTATTGCCGGTTGTGCCGGCGGGAATTACGTCAACGTAGTTGAAGCGGCAAATGCCTTAAAGCATCACTCCTGCGGCGACAACGTTTTCTCTCTCTCGATATATCCCTCATCCCAGCCGGTGCTGATGGATCTGACCAAAAAAGGGATAACGACCGATTTATTAAGCGCTGGCGCGATTATGCGTACCGCATTTTGTGGGCCCTGCTTTGGCGCGGGCGACACGCCTATGCATAATGGATTGAGCATTCGCCATACAACGCGCAATTTCCCAAACCGGGAAGGTTCAAAACCCGGAAATGGGCAAATGTCGGCTGTCGCGTTGATGGATGCTCGCTCAATTGCGGCGACGGCTGCCAACGGTGGTATTCTGACCTCGGCGTCAGAGCTCGATTGCTGGGAGAACATACCGCAATATGAATTTGACGCTTCACCCTATAAAAACCGTGTCTATCAAGGCCTTATTAAAGGCGCATCCCAGCAATCGCTGATTTATGGACCCAATATAAAAGACTGGCCGGAAATGAGTGAGTTAACGGAAAATATTCTCTTAAACGTTACTTCTAAAATCATGGATCCGGTGACGACTACTGATGAGCTTATCCCATCGGGAGAAACCTCATCATTTCGCTCTAACCCCTCAGGACTGGCGGAGTTTACCCTCTCACGGCGCGATCCGGGCTATGTTGGCCGCAGTAAGGAGATTGCCGCTCTGGAACAATTGCGCGTCGCGGGGGACAATCCTTGCAGGCTGCATCCTGAACTTGAGGACATCTTTACCCAAATTCGCCAGCTGCCGGGACAGGAGGGCGTCACCCTGCAGCAGACGGAAATAGGTAGTATGGTTTATGCGATAAAACCGGGCGATGGTTCAGCACGAGAACAAGCGGCCAGCTGCCAGCGCGTGCTGGGGGGGCTGGCAAATATTGCGCAGGAATACGCCACGAAACGTTATCGTTCGAATGTGATTAACTGGGGAATGCTGCCGCTGCAAATGAAAGCCTTACCCGAATTTGAAGTGGGGGATTTTATCTTTATTCCGGGCATAAAATCCGCCTTAGACAGCGAGCTGGGTCATATTACCGCGTTTGTCATTAGCCGCGAGCGCCCCATAAAAGAGATCGCGCTTTACATGGAGGGCCTGACCTCATCAGAGCGGGAGATTATTAAGGCAGGAAGCCTGATTAATTATAATAAATCACGCTTAACTTCCCACCATCAGTAAACGATAGTCCTCATTAAGATAATAAACGGGGGTGATATAGCATCCCCGTTTTTATTCATAGCGGCTTATCCGTGATTTTCGAACGTTGCGCTATGGCTGTGCTGCCTGCTGTCGGCTTCATCTTCTCGCTAAGATAATCAATCATTGCCCGCATTCTGGCGGGCATGTGCTTATTGCCCGACCACAGTAGCCAGAGCTGGCCGGAATAGCGGCTGATAAACTCCCATTCCGGTAAAACCTGCACAATCTCGCCGTTCGCCAGCGCCTCACGGGCGGTAAACAACGGCAGGCTGCCGATACCCAGATTTTGCTTCACGGCATCAAGGCGTACGGCGGTGTGGTTTGCCGCGTAACGACCGTGGGTCTGGATAGTCTCCGTTTTGCCGTCGCGGCGAAACTTCCAGCGCGAATCGGCGGGCGTTTCCCCAAGGCTGATACAGCTATGTTCGCGCAGATCCTGCGGCGTTCGCGGTCTGCCATATTGCGCCAGGTAGCCGGGCGTCGCACAGACGATATGGCTAACGGACAGCAAAGGCTTACCGTGCAGCCCCGGCGAGGGCGTATGGGTGATGCGCAGCGCCAGATCGATACCGTCATCGATAAAATCGAGAACCCGATCCTCAAGGCGCAGACAGACGTCGATCTTCGGGTAGCGGCTAAAAAACTCCAGCATCAGCGGATGAATGACAAACCGTCCCACGGCTTTCGGCACGCTTAGCGTGAGCTTACCCTGCGGCACCGCCTGGGCGCTGCCGGCGGAATCCATGGCCAGACGCGCCGAGTCCAGCATCTCCAGCGCATGTTCATACACCGTTTTCCCGGCATCGCTAAGGCGCAGTTTGCGCGTGGTGCGATGCAGCAGCTTGCAGCCCATTTCCTGCTCCAGCCGCGAGACGCTGCGGCTAATGGCGGAAGGCGTCGCGCCTGTCTGGCGCGCGACGGCGGAAAAGCTGCCCTGATCGACAATCTGCACGAACAGGGCGAGATCGGGCAGTAAGTTCAGATTCATTTGTGCTTCCAGAGCAAAATTGCATTGATGATCGGCGGGATTATCGCTGTCGTTAATATCAATATACTGTCCTGACTGAGAGGAGGACAACCATGACTGAACGACTTTATTACACCAGCGATGCCACTGAATGCCCTGCGCGAGTCGTCAACTGCCTGGGCGAAGCCGATGGCCGCTATGCCATTGAGCTGGACCGCACGCTGTTTCATCCGCAGGGCGGAGGACAGCCAGCGGATCGCGGCTGGATTGGCGAGCTTGCGGTCGAGAGCGTTGCCGCGCGCGGCGAGAGCATCGTGCATATTGTTGCGCAGCCGCTACCCTCCGGCGAGGTGGCGATCCGGGTGGACGCGGACGCGAGACGGCTGCACGCTCGGCTACATTCCGCCGGGCACCTGATTGGCCAGGCCGGAGAGCGCTTTGGCTGGCGGCCGATTAAGGCGCATCACTGGCCGGGAGAAGGGCGCATCACCTTTGCCGCCGGGACGAACGCGTCACTGCCCGAAGCCAGCGCCCTGCTGGCGCAGATCGAAGGATGGCAGGCGGAGGATTTACCGCGTCGGATCTCTTTTGCCGAAGGTCTGCGCAAGGTCGGGTTCGGCGATATGCCGAGCTATCCCTGCGGCGGCACGCACGTGGCCAGCCTGTCAGAACTGGGAGAGGTCGTCATTACCCAGGTGAAGATGAAAAAAGGCCAGATGATTGTTAGCTACGCTATAGCGTAAACGAATAAAAGGAGATGCATGCTAAACAAAGCATCTCCGCGATCCTTAAACGTGCTCACTATTTTTGCCGTGATAAATCCGCTCCGGTCTGCCGACTTTACCGTAGCTTATTTCGGCCTCAAGAAAATCGTTTTTGACCCCTTGCTCCAGGTAGCGGCGGGCAGTGGTTTTGCTGCTGCCGAGGATACGCGCAAGGGAGTCTGCGGTATGGACGATCCCCGGGTCGGTGAAGAGCTGTAATACGCGGTTAAAGGTGCTTTCATCGATTCCGCGCAGGGCGGTGCCGGCGGCTTCCGCGTGCTCTTTGGCCTGGATATTGAAAAGGGCGTCAACGTGGGTCTGGCTCGCCTGCTCGCTCGAGCGCAGGGAGCTGCGATAGCGGGCAAAACGCTCAAGCGTATGCTGCAATCGCTGATAGTGAACCGGCTTAATCAGATAATCGAAAACGCCCATCCGCAGAGCTTCGCTGATGGTATCCATATGGTTGTCGGCGGTGATGAAAATGATACGTCCTTTATAATTGATATTGACGGCGTGACGGATCAAATCGAGGCCTTTGCCATCGGGCAAAAAGTTATCCAACAGAATCAGCTGGGGCTGATAGAGACGAAGCATTTTTTTTGCGCTTTCCAGCTTATCCGCAATGCCAATGACTTCGAACTGGGGAAATTGCTTGATGGTATCCACCAGAATTTCCGCCAGCATAGGTTCGTCTTCAACGATGAGAGTTGTGATGCTATCCATGGTGTTCATCTCGGGTCAGGGGGATATAAAGAGTAAAAATAGTGCCAAAAGGGATGTTGTCGTCGACGACGATATTGCCGCCCGCCTGCTCGACGTAGCTGCGTACCAGCCATAGCCCGATACCGTGATCGCCGCTGTCGCTGCTGGTGACGCCGCGCTCAAAAATACGATCGCGCAGCGATTCATCAATTCCGCAGCCCTGGTCGGCGATCTCGACGATCGCTTCGCCGCCCTCGCTGTTGATCAGGCACTCGATCTGCTTCGATCCTGCCGGCTGCCGTAAGGCGGCATTGTAGGCATTGTCCAGCAGGTTACCGACGATCGAGATCCACTCATTATGCGAAAGCGATGAGGGGAGGGTTTCCACGTGACAGGCGGGATCGAAGACCAGCTCTAATCCGAGCTCTTTGGCGCGGTAATATTTGCCGATCAGCAGCCCGGCAAGATGGTTCACTTTAAAATTACGGGCGATAAAATCGAGAACTTTCTGGTGGCTTTCAGACTGCTGCTGAATGAGATCCAGCGCGTTATCGTAGCGTTTCAAAAACAGTAGCCCGGCAATGGTGGAGATCAAATTGCGGTGCTCGTGCTGCACGGCGCGAAGGTTATCCGCATACTGCTGGACCTGGCTGAGCTGCAGGCTCAGGGTGTTGATATCGTCTTTACTACGAAAGCTAATGACCCATCCCTGGGGCTCGCTATTGAGCGTGACGGCCATGCGGCTGGCGATCACTTTGATCTGATTAAAGGTGACAATTTCGTCTTTTTTATTTGTCTGCGGTGCGTCATAAAAGAACGTCTCCTGAGAGATCACGCTGCTGATGCTTTTGCCAATCAGGATAGTTTCCGGCTGGCTGAGGTTTAATAATCTCCTTGCGGTTTGGTTGATGGCGGTAATTCGGTAGTGAGAGTCAATGGCTATCAGTCCCTCGAAGACCGATTCAAACAAGACGCTTTGCTGGATAAGCAGCTGTGATAGCTGCTGCGGCTCCATATTCAGCATCTGTTTTTTGATATGCAGCGAGAAGCGTCGGGCGCAGTAGAGCAGCAGGAGCAGCATGATCGCCATCGGGATCATCAGCGATCCGATTTGCAGACTCAGCCAGTTCTCTAACTGTTCGATGGTGTAGCCCACCGAGACGATGCCGATCACTTTCCCGGTGCTGTCCTGGATCGGCGACTTACCGCGCAATGAAGAGCCGAGCGATCCTTTACGCACCGACACATAGCTTTTAGCGTTATACAGCGCTTCGTCGCTGTCTCCGCCTTCCATATATTTGCCGATCTCATCCGGATTCACGTGATACAGACGCTGGCCTTTTGCATCACCGACGGTGATGTAGGTGGCATCGGAAAACGATCGCATGGGGTCGATAAGCGCTTTAATTCGCGCCAGATCGTGCTTTTCGACCGCCTCTACCAGCTCAGGCATGGCGGAGATCTGCATCGCCTGGATCAGCGCGCGCTGGCCGACCTGATAATGCAGACGCTCTTCCGTGATGCTGGTGAGATACCATGACATCGCCAGCATCACTATTGTCGAGGTAAACAGGATCAACAGGAAGATGCGGTTCTGGAACGAACGTCGGGCAAACCAGTGCGTGATTTTTCGGCTAAACATTGGGCGAATTGACATCAAAAGGCCATTTTCTCTTTTTTAGCGACCGACGGCGCGGAATCGGCCCACAGTTTTATGGATTTCAGAACACATCCAGATGGAATACGACGTTTTACGTATCCCGGGCTTGCGGTTGATGCCTTACCCGGGCTACGGGTTTACAGCCGTCTGCGATCCGGTAGCCCGGACAAGGCGCGTTAAGCGCCGCCTCCGGGAGAATCCCCGGGTCGCGGCTGACGCCTTATCCCGGGCTACGGGTTTACAGCCGTCTGCGATCCGGTAGCCCGGATAAGCCGTTTACGGCGCAATCCGGGGAAAGGTAACGATTCACATCGCCAGCACGTACTTGAGCATCACCCCGGCGGCAATCGCCGAGCCAATCACCCCCGCCACGTTCGGCCCC